>JALONI010000015.1 GCA_025455015.1 Cyclobacteriaceae bacterium | reverse complement strand
TGGCCAACCCGGCCCGCACCGCTACGAGGGAGAAGGTATTTTTTACCTGGTAGTCGTGAAGGGAACGGTGCCCGCGGGCATCAAAAGCCTGGAGGAAGCCCGCCTGCACGTGATCACCGACTACCAGGACTGGCTGGAGAAGGAATGGATACGCGAGCTGCGGAAGAAATACCGGATCAAAGAAAACAAAAAAGTGAAGAAGCAAGTGATTGCTTCGTTGACGAAAAAGCCATGATGTTCACCCCATCACCCCGTCTGTTTGGTTGGCTGGCGCTGGCGGCACTGCTTGCTTCGTGCGATTTGATACGGATCAAAAAAGAAGACGAAGCCGTGAGCGAGCGGAAGGCGGTGGCACGGGCTGGCACCAGCTATCTGTATTGGGACGAGCTGGAGGGCGTAGTGCCGCCCGGCACGGAGCGGGCCGATTCAGTGGCGCGGGTATCGGCTGGAGGGCGTAGTGCCGCCCGGCACGGAGCGGGCCGATTCAGTGGCGCGGGTATCGGCCTTTATCGACAGTTGGATACGGAAACAAATGCTCATCAACGAAGCGATGAGAAACATTGACATCAACGAAGCGGAAGTGGAGCGCAAGGTGTTGGACTATCGCTACAGCCTGATCGCTTACCAGTACCAGAAATTCATCATCGACCAGCGGCTGGACAACAACGTGTCTCCGGCCGAAATCGAATCGTACTACAAAGAACACCTGGACAACTTCATCCTGAAGCAAAACATCATCCAGGGCACGTTTTTGAAAGTGCCCAAGGGGGCCCCGCGCACCAACCGGCTCAAAGACCTAATCTTGTCCACTCGCGAGAAGGACATCAACGAATTGAAATCGTATTGCCTCAGTTTTTCCGAAGCCTATCACTTGTCTGACTCGCTGTGGATGGAGTTTGACAAAATGGTGGTCAACACGCCCCTGGCAGAAATTCCCAATAAAATCCAGTTTTTGCAGAGCTATAAGTTTTACGAGACGAGCGATAACGAGTACCTCTACTATCTTAAAATTGACGCGTACAAAATATCGGACAATACCAGCCCGTTGGAATTTGTGCGCGAAGACATCAAAAACATTATTTTAAACAAAAGAAAAGTTGAAATTGCACGACAATTGGAAAACGAAGTGTATGAAAAGGCGTCCCGGCAGAAAGATTTTGAGATTTTTAGCCAGCAGTAGCGCGGCCTTTGTACTGCTGCTGGCCCACGCGGCCCACGCGCAGGAAAACCAAGGCTTTGTGGTCGATAAGATCATTGCCAAAATCGACAACTACATTGTGCTGAAATCCGAGTTGGAAACGGCCTACCAAGGGTATTTGTCAGAGGGCAACCCCGCCAGCGAGGAGGCGCGCTGCCAAATCCTGAACCAGTTGATCATGAATAAACTGATGGTGGCCAAAGCGGAGATCGACTCGGTGGTGGTGACGGATGCCGAAGTGGACGGCAACACGGCCAGCCGCATGCAAATGATTTTGCAGAACTCGGGCAACTCGCCCGAGCAGCTGGAGCGCGCCTACGGCAAAACCCTGGATCAGATCAAGCTGGAACTGCGCGATCAGATTCGCGAACAATTGGTGGCCCGCGAAATGACAAGCGTGATCACCAAAGACATCTCGGTGACACCCCATGAAATCAAGAAGTTTTTCAACAAGATTCCAAAAGACAGTTTGCCCTACTACTCATCGGATGTGGAAGTAGCGCAACTGGTAAAAAAGGTAGAAGTGAGTGATCGGCAAAAAGCCGAAGCCAAACAAAAACTGCTGGACCTGCGCGAGCGGATACTGGCGGGCGAAGACTTTGGCACACTGGCCCGCAATTACTCGGAAGACCCCAGCGCCCAATACAACGGTGGCGAACTGGGGTATTTCGGCCGCGGAGCGATGGTGCCGCAATTCGAAGCGATGGCATTCCGCCTGAAAGTGGGAGAGTTGTCGCAGCCATTTGAATCTTCGTTTGGCATTCACATCATGCAGTTGTTGGACAGACGCGGAAACGAATACAACTCGCGCCACATTTTGATCAGCGCCACGCCATCCGAGGCCGACATTGAGCGTACTACCCAATACGTGGATAGCCTCCGGGCCGTGATTGCCTCCGGGCAACTGAAGTTTGAGCAGGCGGTGAAAGACTTCTCCGATGATCAAGGCACCAAAGGACGAGGTGGCTTTTTTACCGATGATGACGGCTCGCAGCGCATCTCCGTGCGGGAGCTTGATCCGGTGGTGTACCTGGCCATCGACACCATGCAAGTGGGAAGTGTTTCGCGCCCGCTGGCCTACCGCATGCCCCCGCCCGACAACAAAGACGCAGTGCGCATTTTCTACTTCCGGGCCAAGCTGCCCCCGCACGAAGCAAACCTGAAAGACGACTGGAGCCGTATCCAATCGGCTGCACTGGCCGAAAAAAAGGACAAGGCGTTGAACCGGTGGTTCAACAAAGCCCGCACAGATGTGTTCATCAGCATCGACCCTGCGTACAATGGGTGCGGCATTTTAGAACAGTGACCCCGTTTATCCCGTTTCTATTGCATCGGTAGCGATGCTACCCGTACCTTTCACCAAACTCATCTCATGGCCCTCTCCTATTCCAATGATGTAGAAGCGGCAGACGCACTGGCGGCCGCCTACCAAAAACTGAAGAAAGAAATTGCGCGGGTAGTGGTGGGGCAAGACGAAGTGGTACGCTTGGTTTGCACCGGATTGTTCTGCCAGGGGCACTCGCTGCTGGTGGGGGTACCCGGCTTGGCCAAGACCCTGCTGGTGCAAACAGTATCCACCGCCCTCAACCTGGAGTTCAAGCGCGTGCAGTTCACTCCGGATTTAATGCCTTCGGACATTGTGGGCGCAGAAACCATGGACAAAGAACGCAACTTCCAGTTTGTGAAAGGACCCGTGTTTGCCAACATTGTCTTGGCCGATGAAATCAACCGAACCCCGCCCAAAACACAAGCCGCCCTGCTGGAGGCCATGCAGGAATATGCCGTGACCATCGCTGGCAAACGCTATGCGCTGCCCAAGCCTTTCTTTGTGCTGGCCACGCAAAACCCCATCGAGCAAGAAGGAACGTATCCATTGCCCGAGGCACAGTTGGACCGCTTCATGTTCAACATACAACTCGATTACCCCAGCTACCAGCAAGAGGTGGCCATCGTGAAAAACACCACGGCCGATGAAACACCTGTCATTCAACCTGCGCTCTCCGCGGAGGAAATCATTGCCTTCCAACACCTGGTGCGCAGGGTGCCGGTGGCCGACAACGTGGTGGAATATGCCGTAAGCCTGAGCCAACGCACGCGCCCCGGCCAGGGGAATACCATCGCCAATGATTTTCTGGAATGGGGGGCTGGCCCGCGCGCATCGCAAGCCCTGGTGCTGGGTGCCAAATGCAACGCCCTGTTGAATGGAAAGTATTCACCCGACAGGGAGGATGTGCAGGCAGTAGCCAAGCCGGTACTGCGCCACCGCATGGTGCGGAATTTCAAGGCCGAGGCCGAAGGCATCACCATCGACCAACTGATCGAGCGGTTGATGGCGTAGGCCCTTACGAAAAAAGCTTCGCCAACCGGTCCAAGTCTACATTGCCGCCCGTGAGGATCATCGCCACGCGTTGACCTCGAAAGACGTCCGGCTTTTTCAGTACCGCGGCAAACGGCACCGAGCAGCTTGGTTCAATCACCACTTTGAGCCGCTCCCAGATAAGCCGTAGCGCTTGAATGATTTCCGCTTCCGATACCGTGATGATTTCTGGCACGCCTTCGCGGATGATGGGAAAGGTTTTGTCGCCCAGCGAAGTGAGCAACCCATCCGCCACGCTGGTGGGCGGCAACGGAGCCTCGATCCGGCCGCTTTGAAGCGAGCGATAGGCATCGTTGGCCAGGTCGGGCTCGGCCGCAATTACCGTGGTGCCAGGCGAAAAGTAACGCGTGGCCAATACGGTACCACTCAAAAGCCCCCCACCGCCCACGGGTGCCATCATAATGTCTATCGGACCCAGGTCTTCGTATACTTCTTTGGCCGCGGTTGCCTGCCCGGCAATCACATCATAGTTGTTGAACGGGTGTATCTCATACGCGCCCGTTTGGGCCACCACCCGGGCCAAGGTGGTCTCGCGCGCGGCCAGCGTATTTTCGCATTCAAAAATCTGCCCTCCATATCCAAGCACACCTTTTTTCTTGATTTGGGGCGCATTGTTGGGCATGACAATGTAGGCCGGAATACCGGCCATCTGAGCGGCCCGTGCGATGGCCTGCGCATGGTTTCCGGATGAGTGGGTGGCCACTCCTTTTTGGCGGTCTGCCTCGCGTAGCGACAGCACGCCATTCATGGCACCCCGCGCTTTGAAGGCACCTACTTTTTGAAAGTTCTCGCATTTAAAAAACAGCTGGCATCCGGCCATGGCGTCCAACCCGGCACTGGTGAGAATGGGGGTGCGGTGAATAAACGGCCGGATCCGTTCATGCGTGGCAACGATATCGGCAGCGGTGGGTACAGAAACCAAGGTCATAGCGTAGATTCGGTTCGTAAGGAAACACGAAAGCTACGAAATTCATAAAATGCCGTAATTTCGCTGCCCAATTTATCGCTTGGCCATGAGAGAGTTTTTTGAGAAGTGGTATCAGTACAACGCGTGGGCAAACCGCAAAGTCATAGACTGCCTGGAGCGCCAACAGGTGACAGACGAGAAGATACTCACACTGCTGAGCCACGTGGTGAGTGCCCAGTTTATCTGGTTGGGGCGATTCAAAAATCAACCCATCGAGGCGTTTCCCCTGTGGAAAACCTACCCGCTGGCCGAACTCAAAGAGCTGGCCAAAACAGCCGCCACGCAATGGAACACGTTTGTGCTGGAAGGGGAATTTGATCGCGTGCTCAAGTACAAGAATTACACCGGCCAGTATTTTGAAAATCAAGTGGAGCAGATCATGATCCATTTGGTTAACCACGGCACGTACCACCGCGGCCAGATTGCCTTGCTGTTGCGACAAAAAGGATTTGAGCCCGTCAACACCGATTACATCACTTACGACCGCGTTATCAGCGGCCAGTTGGACGACTGATCCGGAAAGCGAATACGAAATCGGCAGTCAGCGCCTGCCTCACGGGGCCTGCTCCCGCTCCACTTTTTCGATGAAATACTTGGTGTCGCCACGCCAGGGGAACCGCACGTAGCGCTTCACGAAATGAAGGTTGACGCGTTCGCCACTGAGCGCCACTTCCTGGAGTTGTTGGATCACCTCGGTTTGATTGGACGTGACCGAAAAATCAAAGGTTTCGGCAATCGGGCTGGCCCCTTTCAGCGCACCAAATGATTCGAGGTTTAACTTCCCTTCAAAGGTTTTGAACAGAACGCCTTTTTCGGTAATGCGCAACACCTTGCCGGCCATCACGCCACGCTCGTAAACGCCCCAATACAAAAACGCCAGTAGGCCAAGGCCCAACAGCAAGGCGATGAGCAAGAACCGCTTCAGGATTTTGGCGGTGGTGTGAACCGTTCGTTTCAAAAAACTTTGTCCCTCCATGTTATCGCTTTTTTTGTGGACCCAAGGTACCGCTTCTCTTCCATTTTGCATACGTGACGATGGCCGCAGCCATGACGAGCAGCGAAATGAGCTGTGAATGCGAGAGGATGTCGCGAATAACAAACCCGCGCTGCACGTCTCCCCGGAAGATTTCCAAAACCCCGCGGCCGGCCGCATAGGCAAGCAGGTACATCAAAAACAGTTGTCCGTCAAAGGATTTACGCTCGCGCCAAATCCACAAGAAAACCAAAATGGCTGCGATCAGGCCCGCCTCATACAACTGCGTGGGGTGCAGCGACTCGCCCAGCGGCCGGGCCTGGCACTGGGGGTTGGTGAACGTTACCCCAAAGGCATGGGCGGTGGGCTTGCCATAGCAGCAGCCCGCCATAAAACACCCGATCCGGCCGCACAGGTGTACCACGCAGGTCACCACCGCCATGATGTCTAACATGCCGCGCCAGGGCAGCCGATGTTTGCGAAAAAACCACAACATGGTGGGGATGGCAAACAGCAGCGAACCATAGAAGACAAACCCACTGCCCGAGAGCAACTTGCCGGGCTGCTTCAGGTAAAGCGAGGGATTTTCGAATATCAAAAAAAACTTGCCCCCGATCACACTGGCAGCCACCAGCAAAATAAACAGCGTGTTGGCCTGATCGAAGGTAAAGCCATAGTGTTTTTTCCCTTGCCACACCATGTACGAAAAGCCCAGGATGGCACCCAGGGCAATGCACGCCCCGTAGGTGTAGATCGTCAGCGAGCCCATGTCAAACAACACCGGATGCATACGCGTTTGTTTTATACTTTTGGGGCATCTCTAAAAACTCTATGTACCCTTCGCTTTTGGAGAAGGGTGACGGCCTGCCTGCCGGACGGGCAGGGTTGAGGTCATCAAAGGTAAGGTTTTTAGAGGTGCTCTTTATTTATCCACCACTCGGATTAACTCCTCCCACGCGATGACGTTACCACGCCTGTCGCGCTTCTCCTTTTTTACCAATACGTTGTCCTGCGCACTCACGTAAATCAGGCGCGAGGTAGAATCGGCTGAGGCATACCACTTTTTGTCAAAAACATAGACCGAATCAACCGCGAGATCGGGGCTTAGCTGCAGCCGTGCGGTAACCCCCTGAATGCACATCTGGTATTTGCCGCGCTCGTCTTCGCCATCGCGGCAGAACCCCGGTTTGTTGAGCTCAAACAGTTCGTTGTTGATGACCAACAGGTTTTTGCGCTTGTACACCGATACGATCTGCGAAGGTTGGGCTTCGGTGGTGATGGGCTCGTCATACACCATCCAACTGGACAACTGTTGGTTTTGGTACGTTTTCACGATCACCTTGTAAAAGTCCTTTTCTCCCGTGGCTTTTTGCCGCGCATACGTGAGCTCGCGCACGTGCACGGTGTTTTTGTTCAGGTAAATCAGGCCGAAGGGGATAAAGAAAAACGTGACAAGCACATACAAAAAAACAGTTAACCGATAGCGCAGCGTCAAGTCGCCCAGCTTGCGCGCCAGCCGCACCGGCACTTCGCGCACTACAGGCAGGCCAAAGAACACCACCACGCCAATAAAATTGAAGAGGAAGTGCGCCACGGCAATGCTGATGGCCGCGTTGCTGTTGAACATGGCAGCTATAAACGCGGTGATGGTAGTGCCGATGTTGGCCCCCAGAATAAACGGCACCGCGTCCTTCAGCCTCACCACTTTTTTGGCTACCAGTGGCACCACCAGCGATGTGGTGACGGTGCTGGATCGGATGAAGGCAGTGATCAACAATCCCCAACCAAACGACTTGATGGTGTTGCGAAAAAAGAACTTTTTAAACCGCTCTTGCGTGCCAATGCCCAACTGGTTGCTGATGGCCCTGCGAAAAAAGAGGATGGACCCGTACAACAGCCCGATGGCGAGTATCGCCAATACAAATCCGTTGTTGACAAACTTCACCAAACCCTCAACCAGGCCGCCAAACCCAAAACCAATCATTTGAAACCCGCCTCCGCGGTGCGCCAGCGGCTGGTCAAAAAATGAGGAGGCGATCCACTGGGCCAGGCCGCTGAGAAACTTGTAGTAGTACTCCAACGGAAACAGCAGGATCACCGTGAGAATGTTGAAAAAATCGTGATACGTGCCGGCCGCCACGGCCCTGCGAAACTCTTTTTTCTTTTGGATAAACCCTAAGGACACCAACGTGCTGGTGATGGAGGTGCCCACATTGGCACCCATGATGATGGGCACCGCTCCTTCCAAGGCGATGTTGCCCGAAGCCACCAAGGCCACCGTCATGGCAGTAGTGGCCGAACTACTTTGGATGATGGCGGTAATCAGCAGGCCAATGAACAACCCCGTAAACGGATTAGAGGTTGCCAGGATGATCGTTTCCACGGCCGCATTTCCCAAGTGTTGCAGCGAGGAAATCATCAAGTCGAGCGAGAAAAGAAAAACCAACAAGGCCCCGACTATGTAAGCCGTGTTTTGGGCCACGGCCTTCCAGCGGCTGACGGGTTCGGGCAATGTGGGGGGAAGCTCTTCAGCCATTGGTGTAAAGATACAAGAAGGTTGTACAAAAACAGACGCGCGGGCCACGCGCCCCTCGCATCCGACGCGATGAAAGACGGTGGCTAACCAAAACCTACTTCAATTCTTTCCAGCCGCTGCTTCGGGCCACCAAAAACAACCCGGGTGTGGCCGTGGGCAGGGCCTGATCATACAAGAGCGGTACTACGGTAAGTCCTTGCGTGGTAATGATACCCCACGTACCGTTGCGCTTTACACGCACATGGGTGGCATCCCACTGTTCCATGAATTCATACGTAGGTTCCAGCAGCAGCTTGCCGCTGCCCGAGGCCAGCCCCTTCTTTCCGCCCTGCTGCAAATCATAATGGCCGTGGGCGTTGGGCACCACGCGATCGTAAGCCAAAGCCAGGATCACTTTGCCCTGCGCATCAATCAAGCCAAAGCGACCTGCACGCCCCACGACCGCCAGCCCCGATGAAAAGTCCGAAACATGGTCGTAGGCGGGTTGCACCACAATTTGTTCTTGCGCATTGAGAAAACCCCATCGATTCAAAATCTTGAAGGCGGCCAAACCTTCCTGAAAGGGACGGGCATCGTCATAGCGATTGGCAATGCGGATACGGCCGCGGGCATCCAAAAAGCCGGCTTTGCCATCGCGTTTGAACACCACAAATCCTTCGTTGGCAGCCGTGGGTGGGGTGCCCGCTTCCGCGCGATGGAAGCGTTCCATCAGCACTCCGTCATACCCCACCTTTTTGGCTTCGCCCGTGGGTAGCAACTCTTCGAAGTACGTGGCATAAAATGTACAGCGATTGTCCGTGAAATAGATGATGTTACCGTCAAAGCCCATCAAAAACTGCTGGCCTTGTTGCTGCAAGCCGTACACCTCATCGGAGATGAGCTGAACGGGATGAGGCTGTGGCCTTACGAGCCATTGCTCTTGCTTGTTGATGATGCCAAACTGACCGCGGTAGCGCACCGCCACCTGTGGGCCGCGCATCGCGAGCAAGCTGTCGTACACGCACAATACAAACTCGCGGCCCGTGCGGTCGAGCAGACCCCAATGCCCGTTTTGCCTGACGCGGTGGGCGTGGCCCTCCGCGGGCGCGATGAACTCGTAACTGCGCGGGGTTTTGAGGATGCCCAGGGTATCCCACAACTGCCAGCGCAGTTGGCCGCCTTGCCGCGAACAGGTGCGCACCAGGTCGCCTTCCACGCGTAGCGTATCGTGGCGGGCTGCGATAACCCATCCTTGGCGCACATGCCACAACCCCCATCGGCCTTTTTGTTTGGCCACGGTGAGCGTACCCGAAACTGGCACCAGGTCTTCATAAATCGCGGTAAGCTGGGGCGCCAGGTTCGGGTACAACAGCCCGGCACGGCCATTGTCGCGCACAACAAAACCCCACGCGGTGGCCTCCAACCAATCGCCTTCGGTGGAGGCGATGACTTCATTTTTTTGATTCACCAGGCTCCACACGGTAGGTGTCCTGGCCAAGGGCGGCTCACCCGGTTGAATGCGCGCATAGATGGCAGGTGTGAGAAAGGTGCCCGCGCGGTCCATCAGCCCCTGGCGCAGGCCGATGTGATACACTGCGCGGTCATGCACAAACGGGGCAATGCTGTCAATGGCAAAACCGGAGATCGGCTTGCCCTCCTCGGTAAAGACGGCCATTTTTCCTTGGTCGTTTTCCACGGCATAGCGCAGGGTGCCCAGCGGACGGATGGCGTTGTATTGAACGGGGATGATGGTGCGGTGATCAAAATCCACCAGCCCGCTCCGAAACCGGGTGCCTTGCCGCTGCACCACCACCGCGCGCAGCCCTTCCACGCAAATGTGATCGTAGACAAAAGGGATCTTGACTTCGCCTTTCAGCGTGAGGCAACCGAACATAGCCCGCGTGGCGCTCACGGGCTTTTGTGCCACCACGCACTCACCACCCGGGTACACCAGCGAGAGGAAAATGGCGTCTGTCAATTTTTTTTTCGAGAGGTGGATGAGCCCCCACCGTTGGTTGGCTTTGAAGCCCGTTACTTCGCCCGCCATGGAAAAACTGCCGTCCGACCAGCCGAGGGCTTCAAAGGCTGCGGGCAACACCACATTTCCTTGGTTGTCTTTGAGGCCGATCTTGCCTTTTTCTTCAAAACGCTGGTAGGGGTCTGCAACCGATTGTACCGCAAACCCGATCAAGCACATCAAAAGCACGACCCAACGCATGGCACAAAGGTACGAGGCGCGCCCGGCAAATGGGGAATTTTTCTGAACTTTGGGCCGTTTGACAAGTGATTAACCGACCCTGACACATGTACATCGAACAACTCTACACCAACTGTTTGGCCGAAGCTGCGTACTACATCGAATCCGAAGGCGAAGCCGCCATCATTGACCCGCTGCGCGAAACGGAGCCGTACTTGGAACTGGCCGCCAAACGGAAGGCAAAAATCAAGTATGTGTTTGAGACGCACTTTCATGCCGACTTTGTGTCGGGCCATATTGACCTGGCGCGCCAAGCCAACGCCCCCATCGTGTACGGGCCGCAGGCACACACAAACTACGAAGTCATCAATGCCACAGACGGGCAGGAGTTTGCACTGGGTAAGCTGACGCTGCGCGTGTTGCACACCCCCGGCCACACCCCCGAGTCGTCTTGCTTTTTACTGCTCGATGAAAACAGAAAAGAGCATGCGGTATTCACAGGCGACACCCTTTTTGTGGGTGATGTAGGCCGCCCCGACCTGTTGGATGGCGTGATGACCCGCGAGGAACTGGCCGGTCTGTTGTACGACTCGCTCAACACCAAGATCAAAACACTGCCCGATGAGGTGATCGTGTACCCCGCGCACGGCCCCGGCTCGGCTTGCGGTAAAAATATCGGAAAGGAAACCTTCTCCACGATTGGCGAACAGAAGAAATTCAATTACGCCATGAAAGACCAAAGCCGCGAGGAGTTTATCGCCAAAGTGACCGATGGCATCTTGCCGCCCCCCGCCTACTTCTTTGAAGATGCGCGCATCAACCGCGAAGGATACCGCGCCATTGACGCTGTCATCGCCAAAAACAAAAAGGCACTGACCGCCTCCGAAGTAAAAGACTGGAGGCGCAAGGGCGCGCTGGTGTTGGATACACGCAAGCCCGATGATTTTGAAAGAGGGTTTATCAACGGATCACTAAACATCGGACTCAACGGGCAGTTTGCCGTGTGGGTGGGTACGCTCGTGGACATCAACCAGCCGCTGGTACTCGTGACCGAACCGGGAAAAGAACATGAGTCGGTTTTGCGCCTGGCCCGGGTAGGCTATGAAAACGTGGTGGGCTACCTGGAGCGCCTAGCCGCGTGGGATGAGCCGCTTGACACCGTGCGCTCCATAGCCGCACCCGACATCCTGCGCGAACCAACGGCCCGCGTGTTGGACATTCGCAAGCCGGGCGAGTGGAACACCAGCCACTACAAAGACGGCATTTTTGTACCCTTGGCCGACATGCCGGACAACCTCTCGCAGCTCGACAAAAACCAGTCCTATCTCGTGCACTGTGCAGGCGGCTACCGCTCCATGATGGCCGTCTCGCTCATGAAACGCGAAGGATTCAAACATGTCACCAATATTTACGGAGGCTTTGGCGCCATGGTGAATGCTGGCCTGGAGGTGGTAACCGAAGAAGCCTTGGTTTGATCAGGCATCCCGCCTGTGCGGGCGCGCCAACCACCGCTGGTAGTCATCCTCCGTGTCAATGTCCAGTACGCCCTCGGGAAAATCAACCGAGGCACTTTCGTGCAAAAATGCTGCGATCAGCTTTTTGGCCCCCGCAGTATCCGGTAGCGCGCGCAGCCAATCAAAAAAAGCCTTTTGAAAAAGTACGGGAACACCCTGCGTGCCCGCGTAACCCGAGGTGACGATGGGCTTTCCCGTTTTTTGAGATGCGGCCGCCATGCGTTGCAAATGGGTGGCCGACAAGCCGGGCTGGTCGCAAACCAATACGAGAAGTGTTTCGATCTCCGGCTGCTGGTCGCAGATGTGGGCCAGGCCCGTTTTGAGCGAATAGCCCATGCCCTTCGCCCAGTCCGAGGCGCGTACCATGGTTACCGGTGCCGCACCAATTTGTTTGCGGTGTTCTTCCACCCGGGCGCCCAGCACCACATACACACGCCCCAGGTTGGCTTGGATCGCTTCCGCGATGGTCTTTTCAAGCAATGTGGTTTCTCCCACAGGTAACAACTGCTTGGACCGTCCCAGCCGCGAAGAGGAGCCGGCTGCTAAGATGAGCAGGGCCGTTTCAGTTCGCTGCGGGGTTGTTTCCATCATGCGGTTGTCAACCTTGAGTGGGCCAACTTATTCCATGGGCTTCGCTGCCAAAAAATCCCTCTCACCAATACTGACGATAGCCAACCACCAGCATGATAGGAGTAAAATGTAGGCATACAGTCTAAACGGACTTCTGCGCTGCCGTGTTGCCCAGGTAGGCTTGCTTCAGCACTTGGTCGCTGCCCGCCTGACGGGTGTGGATGGGGCCGGGGTGGTGTTTCAAAAAACCACCGGAGCGATGGGTGAACTTGCTCTGAATCTCGGCAATGATCGCGAGCGCAATCTCATCCGGGGCTTCGGCCCCGATGTCCAACCCAATGGGCGAATGGATGCGGTCAAGCTGCTCGGCCGTCAGGGTAACGTTTCGCTGCGCCAATTCGGCCACCATTTTGTCAAATCGCTTGCGCGGACCCAAAATGCCGATGTAGGGGGCCGGACTATTGATCACTTTTTGAAGCACATCGCGGTCGTACTCATAGTTGTGCGACATCAGCACGCAGGCCGTATAGGGCGTGATGTCAAATTCCCGATCCACGAATTCGCGCTGGCAAAGCGAAAGCTTATCGGCAGACGGAAAAAACACAGGCGCAATATGAGCCACGCACTCATCGGTAACGTCCACGCGCCAGCCCAGCGACTTGGCCAGGTGGCTGACGGGCCGCGCATCAAACCCGCCACCAAACAAGATCACGTGCGGGGCGGGCTGCACCAATTCCAAAAAAACAGCCTGCACGCCCGCGGGACTTTCGTAATTTTTGGTTTGACTGCGCTTGCTTTCCAGCATCAACCAAAGATCTGCGTGTACTTCGCGTTGTATCGATTCGGGCAGGGTTGAACGAAGTATTTTCCCGTGGGTGTCTTGCAGCAGCATCGCTCCGGAGGCCGTTCCCGCAAAAACCGTTGCCAGCACCAGTGGCTGTTGCGCGTGCACCACAGCCGCCAACGTATCAATCGCTTCCTCCACCGGCTGGATCAACACGTCAATGACACCGTTGCACCCCAGGCCAATGCCCAGTTTTTGATTGCTCTCCTCGCGCGTGTCATACGTCACCGTCATGGATTTTTTTTCTACCATGACTTGCCGCGCTTTGCGCAAAGCATCGCCTTCCAGGCACCCTCCGCTGATGGAACCCACCCATTTGCCATCGTCCAAAATGAGCATGCGCGCCCCGGGGCTGCGGTACGAGGAGCCGTGCACGTTCACCACGGTGGCGATGGCACCCTTGCGCTGCTGCCAGTCCATCTTCCGATACTCGTTCACCAACGTGTTAACGTCCTTCATGGCTTGTCGATCAGAGACACATCCAATTGCTGCACCCGCGGCTCGCGTTCGGGCGTCAGGGTAAAGAATACCTGCAAGTCCTTCCGGGTACCCTCCACGGCAAATGTACCGCGCAGTTGATTTTCGGGCACCACGGCAGTCACTGCCATTACCGGGCCCAGCTCAGCCCACCACGTTTGCGTGTCGGCTTTCCAACGCACGAGCGAGCGATCCAAAAAGAAATTCTCGGCAAAGATGTCAAGGTCCGTTTCTTGCCACTGTTTCAGCGCCCGTACGATTTCTTGTTGCCGTTGCACCAGCACGGGCGATGCGGGCAATTGCCTTGGCTGTAGATTTGCCAACTGGATAAGTGTGTCCAGCACCTGCGCGTTGGTATTGCCCAGCCCGGCATACGTGCGGTTACTCAGCGACACAATGCCGATACCATACTCCTGATAGAAACGCCATTCGCTGCCAAAGCCCGGTAAACCGCCTCCATGTCGAAGGGTGGTGATGCCGCGGCAGTCTTTTCGATAGCCCAGTCCGTATCCATAGCCCGTCACCACAGGGCAGGGCTTGTTCCGGTATTGGTTCATCACGCCACTGACGTTGTGCAACTGATGCATCTCGCGCAAGGTACTGCGCAAGGCCACGGGAGACTCGGCTCCGCTGCGGGGCGGCCACGCTTGCATATGCAAGGAGAGGTACCTGGCAAATTCCGCCACCGAGCAGATCAATCCGCCCATGGCCCCGTACGATCCATCGGCCAGTAACGGCTCTTCCTTCCATTGCTCGTCTTCCCATCGATAGCCCAGGGCCAGGTTCTCGGGCGGTACTTGGCGGTAGTCCCATTGCGCGTGGTGCATGCCCAATGGCGCAAGTATTTTTGCTCGAATGTATTGTTGATAGGGTTGACCCGATACCTCCGTGATGATTTTGCCCAAGCTGGCAAAGCCCTGGTTGCTATACTCGTACCCAATGCCGGGCGCGTTGGAAAACGACAGCCCGGCTTCCAACAGGTGAATGAGTTCTTCGTCTGTATCGGCCAACTGGCGGTCGCCCCAGGGGTTATCTTCCGGAAAGCCAGCCGCCATGGTCATCAGGTGTTCGATGGTGATGCGGGGCGAGTCGGCCGTGGGATAACGCAATTTTGAGAAAGCGGTGATATATTTTTCCACCGGGTCGGTGAGTTGTAGCTTTCCCTCATCGCGCAGGCGCAAGATGGCCAACGCGGTAAAGCTCTTTGACATGGAGGCAATGCGAAACAGAGTTTGCGTAGTGACAGGGGTTTGAGAAGAAAGGGAAGCGACCCCAAAGCCGTTGGCTATAACGAGCTGATCGCCCACCACTACGCCATAGGCCAAGCCGGGGATGTTGTTTTCGGCTGCGTATTTCCGAAACAGCGACTCGACCACTGCGGCTGCTTTCTTTACGTTCTCGGCTCGTGCGCTGTCGGCAAAAAAAGGTTGGGCATAGTCGGCCGCCACCACGCGTGCGGGGGTGTCTTGGGCAGGGGGTGGTGTGTGGCACGCCCACAAAACGAATAACCAGGCGAACGCAAAAATAGTCTTCATCTGATCGTTATTGACGGGCGGCTTTTACTTCGGCCGGTGTGACAGCCGCCCCTTGGTTGCCCCACGAGTTGCGGATGTAGTTGAGCACATCGCTGGCTTCTTGGTCCGTCAGGTCAAAGCCGGTCATATCCGTATTGTATTTTTTGCCGTTCACGTTGATTTCTCCAGTCACTCCGTAAAGTACTTGCCGGATGGACCGCTTTTTGTCGGCCATCAGGTAGTCTGACTTTGCCAGAGGCGGATACACATCTTCCAGGCCCTCGCCTTTGTCCATGTGGCAAGAGAGGCAATAGGTTTCGTAAATGGCTTGGCCGCGTGCCATGCTTGATTTCAGATCGAATGGGTTTTGGGCCTGAAACGACATCTGGAAGAGCGAAAGACAAGCCCCGAAAACAAAAAACGCGAGTTTAATCTTCATCGTGTAGCAAGTTATGCACATTCGTCAACAACGAGGGGAGATACGTAAGCAAAACCGACCAAATCGTTTCATCCGAAATGCTGTCATACGTGTGAATAATCAAGTTTCGTAAGCTCACAATTTTTCTTGAATTCTCGATTTTCGCTTCGTAGTGCGGATCGAATTTTATGATTCGATTGACGGCCTCACCGATGATTTCCAAATTGCGCTCGACCGCGCGTTTCAGCAAGAGATTTTCCCGATACGTCTCAAACGTGCCCCCCTGTTGCCCGACAAAGAAATTTATTTCTTCGCCTGCCAGTTTTATGTCGGTCAACCATTTTTTAACGCGGCCGTCCATAAATCAGTTGGCGCGAATCCAAAATGGATTTCTTCAGAACAGGGTTTCTCAGCGTTTGCTCTTCCACCAAGTCCACATTTCGTTGGGTTATTTGACTCAACGCTTCCTTCAAGCCGAGGTAATTGTCAAAATACGTTTCCAGTTCAATCGACTGAAACCTGACCAAAAAATCAGCATCGCTGTTGGGATGGAACTTCGCGGTCAATGCAGACCCAAAAACATAGAGTTGCTCAACACGATGTTTCGTGCATGCCTCTCCAATTTTTCGGGTTACATCCGGGGTCAATACCATCCCCCAAAGTTAACCAATCATATGTAATTGAGCGGTCGCTCTCTGGGAGGTGCCCGCCCCGCAGCAAAAACGCCAGTAGGGCCGGGGGGCACCACTCCTTCATCAACTTTGATCGGATAAAACGCTCATTCAAACGATTGCGGCCGCTTTTCCCGCTCGGCTGGCAAACCACATTGACTCGCTTTTGTTAGTTTCGCAACCCAAACCAAAAGCCCATGTTCGATTTGAAAGGATTGTTCCCCTACTCGTTTGATCCCGCCTATGCCAAACCGGTGGCGTACTTTTCGATGGAGTTTGCCCTCGATCAACCGTTGAAAATATACAGTGGCGGCCTGGGGTTTTTGGCCGGCTCGCACATGCGCAGCGCCTATGAGCTGAAACAAAACATGATCGGTATCGGTATCCTGTGGAAGAAAGGATACTATGATCAGGAGCGCAACCAGGACCAGACCCTGCGCGTCAGCTTCCGCGACAAAGACTACTCGTTCCTCACCGACACCAACATCCTGTTTCCCATCACCATCCACGGGGCCAAGGTGTTTGTCAAAGCGTATTTGCTCAAGCCCACGGTATTCCAAACGGCACCTGTATTCTTGTTGTCCACCGATATACCCGAGAACGACTTTCTCGCGCAAACCATCAGCCACCGGCTGTACGACCCCAACCAAACCACGCGCATTGCCCAGTCGATTCTGCTGGGCATTGGTGGCGCCAACCTGTTGGATATACTGGAACGCAACACCGACATCTACCACATGAACGAGGGCCATGCCCTGCCGCTGTGCTTTTACCTGATGGACAAGCATAAAAGTCTGGAGGAAGTACGAAAACGCGTGGTGTTCACCACGCACACACCCGAACTGGCCGGAAACGAAGAACACAGCCTGCCCATTTTGAATGAAATGAGTTTCTTCAACGGGCTCACGCAAAAGCAAGTGGAAGAACTGGTGGAGCCTGAAAACGGCATGCTCAACTACACACTTACCGCCCTGCGTATGGCCAACCGTGCCAATGGGGTTTCGCAGTTGCATGGCGAGGTAGCGCGCAAAATGTGGGGAGGGTACAAGGGTATCTGCGAAATCGGTGCCATCACCAACGCCCAGAACCATACCTACTGGCACGATGACGAGCTGGACCAGGCCTTGAAAAACCACGATGATCAGGCGCTGACGGCCCGCAAAAAGGAACTCAAACGAAAGCTCTTCCGCGTGGTGGCCAACCAAACCGGAAAGTTGTTTGACGAAAACGTGCTGACGATTGTATGGGCGCGCAGGTTTGCCGCGTACAAGCGCGCCAACTTGATCTTGTCGGACTATGACCGCTTTCTCAAGCTGGTTTCCAACCACGAAATGCCGGTACAGTTTATCTGGGCGGGCAAGCCCTACCCGGAAGATTACGGGGCCATCAACATCTTCAATGAAATCTACTGGAAAACCAAAAGCCTGCCTTCGTGCACGGTGGTCACGGGCTATGAGCTGTGGCTGTCGGGCCATCTGAAAAAAGGCTCCGACTTGTGGTTGAACAATCCCAAAATGTACCGCGAGGCCTCCGGCACCTCAGGCATGACAGCCGCCATGAATGCCTCGATTAACCTTTCCATCCCGGACGGATGGGTGCCCGAGTTTGCCCAGCATGGCAAAAATGCGTTTGTGATCGCCCCCGCGGAGGATACACTGCCGCAGGAAGAGAAAGACAAGAAAGAGGCAGCACGGCTGCTGGATATGCTTGAGCAGGAGATCATTCCGATGTACTATCAAAAGCCCGGGCAGTGGACGGCTGTGGTGAAAAACAGCATGCGCGATGTCATGCCCTTTTTTGATTCGGGGCGGATGGCCAACGAATACTACGAGAAAATGTATCGGTAACGGCAACGGGGCACTGTTCCGTTCGTGGCCACGCAATCAGCCAAAGCCCGCGTTTCCCGTTACGCGCAGCAAGTGATACCTTTGCCGCATGGAGATCGTGTATTTGCTGGCGGGTGGGGTGCTCGGTGGAGTGTTGGGATGGTTTATGGCGCGCTCACGCTCGCTGCGCGAAACGCACGGGCAAGCGGGCCAACTGGTGGCCGAACAGGAGCGCGGCAAATCGCTGGAGGCCCAACTCACTGAACTGAAACGCCTGCTGGACGCAGAACGTAACCGCGTGCTGGCGCTCACTAACAGTTTGGCTTCCACCGAGGCCGACTACCGCAACCTGGAGGAAAAACTGGAGGAGCGTAAACTGGAGTTTGCCGACATGCAAGAGCGCTTCACGGCCCAGTTCAAAAACCTGGCCAACGACATCTTCGAAGAAAAAAGCAAACGCTTTACCGAGCAGAACAAAACCAACCTGTTTGACTTACTTAAGCCGCTGGGCGAGAAGATCGTAGCCTTTGAAAAGAAAGTGGAAGACACCCACAAGGACTCCATTAGCCGCAATGCCGCGCTGCGCGAACAACTGGAAAACTTACAACGGCTAAACGTACAGATGACACGCGAAGCCGAAAACCTGACGCGTGCCCTCAAGGGCGATAGCCAGGCGCAAGGGGCGTGGGGCGAGTTCATCCTGGAAAGCATTTTGGAAAAATCAGGATTGGAACGCGACCGCGAGTACTCCATCCAGGAATCGTTTAGCACGGCCGAGGGGCGGCTGCGCCCCGATGTCATCATCCGCTTGCCCGAAAACCGGCACGTGATCATCGACTCAAAGGTGAGCCTGAAAGCGTACAACGCCTTTGTCAATGCCGAGAACGAAACCGACAAAGCCACCGCACTCAAAGCACATCTGCTGTCCATCCGCCAGCACATGAAGGGGCTTGCCGACAAAAACTACCAGAAAAACATCACCGAAAACGGGCTGGATTTCATCATCCTGTTCATTCCCATTGAGCCGGCCTATATCCTGGCCATCCAAAGCGAAAAGGGCCTGTACGAAGAAGCCTTGGAGAAGCGCATCGTGTTTGTGAGCCCCACGCTGCTCATCCCGTCTTTGCAGTTGATCAAAAACGTGTGGAAGCAAGAGTATCAAAACCGCCACGTGTTAGACATCGCCAACAAGGCGGGCGACTTGTATGACAAGTTTGTGGGCTTTACCGAAGACCTGATCACCCTGGGTCGCCATTTGGAGACCTCCAAAAAATACTATGAAGAGTCGATGAAAAAACTCTCGGTGGGCAGCGGCAATCTGGTGCGCAAAGTCGAAGACCTGAAAAAACTCGGGGCCAAGGCCAGCAAGACCATCGACTCCAAACTGCTGGGTCGCTCCGAAGAGCAGGCCGATTTGTTTGAGTAATGTTACGGCACCCAGCCGTTTGCCTGCATCCAGTGTCGGAGGCGCTCCATCCACGCATCTGACGTAGTGGGGGTTTTCATGCCAAATCCGTGGCCGCCCCGTTGATACACATGGAGCTCGGCCGGCACCCCATACCGCAGCAGTTGCTGATAGTATGCGAGACTATTGCCGGGGGACACCGCATCATCATCGCTGGCGTGAACCAAAAACGCAGGCGGAGTTTGCCGGGTCACCTGCTGCTCGGCCGAAAAGGCACGGATTTTCTCAACGGGCGGATTTTCCCCAAGCAATTGGTTGCACGAGCCTCGATGGCCGATGGAGTCAGTGAAGCTGATGACAGGATAAATCAAAACAGAAAAGTCAGGGCGCACGGAAACACCCTCCGGGTTCTCCATCACGGGCGTGTGGAAACGCGTGGAGGCGATGGCTGCCAAGTGACCACCGGCCGAAAAACCCATGACGCCTACCTGGGTTGGCTTGATGCCCAGTTCCACCGCGCGCAGCCGAACGGTTTTTATGGCCTGCTGCGCATCTTGCAACGGCCCGATCTCTTTGTTGACCATTGTTTGCGTGTTGGGGATGCGGTACTTGAGCACCATGGCCGTAACACCCCATTGCTGGAGCTGTCGGGCCACGTCATGGCCTTCGTGCGCCAGGGCGTTGACCCAATAGCCACCGCCCGGGCAGATGATGATGGCCGTTCCCGAAGGCTTCTCGGGCCGGTAGATGGTGAGCGTTGGCTGCGTGACATTGCCTACCAACATTATCCCCTCGCGCCTCTCAACCGTTTCGCTTGACGCGATGGGCTTGCTATTGGGTATGACAGACGGATAGAGCGGAAAAGTAGTTTGCGCCCACAGGGCAGGAGCTGCCAACCAAAACAGAGCCAACATCCACTTCATGCGGGCTGAAAGATACGACACCTGACCATGCGTGTAACAAAACCCCTTTCTTTGCGTCTCCCCGCATATGCTCAAAAAGATTGTCCCCGCCTTTAAGATGGCCGCCAATACCCTGCGCAGCCATTTCTTTCATACGTTCCTCTCCATTTTGGGCATGGTCATTGGCGTGGCCGCGTTGGTGGGCATCTTGTGCCTCATCGATGGCATGGAACACTACGCCAAAGACCAACTCACCCGCACTACTTCACTTAACGCCATCTCTGTGGCTTCGCGCCCAACCAAAAGCGTCAATGGCATTCAGGTGCGCAAAGATACCTTCGCCCGGCTGGACTACGCGCGCTTTCGCGGACTGACGCGCGCCATCCCCTACCGTACCGAGGCGATGATGATCTCCTCTTCCTCCGCGGAAGCGAAAACCGAAAACGACACCGCAGCCACGGTCACCTGGCTGCGAGGCATCAGCGCCATGATGACCTCCAAGTGGGTGGTGAAAGCGGGAGTGCTCCTGGGCGAAGAGGCGGTCGCAAACCGCGAAGGCATGGCCGTGATCAACCAAGCCTTTGCCAGCGCAACGCGCCCGGCCGATTCGGCCCGTGTATGGCTGGGCCGGAAGATTCATGCGGGAGGCCGCACGCTTACCGTGGTGGGCGTAGTCAATCATCGCTCGCCCGAGCCAGAAGTATTTCTTCCCATCACCTTGCTCACACCGGACGAGCTAAAAGCCGCACCACCTTCCGTTGTTTTGGAAGCCGAAAATGTGGTGGATGTAACGCCCATCCGAGACAGCCTGCGGGCGTGGCTGAAAACCGAGTTCCCGGAACACGCAAACGATTTTGACGTGACGACCAATGAGTTTCGCGTGGAGCAGGCCACCCGCGGCTTCATGCTCTTCCGCGTGATCATGGGGTTGATCGTGGGCATCTCCGTGCTGGTGGGCGGCATTGGGGTGATGAACGTGATGCTCATTTCGGTGACGCAGCGCACCACCGAGATAGGCGTGCGCAAAGCCATGGGCGCCAAGCGCGAAGACATCGTGATGCAGTTTCTGGCAGAATCCATCACCATTTCTGCGTTTGGAAGTCTGGCCGGCCTGGTGCTGGGCATCCTGGGCACGTGGGCCTTTGTGCCCATCATCAAAGCGCTGACACAAGTGCCGTTTCAGGCCTCGTACACGTGGAACACCCTGGGCGTGGTGGCGCTGGTGGCCATTGCCGTGGGCATCCTGTTTGGCACCTACCCCGCCCTGCGCGCCTCGCGGCTGGATCCGGTGGAAGCCATCCGCAGGGAGTAGACCCCACGGTTGCCTGCCAATGCCTACCTTTGTACGGTGACTTTAGTAGAATCCCTCCGCCAACGCTCGCATGAAATCTTCGCCTCCGTGGTGGCGCATCGCAGGCATTTGCATGCGCATCCCGAGCTGTCGTACCAAGAAGTAAACACGGCTGCCTACGTGGCCGAGCAACTCAAGGCCATGGGCCTGGTGCCGCAAACGGGCGTTGGGGGCACGGGTGTAACGGCCCTCGTACAGGGTACCGCAGGCGCGAGCGATCGCGTCACCGCACTGCGTGCCGACATGGACGCGCTGCCCATCCACGAAGGCAATGCCGTTGCGTACAAGTCTACCGTGCCCGGGGTGATGCATGCCTGCGGCCACGATGTGCATACCGCTTCGCTTTTGGGAACCGCCCGGTTGCTGTACGAACATCGGCAGCACTTCTCGGGCGTGGTAAAATTGATATTTCAGCCCGGGGAAGAAAAAAATCCCGGGGGTGCCTCGTACATGATCCGCGATGGTGTACTGCAAAATCCTGCACCTTTGTCCATCATCGGCCAACATGTGATGCCGCTTTTGCCGGTGGGCACCATCGGCTTTCGCGAGGGCAAATACATGGCCAGCAGCGATGAAATCTACCTGCGTGTTATTGGAAAGGGTGGCCATGCCGCGGCCCCGGAGCTGACCATCGATCCGGTCGTCATCGCCTCGCACATTGTCATTGCCCTGCAGCAAGTCATCAGCCGAAACGCCAGCCCCAAGGAGCCCACGGTATTGAGTTTCGGCCGCTTTATTGCAGAGGGCATTACCAACATCATCCCCAACGAAGCCACGCTGGCGGGCACGTTCCGGGCCCTCAATGAAGAGTGGCGCGAAAAAGGGCTACAGAAAATCGAAACGCTGGCGCGGCAGATGGCCGCCTCCATGGGAGCCGTATGCGAGGTGGATATCTCGCGGGGCTATCCCTACCTAGAGAACAACCCCACGCTCACCCGAAGGATTAAAAAAGCCGCGCAGGCCTATGTGGGAGATGCCAACGTAGTGGACATTGACCTCACGTTGGGGTCAGAAGACTTCGCGTACTACTCGCACGTGGTGCCGGCTTCGTTTTACCGGCTGGGCACCCGCAACGAGGCCAAAGGCATTACGAGTTATGTTCATACCCCCACCTTTGACATTGATGAAGAGGCGTTGAAGATCGGCCCCGGGCTGATGGCTTGGATGGCGGTGGAGGAGTTGGGGTTGTGAGGTTTCCTTTCGGCTCTGTTTTGGTGTCGCGCGGGAACGAGCGGTGCCAATGTTCGAAGCACCACAGCTGCCCCGCGGCATGGTGCATCACGACTCGTGTTTATGACGGCTGCGGCTTTCGAAGCTGCGGCTTGCCCCACGTGCCACAACGAAATACAAAACCAAACTTCAAATTAACACGTCACCTGCAGCTGGCATAACTACACTGCCGCACCCTGTCCACAAAGACGAACTAGCTACTTCCGGCCGAACTTATTTTTTCGCTTTCCAATTACTGACTTTAGGTATCTCGTTCTAATCTACAATTTTGCTTGGTCTATCGCTTTGTAAATTTTCCAATCTCCGTCAACCTTCCTCCAAATATTAATATACTTCGCAGAATTTTGCCTACCAGTTTTAGATGTAGAAGTAAAAGTACCAACCTCATATACCATATCCTCAGTCAATAATTCAACGCTCGTGGGCATGCTTTTTATGTCGATACTCAAAGACGCGATTTCTTCATAAAAGGGCTTTAATGCCGCAATCCCGACCACTTCCTTTCCACTTTGCTTAAAGAGGATAGCATCATGAGCGTGCATATTTAAAACATAGGTAGGGTCTCCGTTTTTTAATGTTACACGCATGTTCTCATACTTCTCAATAATGATTTGCTTTATCTCAACTTCCGAGTTTACGCGCTTTGTACTATATGATGATGGTAAAAAGGAAAAGCATACAAGGAGTAATAGTATCGATTTCATATTGTGTATTTTAATTAAACGAGGTTCTAAATTCCAGCGGTGTCAACTTTGTCTTCCTTTTAAAGAGTTTGCTAAATGACTGCGGATATTCAAACCCCAATTGATATGCTATTTCACTAACTGTTAAATCTGTTGTGGTTAAAATTTCCTTCGCCTTTTCGATAAGTTTATCGTGAATGTGTTGTTGTGTATTTTGCCCTGTTAAACCCCGCAACATATCGCTTAAATAGGAGGATGAAACATTTAGTTCAAAGGCTAATTTTTCAACAGTTGGCAATGGCAAATTTGAAGTATCACTAAAGTGTTTGTCTAATATGCGTTCAAAACTTGCAAGTAAATCGGTCGTTGCCATTTTTCGGGTGATAAACTGTCTGTTATAAAAGCGATTGCAATAACTTAATAACAAGTCAAGATTTGACACTATTACGTCTTGGCTGAAATTATCTAATCTTGAATTGATTTCCTTTTTAATGTTTAGCACAATGGCTTCAATTGTCCTCTCTTCATGGTCTGAAAGGTGAAGTGCTTCGTTTACCGAGTACGAAAAAAAACCGTAATTGCCAATTGTCTTAATCAATGGGTACTGTCTGATTAAATCAGGATGAAACAATAAAGACCAACCCTCTGTATTTCTATCTTCATCGGCATCTACGCTAATGACTTGGTTAGGCGCAATAAACGACATAGTACCATCGTCAAAATCATAATGATTTTTACCGTACCTTAATTTTCCTTTAAAACCTTTTTTAATGGTGATGTTGTAAAAATCTAAAATCATTTTTTGATGCTTCGCTTGATTTTGTGTTTGCGCATGATCAATAATGGTAATCAAAGGATTTAGTGCACTCGGCAAACCCATAGAAGCATGTAATTCTTTTACTGAAAGTATTTTTTTGATAGGCTGTTCTGTGTCTTTCATAGATAAAGTAAGTAGGCAATAATTGCTTACTGTCTACTTTGTTTCTTGGTGAATTTAAGCATTTAAGAAATCAACTCCTGTACTACTTCTGTCCATGGTCATAATCTTTAAAACATTGGCTGGATATTCAACCGGCAGTTTGCTTACTTCGTTTAACTGCTTTAATTCATCTTCCGTAAATACAACGTCTATCGATTTAAGATTGTCTTGAAGTTGATATGGCTTGGTTGCACCAATAATGATGCTACTAACTGCTGACTGGTGCAAAAGCCAAGCCAAAGCTACTTGCGAAATAGAAATTCGTTTTTGCTTTGCCAAGGGCGTGAGTACATCTAAAATATCATACGCTCTTTCCTCATGAAAGGGTGGAAACGGAAAACTTTTTAATCTGCCTTCCTCCTTTTGTTCATCTCTCTTGTATTTGCCCGTTAGCAAACCTCCACTTAATGGACTCCAAACCATCAATCCCACTTTCTGGTCTAAAAGCATAGGTACAATTTCTCGTTCAATATCCCTTACATCTAAGGAGTAGTTCGCTTGAAGCGAGGCAAACCTGTCTAAATGATTGTATTGGGAATAAGCCAATCCCTTCATTAATTGCCACGCAGAAATGTTACTCGCTCCAAAGTATCTGACTTTTCCACTTCGCACTAAATCATCCAGTGTTTTTATGGTTTCTTCAATAGGTGTTAACGGGTCTGCCGTGTGGATTTGATATAAGTCTATGTAATCAGTTCCCAGTCTTTTTAGGCTGCCTTCAACTTGTTGGACTAAATGTTTTTTTGAAAGTCCCGAATCATTTTGTCCTTTACCCATAGTGCCTCTCACTTTAGTTGCCAATACGAAATCATCTCTGTTGAGAGACAGATTTTTAATAGCTTGACCTATCATGACTTCCGAAAGTCCTTCAGAATAAATGTTTGCGGTGTCTATGAAATTAACCCCGGCCTCTGTTACAGTTTTGATTTGCTCGTCAACGGCATGTTGGTCAAGATTGCCCATGTAGCCAAAAAAGCCTTTGCCTCCATAGTTCATTGTGCCTAAACAAAGTGTGGAAACTTTTAAACCTGTATTCCCTAGAATTTTATACTTCATTTTATTTAATTGTGGAAGTACAAATGTCAGCAGTCTTTAAACTATGGTTGTATCCAAAACGAAGTTGGTTGTGTTCAAAATGAGTTTACCCAACATGATTGCTCCAAACGTTATCATCAACAAGCAGTAACAAGGTTCTCAGTTCCTTTAGTACAGAAACTAGAGGTCGAGATTCGCAAAATTGTCAAAAGAGCAGTTTTAACATTTTCCGACCTAACTGTCAGTAGGGATGAAACTTTATCATCAAGTCCTAAGCGGTCTAAGGAGACTGCTTTTTCGCACCCCCCGCCAAACAAAACAGCCAGCCGGAAACCGGCTGGCTGTTTCTTTGCGCGCGGCAACGCCCCCTACTTGCTCTCGGTATTTTGCGGGCCCGAGCCGGAAATCGACTGGCGCATCTCCGTATCGGCTTGCACGTTCTTCATCTTGTAGTAGTCCATCACACCCAAGTTGCCGCTGACAAACGCCTGGGCAATGGCTTTCGGTATCTCGGCCTCGGCCTGGATCACGTTGGCCCGGGCTTCTTGCGACTTGGCGATCATCTCCTGCTCCAACGCCACGGCCATGGCCCTGCGCTCTTCGGCACGGGCTTCGGCCACTTTCAAGTCGGCCGCGGCCTGGTCGGTTTGTAACTTGGCCCCAATGTTGGCGCCTACGTCCACATCGGCAATGTCAAT
Organism: Cyclobacteriaceae bacterium; assembly: GCA_025455015.1. Classification (GTDB taxonomy): domain Bacteria; phylum Bacteroidota; class Bacteroidia; order Cytophagales; family Cyclobacteriaceae; genus ELB16-189. The sequence continues at coordinate 15,808 of JALONI010000015.1, read as the reverse complement.
GGAGAGTATCTCAAAGGCTGTGCCCGCGTCCAGGCCGCGCGAAAGCACCAGCTTGGAAATTTTGTCGGGGTTGGCCAGCACTTCTTTGTGCGACTGGGCCGAGCCAATGGAGGTGACGATGCCCTCGCCCACGCGGGCCAGGATCGTGTCTTCTCCGGCACCGCCCACCAACTGCTGGATGCTGGCACGCACCGTTACGCGCGCCACCGCTATCAACTGGATGCCATCGGCCGCCACGGCCGCCACCTTGGGCGTGGTAATCACTTTGGGGTTTACGGATATCTGCACGGCCTCAAATACATCGCGGCCCGCCAGGTTGATGGCGGTGGCCTGCTTGAAGTCGAGGCTGATGTTGGCCTTTTCGGCCGAGATGAGCGCGCGAATCACGTTGGGCACATCGCCCCCTGCCAGGTAGTGCGTCTCCAGTTCGTTGGTGGTCACTTTCAACCCGGCCTTGTTGGCGGTGATAAGCGAGTTGACGATGATGCTGGGCGGCACCTTGCGTATGCGCATCCCGATGAGCGAACCAATGGTCACTTTTACCCCGGCAAACACGGCCGTGATCCACAGCCCCACCGGCACGAAGTACATAAACAGGAAAAACAGGATGATGCCACCGAATACAAATAGCAAAAGAAAAATACCGTCCATAAATTTTATGATTGGGTTAGTTGGTTACACAATGGATTCTACGATGATTTGGTTGGAGAGGATTTTGACCACTTTCACGCGGGCGCCTGCCTCCAGGTAGTCGCCCGCGGTCTTTACTTCAAACAGCCGGTTGCCAAGTTCGGCTTTGCCCACCGGGCGCAGGGCCGACACCGTCACTCCGGTTTGCCCCTCGGCCAGGCCGGCCGTCAGCCCCTCGTTCACTTTGCTGTCGCTGGTGTTGCGGAGCGAAAACCGCTTCCACAGGTTGGACTTAAACGAATAGTAAATGACTACGGCCGACACGACAGCCGTGCCGCCCAGCACCCCCCAGCCGGTGGTTTCGCCAAAGTAGTAAAAGGCGAGGCCAAGCCCCACCGCCATGAATAAAAAACCGGCCAGCCCCACCACCGTGGTGCCCGGCACAAAAATGATTTCCACCACCAGCGTGAGCAACCCGAGGCTCAGCAGCGACAACACCAATATCCACTCCATCATAGTTGGTAAAAGTACATAATTCGCTTCACTCCGTGCGCCTCCCGTCAGTAGGCGCGGGCAAATAACACGCGTTTGTTTGACGGCTTGCCTGAATACACGCACACCCCTTCTTCGGGGGGGGCGTCCAGGGGGATGCACCGGATGGTGGCCTTGGTCTCTTCCTTGATGGCGGCCTCGGTTTGCGCGGTGCCGTCCCAATGCGCCAGCACAAAGCCCCCCTTGCCGTCCAACACGGTCTTGAACTCGGCATAGGTGTCTACGCGGGTGGTCAGGTTGGTGCGAAACGCTAACGCGCGGTCATAGATGGTTTTCTGGATGTCGTCCAGCAGCGCGGGGATGTCCGTCTTCACGCGGTCAAACGTCATCACATTTTTCTCTTTAGTATCTCTGCGGGCCACCTCCACGGTGCCGTTGTCCAGGTCGCGCGGGCCAATGGCTATGCGCACGGGCACGCCCCGCATTTCGTACTCGGCAAACTTGAAGCCCGGCTTGTGCGTGTCGCGGTTGTCAAACTTCACCGACAGCCCTTGTGCGCGCAGGGTTTTCACCAACTCGTCCGCTTTCGCGGAGATGCGCGCCAGTTCGTCTTCGTTTTTGAAGATTGGCACAATGACTACGTGCAGGGGTGCCAACCGGGGCGGGATGATGAGCCCGTCATCGTCTGAGTGGGCCATGATGAGTGCCCCCATCAACCGCGTGCTTACGCCCCACGAGGTGCCCCATACTTTTTCCAGCTTGCCTTCTTTGTTGGTGAACTGCACGTGAAAGGCATCGGCAAAGTTTTGCCCCAGAAAGTGCGAGGTGCCCGCCTGCAGGGCCTTGCCGTCCTGCATCAACGCCTCGATGCAATACGTATCCACCGCACCCGGAAACCGCTCGCCTTCCGACTTGCGGCCTTTGATGACGGGCAGCGCCATGAAGTTTTCGGCAAAGTCGGCATATACATCCAGCATCTGTTCGGTTTCCCGGATGGCCTCTTCGCGCGTGGCGTGGGCGGTGTGGCCTTCTTGCCAGAGGAACTCGGCCGTGCGCAAAAACAGGCGCGTGCGCATCTCCCAGCGCACCACGTTAGCCCACTGGTTGATGAGGATGGGCAAGTCGCGGTAGGATTGGATCCACTTTTTGTAAGTGCTCCAGATGATGGCCTCGCTGGTGGGCCGTACCACCAGCTCTTCTTCCAGCTTTGCTTCGGGATCCACCATCAGCTTCCCTTTTTGCGAAGGGTCGTTCTTCAGGCGGTAGTGGGTGACGATGGCGCACTCTTTGGCAAAGCCTTCGGCATTTTTCTCTTCGGCCTCAAACAGGCTTTTGGGCACAAACAGGGGGAAGTAGGCATTGACGTGGCCCGTGTCTTTGAACATTTTGTCGAGGGCCTGCTGCATTTTTTCCCAGATGCTGTAGCCGTAGGGCTTGATGACCATGCAGCCGCGCACGTCCGAGTTCTCGGCCAAGTCGGCCTTTTTGACCAGGTCTATGTACCATTGTGAATAGTCGGCCGCGCGGCTGGTAATTTCTTTTCCCATGTTGCTGTTTGAAAAACGGAGGGCAAATATACCCGATGTGGGCGAAAGTGCCGTTTTGCGAAAAATTCCAAGGCAAATCTAACCTCGGAGTCACACTTGTTGCATGGATTTTGCCAGACTGTGCAGCATCCATCCGCATCCGCGGAAGCGCCAAAAAAGGGGTGGCATAACTACCACGGCCCAAAGAAGCTTCCGCCCGGGTTTTTTCGTATATTTCCATTCAAAATCAGCAACAAAAGGTAGGGTTGCAAGCGTTAATACTCAGTAAAATACGAAGGCTATGAAAACAAGACGGGGTTGGATGGTGGCCATGGCCGGTGCAGCACTGGCAGGTCACGTGGCGGCACAAGACATCGAGGCCGATGACATGTACTTCCGGGCCAAAGACCGGGAGAAGCTGAACAGCCAACGCGTCATCGCCTCCAACACGCGGGTGCAACGCAATCTTTCAGAGGTGAACGAGGTGATTGCCCCCATCAATCCAACCGATAGCTACTCGGCTCGCGGGGTTAACCCGGAGCATTTGGGCATCGGCTCTTCGGCACAGCCCAGCTATTTCCGCCCGGGCTATCAGCCGGCTTCTGCGCTGGCCGTCAGTCCTTCGATGAACAACTTCAATAATTTCAACGGCTGGAACAACGGTTTCAACCGCTGGGGCATGATGCCCGGCATGGGGTTTGGCATGGGCATGGGACCTGGCATGGGCTGGGGCAATGGCTTTGGCAGCCCGTGGGGCTGGAATGACCCCTTCTGGGGAGGTGGCTTTGGCCCGGGTTGGGGCTCTTCCATCTCGCTTGGGTGGGGTACCGGCTGGAACAACTGGGGCATGATGCCCGGCATGGGTTTTGGCATGGGCATGGGCCCCGGAATGGGCATGGGCTGGGGCAATGGGTTTGGCAATCCTTGGGGATGGAACGGCTTTGGTGGAGGCTGGGGCTGGAATAGCTTTGGCGGGGGATGGAACCGTCCGATCGTCATCGTGAATGGCGGTGACAATACGCCTGTTTACAGCACGCGCAGGCAAGACCGTAGCTCTTCCTTCAACAATTACTACGACCGCACCGGCCGCACGAGTGGTGGCGCGGTGACGAATGGTGCCTACGGAAGTGACCGCCAGGTGGTGTCCGGCCGCTCGCGCGGAAGTGCGCCCGCCAACAGCTACAACTATGACCGCAACTGGCGCAGCAACCCCAACAACACATCTTCATCTTACACGCGCAGTGCTTGGTCGTCTGATGGGGGCAACCGCTCGGGCTACACCAATTCCGGCACGGGTTCGCGTAACTACAACAGCGGCAGCCGCTCGTCCGGCAGCGACTCCTGGTCGGCCCCGAGCCGCAGTGCGTGGGACGGTGGCAGCCGATCGTCTTTCAGTTCCGGAGGCGGAAGCCGCAGCAGTGGTGGCAGCTATGGCGGTGGTGGCTACAGCGGTGGCGGAAGCCGCTCACGCGGACGCGACTAATACACACATCAACTTCTTTCAGCATGACGCGCATCAGGGGCATTTTAATGCTCGCAGGGTTTGTTGTGTGGACACAAACCGCGGGCCTGGCACAGGGGTTGGTGGAATTGGCAAACACATTTAGCCGCACCCTGCCCACGGGTAGTGCGCGCATACAGGCCATGGGCGGTGCGCAAACAGCCTTGGGCGGAGACTTCAGCTTGGGGCGCTCCAACCCCGCGGGGCTGGGTATGTACAACCGCTCGGAAGTGGCCCTCTCACTCGGAAATTTTTCCGTCAACACCACGGGCGACTACCGGGGGGCGGATTTGATCTCAACCGACAATCGGGCTTCGCTGTCGCGCTTCAACCTGCCCAGCTTTGGGTTGATTTTCTCCAGCCCGAAGGACAAGGGCAACTTCATCCACGGCACGTTTGGCATCAGCCACATGCGGCTGAATGATTTCAACCGCAACCTGACCTTTTCGGGGGTAAACCCCAACACCTCGCTGATCGACTTTTTTATTGCCGAGGCCAACGGGCTGCCGCCCTCGCAGTTTGACCCGCCCACCCGGCCGGGGGTAGGGCAACTGTTCAATACGCTGACCGAAATGGCATTCTTGAATTTTTTGATCAACCCGCGGAGTGATTTGGACACCACCCTCTCCGATCGGGAGTATTTTACCGATGTCAGTGGCATTCCCTTTCAAACCGAAAACTGGGAAACACGCGGAAATCAGTCGCAATGGACATTCTCATACGGGGCCAACTTTGGAGATAAACTTTTCCTGGGCGGGTCGGTCGGCTTTGTCTCTACGCGCTTTCGCTCCGAAAAGCGATTCCGCGAGGAGTTTGATGAGACACAACCGTTGTTCTACTTCGATGCCGCAGAACGGTTGGACATCACGGGAAGCGGAGTGAACGCGACCGTGGGCGCCATTTATCGCCCCATTGATCAAATCCAGGTAGGTGTCTCCTATCAGACGCCCACCTCTTTTCAATTTACGGAGACGTTTACTGCGTCCATTGAGTCGCTTTGGGACAACTACGTGGTGCCGGCCGGCAACCGGACCATCACGTTTGAGTCATGGCAGATCGAACCCGCGGTGACCAACGAATACCGGCTGCGCACGCCCTCGCGGCTGAATGTGGGCATTGCCGGCTTCTTGGGCCGGTATGGGGTTATCACGGCTGATATTGAACGCGTGAACTATGCCGGTGCGCGATACCGGCCATTGCTGCAAGGGGATGACTTCAACTTTGAAAACGGACGAATCAACGAGACCTATCGTGCGGTGACCAACATACGCGCAGGGGCTGAGTTCCGCTACGAGAAGCTGCGCCTGCGCGCGGGCACCGCCTACACGGCCGATCCTTTCCGCACCATTCAAAACGACACCAACACCGCGATGTGGCAGTTTACCGGTGGCATCGGCTATCGAACCAAAAGTTTTTATGTTGACGTGGCCGCCATCTTCAACCGGGGAGACCGCAGCTACCGACCATATACCGTCAATCGACCCGACAGCCCGCTGTTTCTGTACAGCCAACAGTCCACTCATTTCATCGTCACCGTTGGCGTGCCTTTCTAAAAGGTTTTGCCCAACACCATCAGCACATCGCCCACGGTAGGCGACACTCCCGAAATCGTGTGGTGAGCCTTCTGGTAAAACGGCAGCCGCTGCGTGCGCAAAAACGCGAGGTGATCTGTCAGGCTGTGGCCAGCGCTGGCGGCCAGCAGGGGCCGCGCTGCTGCGTGGCTTTGATCCAGGCGCTTGGCTATTTCCAGTATGGGCACATCCAAAAAGACGGTGGTGCCGGTGGCCAGCATCACATCCAGGTTATCCCAAAAACACGGAGCCCCACCACCCGTAGCCACTACCGCGCGGTGAGGCCGCTGCGCTACCTCGCGCAAAACGCGCGCCTCCACCTGCCGAAAATAATCTTCCCCGCGTTCATGAAAAATAGCGGATACGGTCTGCTGCTGATCGTGCTCAAGAGCGCCATCCAAATCCACAAATGGCCACCTCACCTGCTGGGCCAGTTGCCGGCCCAGCGTGGTCTTGCCCGAGCCGGGCAACCCGATAAGGTAGATATGTTGCCTGTCTTTCACGCAGCGGTGGCTTGCTTTAAGGTGCCACCAACAATTCCAATACGTCCTCGTACGTGGGGGTGTCGTTGTGGTGCCAGTTGCCCAACACCGTGCCGTCTCGCCACAGCGCCAGCCCGGGGTTGGATCGGATGATGGTCTTCAGCACGGTGGCATCGGTAAAATAGAAAGGGATGGCCAACTGATGTTCGTGGCGAAACGCATCTACCGTGGCGGCCTCGGACGAGGTGAGGATGTAACAGTCCACTTTGCCCTCCAACTGCTGCGTCAGTTGCCGCACGCGCTCAATGTTGTCCGGGGAGGCTTTGGCCACATCGTACATCACCACCATCAGCTTGGAGCCAACAAACGTGGCTTGTGTCAGGTCTTCGCCTTCCGGGCTGGTTACGGTGTAGTCGGTAATCTTCGGTTTTATCTGGTCTTCATTCAGCACACGCGAGGAGACGTACGTCAACCCGGGTTCTGTCAAAAACGAAGTGGCCCGCACTTCTTCTTCGCCCCGCTTGAAGGTATACTCGATGAGGGGCTGCTCCGGAGGGCGCATTTGCTCGGGAATGTTGGCGCCCACGTGGTAGGCACGAAAATCAATAAACGGCAGATGGCGGATGGCGTAGATGCCTGCGTAAAAACTGATCAGGGCCGTGGCCAGCACCACTGCCCACCCTTCGCGGCTGCGCAACACCGGCACGTATTTTTTGCGATACCAAAACAGGTGCAGCACAAACACCATCAACACCAAATCTTTGTAAAACGACTGCCACGGGGTGAGCTTGATGGCATCGCCAAAGCAACCGCAATCGGTCACCGCGTTGGTGATGGCCGAGTAGCCCGTCAGAAACGTAAAAAACACCAACAACAACAGCAGCGTCCACGCGGTGAGGTTCATGCGGAAGAAAAACAGCAGGGCCACGCCCAGCACGATCTCCAACACAATCATGATCAGGCCTATCTCCAAAGCCCAGGGGATGAACAGGTGAAAGAAAGCGCCAAAATCGGTGGCAAACACCTCAAAATATTCCTCCATTTTGATCTGCGTGCCTACCGGGTCGTTGAGTTTGATGAGCCCCGAAAAAATAAACAGCCCTCCCACAAAAAAGCGGGCCACCTGGTCAATGACCTTGCGCATGATACGCCAGCCCCTCATGCCTTTGCTCCGTTAAGTTTGATCATGGCAAACACGGCATAATTGATCATGTCCTGGTAGTTTGCCTTCACTCCTTCGCTGGCCAACGTTTTACCGGCATTATCTTCAATTTGCTTGACGCGATACAGTTTCATCAGGATGATGTCGGTGATGGAACTCACCCGCATGTCGCGCCAGGCTTCGCCATAGTCATGGTTTTTGTTTTGCAGGAGGTGGTACGTGTCGTCCACTGCGCGGTCATAGAGGGGCTCCAGTTGCGCAAACGTGAGCTCGAGCGAGGTGTTGTCTTCCAGTTCCAACTGCACCAGCGCCATAATGCCGTAGTTGATGATGCCGACAAACTCTTCGGTGATGGAATCATCCACTTTTTGGACGCCCTTTTGTTGGATGTTGCGGATGCGCTGCGCCTTGATCATGATCAGGTCGGTGATGGAAGGCAGGCGCAGCACGCGCCACGCAGTGCCATAGTCGTGGGTCTTTTTGGCGAAAAGGTTTTTGCAGGCTTGGATGACCTCTTTATATTCGGTGGCTGTTTGATTCATATATTGACGCATGCAAAATAACAGATTTTCGACCAACAATACATTGACGGTACGCGGGCAGGTGGTGGATCTTTCGCAGCCGCGCGTCATGGGCATCCTCAACATCACGCCCGACAGCTTTTATGCCAAGAGCCGCACGATGAACGAGGCCGAAATTGTACGGCACGCGCAGCAGATGGTGGAGGCCGGTGCCACGTTTCTGGATGTGGGAGCCTACTCTTCGCGCCCCGGGGCCGAAGACATCGCCCCCGAAGAAGAATGGCAGCGACTGGCCCCGGCCATCCGGGCCATACGCCAGCAGTTGCCGCAATGTCTTCTCTCGGTCGATACCTTTCGGGCTTCCATTGCCCAACGGGCGGTGGAGGCGGGTGCCGATCTGATCAACGATATCTCCGCAGGCGAGGCGGACAACACGATGTTTGAAACCATCGCCCGCCTGCGGGTGCCCTATGTGGCCATGCACATGCGCGGCACGCCCCGTACCATGACACAGCTAACCGACTATACAGACGTAGTGCGCGAAGTGATCGACTATTTCCACCCAAAGCTGGAGACGCTGCGCGCCTTAGGCGTAGCCGATGTCATCATTGACCCGGGCTTTGGCTTTGCAAAAAACCCCGCACAAGGGTTTGAACTGTTGCGGGAACTGCGGGCCCTGCATGTGTTGGCAAAACCCCTGCTCGTGGGCCTCTCGCGCAAGTCCATGATCTGGAAAACACTCGGCATCACCGCCCCGGAAGCCTTGAACGGCACCAGCGTACTCCACACCGTGGCCCTCTGGCACGGGGCCTCCATCCTTCGGGTGCACGATGTGCGCGAAGCGGTGGAGTGTGTGCAACTGATTCAAAAGCTACAGGGAAAATAGCTATTTTTGACAGGTGATGTTGCTCTTTCGCATTGGCTTTTTGGAGGTAAGCTGGGTTGATTTGATTGATATTAGCCTGGTAGCCATCTTGCTCTACCAGGTGTACAAGCTCATCCGCGGCAGTATTGCGGTCAACATTTTTCTGGGGATACTCTCCCTCTACCTGATGTACCTGATTGTGCGGGCGGCCCAGATGGAACTGCTGGCGCGCATCCTCGGTCAGTTTATGGGTGTGGGCGTGTTGGCGATGATCATCCTCTTCCAACCCGAGATACGCAAGTTCCTGTTGCTGATCGGGCGCAGCGCAGACCTCAACCGCGACAATTTGTTCAAACAAGTGGCCAACTGGCGTACGACCCAAGACGAAGAATTTGACTTGCAGCAGGTGCTGGATGCTATCAAGACCCTCAAAGCTACGCGCACGGGCGCGCTCATTGTCTTTACGCGCGACATTCAACTGAAACATTATGTCGACACGGGCGACAAGCTGGATGCCGAAGTGAGCAAGCGCCTGTTGCTGTCGATCTTCAACAAGAACAGCCCGTTGCACGATGGCGCGGTCATTCTTTACAAGGGGCGCATCGAGGCGGCCCGGTGTGTGCTGCCCGTCAGTGAAAACGACCACCTGCCCGAACAATACGGCTTGCGCCACCGCTCGGCCATTGGCATGAGCGAGGTCACAGACACGCTGGTGCTGGCCATCAGCGAAGAAACGGGCCGATTGATTTTAGCCCGCAACGGCAAGTACCTGCGCGCCCTGAAGCTGCGCCAAGTGGAACAAAAAATCCTCGAATATTTACACAACACGGAGCCCGAAAAGTGGGATGAGATTCCGGAGGAGGCCGAAGCCGAGGACGCGAAATAATTTTTCCGCTCCTTGTCTTGCGGAATTGGTCAGCAACTATTTACCTTTATTTTAACCCTGAGCCGCTTTGCCGCGGAATCCGCCCTCTTCCCGAAGGGCGGTGTGAGACCCGTTTTAGACGCAGACACCACGTAAAGATGCGGTGGAAGGATTGTTTTGAGTCATGGTAGCTGCAATGTAGATTAAAATAAAAAAGACGATCCCGCGTGAGCGGGACCGCCTTGGATGTTTTCACAACGGAATAATCCTTATTGTGATTTGCTTTAGATTGTAGAACAAAGTTAAAAAAATAATATGAGCAGCAAAACTATTCTTGGCTTGGATCTGGGTACAAACAGCATCGGTTGGGCGCTAGTCAATCAGGATTTTAACGAAAAAGCGGGGAAAATTCTCGGTATGGGAACACGTGTGATTCCCATGTCTCAGGACATTTTGGGAGAATTCGACAAGGGCAACTCCATTTCCCAAACAGCCGACAGAACAAAGTTGCGCAGCGCCAGACGACTACGAGAAAGATATTTGCTGCGCAGGCAACGGTTATACCGCGTCCTAAACATCCTAGGACTTCTGCCAGAACATTTTGCTCAAAAAATTGATTTTAAAACACGCCCCGGCCAGTTTAAGGATACCTCGGAACCGAAACTTGCTTACGATAAAACAGGCTTTATCTTCCAAACTTCGTTTGCCGAAATGCTCGAAGATTTCAAGATCAATCAGCCCGAACTACTCAATAAAACAAACCGAAACGGAGAACCAGCCAAAATTCCTTATGACTGGACTTTGTATTACCTACGAAAAAAAGCGTTAACCCACAAAATCGAAAAGGCCGAATTGGCTTGGGTAGTTCTAAACTTTAATATAAAGAGGGGGTACTATCAACGAGAAGATGATTCTACGGACAAAGAAAAAGACTTCGAAATCGTTTCATCGCTGGTATCGAAAGTAACCAAGGGCGAAAAAGACAAAAAATATGAGAAGTATTGGTATGATGTTCAGTTAGAAAACGGACTGAACTACAGAGCGGCATTTTATTCCGACATATCGCATTGGATTGGGCAGAAAAGGGAATTCATTGTAAAGACTACAACTCTAAAAGATAGTAGCGTCAAACAAGAAATCTCATTTCTTCCAACTTTCGAGGAGATTGAAGTAATGGACAAAGCGCTAAAGGATAAGATGTATGCCAAAATAAAAATTAAGACACAACTGGAAATTGATAAATCAGGAAAAACCGTTGGCGAATACATCTACGACACCCTGCTCCAAAATCCTAATCAGAAAATAAAAGGAAAGTTAGTTCGAACAATTGAACGCAAGTACTACAGGGATGAACTCAAAACGATTTTAAAAAGGCAAATTGAATTACACCCGGAGTTGCAAAAGGAAGAACTGTTTGTAGACTGCATCCGTGAACTCTACCGCCACAACGAAAGTCACCAGAACAACTTGAGCAGCAAAGACCTTCTGCTCTTAATTGTAGATGATATTATTTTTTATCAGCGCCCACTGCGCACACAAAAGTCATCTATCAGCTCCTGTAGCTTAGAAAGCCGGAAGTTCACAGACCCAGAAGGCAATGAGCAAGTAGCACCGTTAAGAGTAGTTCCAAAATCGAATCCATATTATCAAGAGTTCCGAATCTGGAAGTGGATTCGAGACCTAAGTATTTATCGAAGGGCGGATGAAGTCAACGTTACAAGCGACTTTTTCAAGTCTGTTAAAGATTACGAGAAACTATTTGACGAACTGTCAAAAAGAAAGGAAATAAAGCAGGACGCGCTATTAAAATTCCTCGTTGAACAAACCGGACTGAAAGGAAAGGCGGCCAGTGCCGAGGCCAACAAATACCGCTGGAACTTCGTGGAGGACAAGGTCTATCCGATGAATGAAACCTATTCGCTAATCGCAACACGCCTCGAAAAAGTCAACAGTCTACCCGCCCTCTTTCTGTCCAAAATGACCGAGTTCCAACTTTGGCATATCATTTACTCGATTACCGACAAAACTGAGTATGAAAAAGCACTGAAAACATTTGCCCGAAAACACAAGCTGGACGAAGCCTCCTTTGTTGAGCATTTCAGAAAATTCCCGCCCTTTAAAAGTGAATATGCTTCTTACTCAGAGAAGGCCATCAAAAAGTTATTGCCGCTCATGCGCGCAGGCAAATTCTGGAGCTGGGAGGCAATCGACAACAATACACGGGCGAGAATTGAAAAACTGACAACAGGTGAGTATGATGAAACCATTAGTCCGCGCGTAAGGGAGAAAACAAAAGGACTGACCGAGCCGCATCATTTCCAGTCGCTTCCCGACTGGGTTGCCAAATACCTCGTGTATGGGCGACATGCAGAAGCAACCGACCTAACGAAGTGGACTAGCGCAAATGACTTGGACAACTACCTTACAGACTTTAAGCAACATAGCTTACGCAATCCGATTGTTGAACAGGTGATGACGGAAACACTCCGGGTGGTGAGAGATATTTGGCAACAATATGGCCGGGGCGCAAAAGATTTCTTTAATGAAATACATATTGAATTAGGCAGAGAGATGAAAAAGACGGCCGATGAACGAAAAGGCCTATCTAAACAGATAAGTGAAAACGAGAACACCAATCTAAGGCTAAAAGCATTGTTGGTGGAGATGATGCAGCAGGGCGATGTAGAGAACGTGCGCCCGCACTCCCCCACACAACTGGAAATTTTGAAGATTTACGAAGATGGTGTGTTGAATTCGGATATCGAAATCCCGGACGACATTCAGAAAATCAGCAAGACTGCACAACCAAGTGGCAAAGAACTCTTAAAGTACAAGCTATGGCTCGAACAAAAGTATCGTTCGCCTTACACGGGGGAAACAATACCGCTGAGTAAGCTTTTCACCTCGGCTTACGAAATTGAGCATATCATCCCACAAAGTCGCTACTTTGACGACAGCTTTAGTAACAAGGTGATTTGTGAGTCTGCCGTGAACAAACTGAAAGACAACCAGTTGGCACTGGAGTTCATTAAAAATCATCATGGCGAAAAAGTTCAAACCGGTTTGGGCAATACTGTAACTGTGTTAGAGTTTGAGACTTATCAGGAGTTTGTGAAAAAGCACTACGCAAAGAGCAGAGGAAAAAAGACAAAACTATTATTGGAAGAAATACCAGAGCAAATGATTGAGCGGCAGTTGAATGATACCCGGTACATCTCGAAATTCATCAGTTCAGTGCTATCCAGTATCGTCCGCGAATCGGAAAACGATGATGGTGTTAACTCCAAAAACATAATTGCGGGAAACGGAAAAATTACAGCAGAGCTAAGGCACGACTGGGGGCTGGACGATGTGTGGAACGATTTGATTTTACCGAGGTTCGAGCGGATGAACGAGCTAACAAAAAGTACTGCTTTTACAGCATTCAGTAAAATACATCAGAAATATTTACCGACTGTGCCGCTTGAGTTGTCAAAAGGATTTCAAAAGAAAAGAATTGATCATAGGCATCATGCTGTGGATGCGCTTGTCATTGCGTGCGCAACGCGGGACCATATCAACTTACTGAATAACCTTCACGCAAACTCGGACCACAAGCGATATGACCTTCAACACAAACTGAGGAAGTTAGAAAAAGTGAAGTATTTCAATTCTAGCGAGAATCGGATGCTGGAAAGAACTGTCCCGAGAGAATTCCTGAAACCATGGGCCAGTTTCACTGCTGATGCCAAAGCAGTACTGGAAACAATCATTATCAGCTTCAAACAAAACCTCCGTGTGATCAATAAAGCTTCAAACAAATATGAAAGTTTCAAAGATGAAACCGGAAATCTAAGGCTTGGTAAAGATGGTAAACCCAAAAAAGGCCTGATTCCACAAACGAAAGGCGATAGTTGGGCAATTCGCAAATCAATGCACAAAGATACCATTTCAGGGCTGGTATCCCTGCAAAGAGTAAAAGTAGCTAAAGGTAAAATAACTACCGCAACAAGAAAAGCAATTGACACTACATTTGACGTAAAAGCCATTGAATCGATTACTGACACCGGCATCCAGAAAATCCTAAAAAATTACCTGGTCAGCAAAGGCGGTAACCCCGAAATTGCTTTTTCGCCCGAAGGGCTTGAAGAGATGAACAAAACCATTGAAAAGTATAATGATGGGAAACCCCACAAGCCAATCATTAAAGCGAGGGTATATGAACTAGGAAATAAATTTTCACTCGGGCAAACGGCAAATAAACGTAAGAAGTACGCAGAAGCCGATAAAGGTACCAACTTGTTTTTTGCGGTGTATTGGGATAGCGAAAAGAAAAAACGCAATTATGAGAGTATCCCACTCAACGAGGTAATTGAACACCAAAAGTGGCGAGCTACGCTACCAGTAGTCGAGCAACGAAAAACACCAATGATTCCAGTCAAAAGAGAAAATGGTGAATTCTTATTCAGTTTATCACCTAATGATCTGGTATTTGTTCCCTCTAATCAAGAAGTAAAATCACTTGCTGCCCCCCAAATACCAAATCGTATCTATAAGATGGTTAGCTGTACTGGCAGAGAATGCCATTTCGTGAGCGCAAGCATTTCTTCACTTATAAAGCCATATGATGCCAAAAGCAAAATTGGCGAACTAGGTAGCTTGAATAAGCTGGAAACAACTCTGGATTTGAGCAAAAGCATTAGAATAAAAGAGACGTGCCTGAAGATTACTGTCGACCGAATTGGGAATGTAATTCAAGGTCTACACCTTGATCACGTCCCTTCGCGGCCTTAGACTTTGTCAAGGAGCATGTAAATCTATGATCAAGCGTACCCTTTACTTCGGCAACCCGGCTTACCTCAGCACTCAGTTGGAACAGTTGGTCGTTCGCCTACCCGAAGTAGAGAAAAATGATACCTTGCCCGACAGCTTTAAAAAAGAAGCGACTGCGACTATTCCCATCGAAGACATTGGCGTGATCATTCTTGATCATCCGCGCATAACGGTTTCACAGGCACTGTTGGCCAAACTGCTGGCCAACAACGCAGCCGTGATTACATGCAACCATACTCACCACCCCACCGGGTTACTTTTGAATTTGGACGGCCACTCATTACAGAGCCAACGCTTTCAGGCGCAGATGGAGGCGAGCGAACCGCTAAAAAAGCAACTGTGGCAGCAAACCATCAAAGCCAAAATCCGCAACCAGGCGGCCGTGCTCAGGCTTCAGGGAAAGGATGTTCAAAACATGCTGCATTGGGCAGAATCCGTCCGTTCCGGGGACCCGGAGAATCTGGAAGGCCGCGCATCGGCCTGGTATTGGTCACGGTTATTCAAACCTGAGCTGGACTTCATCCGCGACCCGGCAGGCGAACCACCCAATAACCTACTGAACTATGCTTATGCTATTCTGCGCGCCTGCGTGGCGCGCGCGCTCGTTGGTTCCGGCTTGTTGCCCACGCTCGGCATTTTTCACCGAAACCAATACAATGCCTATTGCCTGGCCGATGACATCATGGAACCCTATCGCCCTGTTGCAGACCAACTGGTTATTTCTGTACTTAAGGAGACCGATACCCAAACAGAACTGACGCCCGAAATCAAAAAGAGACTGCTGGCACTGCCCGCGCTGGATGTGGTGATGGGTGGCGAAACCAGCCCGATGATGATTGCCCTGCAACGCACATCCGCTTCCCTGGCAAAGTGTTTTCTGGGCGAATCGCGAAAGTTGGTCTATCCGGAATTGGAATGAAAAACGAGCGCCTGAATGCCTACCGCATCATGTGGATCATGGTTCTTTTTGATTTGCCCACCGACACCAAAAAGGACCGGAAGAACTATACCGATTTCCGAAAGAAAATGATGAAGGACGGTTTCAACATGTTTCAGTTTAGTGCCTACCTGCGCCACTGCGCCAGCCGCGAAAACATGGAAGTACACCTGAAACGGATCAAAAAAAACCTGCCCCCGCGCGGCCATGTGGGCATTTTAACGGTTACCGACAAGCAATTTGGTATGATGCAGCTCTTTTATGGGCGGGAAGAAAAGCCAAAAGCCCCTATCCCAGAACAGTTGGAACTGTTTTAGTATGGGGCTTTTTCATGGATTGCGTACAACCTTTTTTAATCCTGATTTTAAGTCTAAGTTATTGATTTAGAGTGCATTCAGGTGGGGTACTCTGTACGCAATCTATCAAAGAACACAATCTGAAAGC
>JALONI010000088.1 GCA_025455015.1 Cyclobacteriaceae bacterium | reverse complement strand
GCTGCCACTTTGATGCCAAAGGCATTGCTGCTGAAGTCACACGTGTTCAAATACAAGGCGATGATTTCCTCTTTGGTGAAGTTTTCTTCCAGGTGCACGGAAATGATCCACTCCTTGGTCTTTTGCACGGCCCTGCGCGGCAGGCTGCCCAGCTTTGCCAGCGGCCCGTCAAAGTCGCGGTCTTGGTTCATGGTGAACAGGTTTTTGGCCAACTGCTGGGTAATGGTGCTGCCTCCACCCTGCGGATTCAACGTAAGTACGCCAAAGATCACCCGCAGGAAGGCCGGAAAATCGAGACCCGAATGGTTGTAGAAGCGGTGATCCTCAGAGATCAATAGCGTATTGACCAAATCGGGCGACAGCTCTTCGTAGTGCACCTGGCTGCGGTTGTAGCGAAAGTAGCGCCCCAGCGAAACCCCATCGGCCGAGATCAACTCTGACGACAGGTCGTTTTCGGGGTTTTCGATCTCGATCAAGCTCGGCATGCCGCCATACAGACCAAACAGGTCAACGCTCACGCTGAGCACGTACAGCGGTACACCGATCAAAACGGCCAGAAAAAAAATCCAAATGTATTTGATGGCGCTGGGTATCCACGCCTTGCGCAGCCCTAAAAATCTACTGACTTTGTTTTTGATAGTTTCGATCAAAGAAGGTGAGGTACTCATCCAGGGCCCGGTTTCGGTAGAAGATTTGAAAATTGTCTTTGGTGATGACAAAGTTATAGAATTTGTAGCTGCCAAAGGGCCGCCACTGGGCGTTGGCGGCAATGAACTTGTCGAAATAATCGAGTGCCACCTCCCGGTTTTTGAATTCAATTACCATGGTGAGCGTCTTTTCTTCGTTGATGACCAGGTTGCTGGTAGTCAGCTTCAGGCTCGAAAAGTGCCGGGCATGGTAGGCTTCCAGCGCATTGACCACTGCGTTGGTCAGTTTTTCTTTGGAGTCATACACCGTGACAAAGTAGTGGGGCTCATTAAACGATTGAATGAATTGAATACCGCGGGCTTTTTCCAACCGCTGTTGCAAGTCGCGCGAAACGGCCAACAGTTTCTCGGCATAGGGCCGCAGTTCATGCTCCGGATATTTCTTGGCGTATTCGGCTAATTCAAATTGATAGCGCGTGGGGTCTTCCGTTTTGCCGATGATCAATATCCTGAACAGGTCGAGCTGTGGGGTGAAGGACGTTTCGCCTATTTGATAGGCGGCCGCCAACTGGTCTTGGGCCACGCGCAAGTTATGGGCTTGGTAGGCAGCGTACGCTTCTTTATAGATCTGCTTTTGTTTCTCGGCTGCTTCACTTGCCTCTTTGAGGTAGTTGGGGTTGATGAGCACGCGTGCAAACGTGGAGGCGGGATGGCGCTGCGTTAAGGTGGTGGCATACTGCGCGGCCCTGGTTGCCTCGGTGTCGCGATAAATCAAATAGAGCTTATACAGCACTTCTGGCTCGTGCGCAGAACCGGGGAAGCGCTCCAGCAAGGTGATGTAGGAAATGGCCGCATTCTCTTTTTCGTTCAACTGAAAGTATTGCAAGTCGCCCAATTTGAAATAAGCTTCTTCGATTTTGCCCAGCAATTCCTGGCGTTGGCCCTCGGTGCGCGGTACCCGGGCAATCAGTTGTCCCACGTTGTCAACCGCGGTGGCGGCTTTCGGGTGTCCTCCGGCTTGTTTTTCCACCACGGTTTCGATGGGTACGTCCACCTCAGACGCTATCGGCGCCAGTCATCCGCCAGGGCGCGTGTGCCCCACACCCGTTGAAATTCTGACTGGCCAAAAGCCATGGCCGAGGGGTTGCCAAAATACCATTCGGCCGTGCCCTCGGTTTCATTGCTGGAGGCAAACGGATTGGAGGTGATGGTGGCCCCGGTGCTGGAAGCCACGGCCCTGCGCTTCTTTTTCTTTTTGCTGGCGATGGGCACGTTTTTGGCCAACAGCGAGTCCAGTTGCTGGCGGATGGTGGCCGAGTCCAGCGCGGACAACCGCAACAGGCTATCGCTCATTTCAATCGTTTCGGTGTATGTGGCAAACAGGCCCAATACCTCTTGCCTTTTTTTGATGGCCGCATAGCCTTCCGTTTCTTTGGGCAAGGCACCCACGGCACTGTCGTAGTATAGCTTGGCCAGTTTGTATCGCTTCAGCGAATCAAAATGGATTTGCCCCAGACGCAAAAACGACAATCCTTCCACGCGTTTGTTGGTGCCGGCATGGGCGGCCAGTTGGTAGTCAACCATCGCTTGCGCCAGGTTGCCTTGTTTGCGCTCAAACTCGCCCAGTTCGTAATAGATTTTGTCGCGGAACTCATTGTTTTTCGAATCGTGCAAAAGCTTGTCAAACTGCTTGCGGGCCGTGCGCACGGCTTTGGGGTTGCTCAAACTGGTTACCTGCGCCAGGTTGAGGCGGGCGTAAAAATCAATCTCGTAATCGGGGTGGGCATCCAGGCACTTGCGGTAAAAATTGTAGGCCTCGGCATTGAATCCAAGCTGTTGATATACTTGCCCGATGATGAAGTAGATGCGGGCGCGGTCATCGCTGCGTGTGAGGAGCGAATCGGCAGCCGAGAGATTGCGCACCATGTTGTCATAGTCGTTTTGCAACTGATAGAAGTAGGCCTTTTCAATGAGCAGGTGCTTGGCATGATCGCGGCTCAGGTTTTCCTTTTCCAAAAAGCGAAAGGTTTCCTCGGCCCGCAGGGCATCTCCCTGTTCGGTAAACGTGCGCAGCAGGTAAATCAAGGCCTCGTGCCGGATGTCGGCATGGGTTCCTTTTGTGTTTACGTACTTAAAGGTTTGGATGGCATTGGGGTAGTCGCAGGCATGGAGGCGCGCAATGCCTACCTGTACATAGTTGTCGTCTACCCAATGGCTGTTGGGGTGGCGTTGGATGGAGAGGGAGGCCATCTTGATCGCCTCTTCCGTGTCCTTGGCATAGGCTTTGGCGCTCACCGTATCGAGCTTGGGAAACAGCCGCAAGATCTGGCTGGGGTCATCGTCCCAGTTTTTCCAGATCATTTTTTGGATTTCGCGGTTTTTCTCGCGCGCGTAAAAGTAGCCGTTGTAGTGGGCGGCCGTGTTGTGAAAAATGGCGCCCGCCACGGTGTTTTGTTCGGATGAACAGCCTTGCAGCGAGAGCAAGGCCCAGCCCAGGCCCCCTACCATCCACACCAGAAAAAGACAATACCGCGGCAACAGCGTTCGTTTTGGTTACAATCCACAAACGTAAAAAACAGAAATTCAATATTATAGTCCGGCTAAATATCTAATTTTGCCCCTCTTTGCTTTAAAAATTGAGACCCCGCAAGACACTATCGGACCGATTGACCACCCGCTACCAGTTGGTGATCCGCAACGAGGAAAACCTGGCGGAGAAAACCACCGTGGGGTTTACGCATGCCAAGCTGCTGGTGGTGTCGGTGGTGGTGTTCATGACGCTGTTTGGCGTTAGCCTTTTTTTGTCCAAAACGCTGCTGGCAAAGTGGTTTGATCCGAAGCACGCCCAAATGGAGCAAGACCGCAAGTTATTTGAGCTGGCGTTGCGGGTGGATTCGCTGGCAGGCGAAGTACACCGAAAGGAACTCTATATTCAAAACGTGAAGCGCATTTTGCGAGGCGACACCGGCACGCAGTTCCAAGACCCGGCTGCCGTGCTAGTGAGCGACCGGGCGGTGCGGCAGGTAGGCAGCCTGAAAGCAGGGACCACCGACTCGCTGTTTCGTCAGGAATTCGAAAAATCAGGCGGGGCCGCCATGGTCAACTTTACCAGCGGCAAATACCGCGAGCTGCAAGGCACCGTTTTTTTCCCCCCCTTGACGGGCCTGGTGTCTGACAAATACGATGTCAGGAAAGGACACTACGGGGTGGACATTGTGGCCAAGACAAACGAACCCGTCAAGTGCATTGCCGATGGCACGGTGATCATGGCTTCGTGGACGCAAGACTCCGGCCATGTGATAGCCGTGCAACACCGCGGCAACCTGATCTCAGTCTATAAACACAATGCCGGACTGCTCAAAAAAGTGGGTAGTTTTGTAAACGCAGGAGATATACTCGCTATAGTTGGCAACAGTGGCGAGATGACCAATGGCCCGCACTTGCATTTTGAGCTGTGGTACAATGGCAGTTCGCTCAATCCGGAAGAGTTTGTAACGTTTTAACCCCCAACCTCAAGTACTCATGCTTACGACTAAAGAACAGAAGCGCGCAGCCGAAGAGATCAGCACCTCCAGCAACGTGATCGGAAAAGGCACCGTGTTGGAAGGCAACATCGAAACCTATGGCAACATCCGCATCGAAGGGAAAATCATCGGCAACATCAAGTCCAAATCAAAAATTGCGCTGGGCAACAGCTCGCACATCGAAGGCAACATCATTGCCCAAAATGCCGACATCGAAGGCCAGGTGCGCGGCCGGTTGGAGATCAGCGAGTTGTTGGTGCTCAAAGCCACGGCCGTTATTCATGGCGATATTTTGGCGGGCAAGCTGGTGGTGGAGCCCGGGGCTGTTTTCAATGGTACGTGTAAAATGGGCGCTGCCGTGAAAGACATTAAGTTGGGCGAAAATGGCAGCACCTACCGGGCCGAAGGAGCCAAAGCCGTCTAATCAGTATCTCAAATACAGTGGGCTTGGCCTGCAATTGCTGGTGACCATCGGCCTGTGTGCGTGGCTTGGCCACTGGTTAGATGTGCGATTGGGGCTCAAATTTCCAATTTTCTTACTTGTGTTAACCTTTGCGGGATTGGGCGGCTCGATGTATCAGCTTTACCGCCAGTTGATGCGATGATGGCCGATGGGCTGTTAATCGTGTTGCCGCTGGTCCTCCTTACCGGGCTGATGGTGCGCCTGTTGCTGCGGGTGCGCAAAACCCGGCCGGATCTGTTTGTCCATGCCTACCTGAGTGCCATTGCGCTCAAACTGATGCTCTCGCTGGGGCTGTTGGTGGTGGTGCTGGTGCGCAATCCCGAAAAAGCGGTGATGTATGCCGTGGTGTTTTTGGTGGCCTATGCGCTGGCCACTGCGGTGGAGGTGTGGGTGTTGCTGCGAAAAAGCAATTCATAACCCTGCTTGTCCCTCTTCGGAATACATTTTTTCTAATCCTTTTCACACGGCTTCCATCGGTCACGTGCGGCCGGTGTCAGTATTTTTGGCAACGGCTTATGATCCATCACAGATACGTTATGAAATTTTGCTTTTTACTCTGCCTGTTGATGGGATGCGCGGCAAGTGAATTGTCCGCCCAAACTGACTCGGTGCCTGCCGCGCCCCACAGCCGCACCTTCGCGCTGTACGCCATCGTCCCGACCTTTGCCACCGGGGCCTCCAGCGCCCTCAACGGCACGCTGCTTCAATATGGCTATCCGCGAATTCCCAGGGGCAACGTAAACTGGGGCTTGGGCGGGCAATACCGATGGAACCGATTTATCCTGGGCATAGACCTGATGGCATCGTACCAAACCCGGCAGCGCGAAGACACCGGCTCGCAACTGACGCGCCTTGCCCTCACCACTAACCTCTACACCGGATTTTATGTGTACCAAAAGTCGTGGTTTGCCGTCTATCCCTACGTGGGGCTATCGGGCACCGATGCCTCGGTGTATCTGTCGAAGCCCACCGCCCCGGCTTCTGTTAGTGGCCTGTTGGCCAACCCTGGAAATACCGTCCAGCTAAGCCATTTCGCTGCGGGCATTGTGGTCGGGTTGGGTATCGATTTGGCCAACCCAGACACCCCCAACTCAATCTTTGAATCGTTGAAGATCGGCTATCGCTTTTCGCCAGAAGGGGCCTATGCATGGGAGTCGTACTTTACAAACCTGAGCGATGCCCCGGCTGATAAGTTCAACTACTGGTTTTTCCAACTGAACCTGGGCACGGCCTGGCATTGGCGCAAGGGCACGCGCTGAACCGTTTGTCCATCGCGAGAAGGGGCTTTTTTTCCCAAAACATTTTTTTGGGAACGCAGAATCGATACTTTTGCAGTCGATTTTTAAAGCCCCCTGTCTTTCTGCAATGAAAAAGCCTTTTTTGACCTCAAAAACCGCGTTTTTTGCCCTCCTCGCGGTGGCCTTTTTCACGCTTTCCATACCCAATTTTGCTGCGGAGTCCGACAGCACGCAAACCAAACCGTTTGACGCCAACGAGGTCATTATCCACCACGTGTTGGACGACCATGTGTGGCACTTTTGGGACGGCCACTACGGCACGCTGTACCTGCCGGTCATCGTGTATTCATCGGAGCGTGGGGTGGACATCTTTTCATCGCACCGGTTTTATGACGAGCACCACCACGTGGTGGAATACAACGGGTACAAACTCGAGCACAACCATATCTACCTGGCGGATTCCGGCAAGGCCGTGTTAGACCTGTCGATTACCAAAAATGTGGCGATGCTGTTGATCAACGCCACACTGCTGGTGGTGGTGTTGGTGTCGGTGGCCCGTGCGTACAAGAAAAACGCGGGCAAGGCCCCTTCAGGGCTGCAGTCGTTTTTTGAGCCAATCATTTTGTTTGTGCGCGATGAGGTGGTGAAACCCAACATTGGGCATCACTATGAAAAATACCTGCCTTATCTGCTCACGCTTTTCTTCTTCATCCTCTTTGGAAACTTATTGGGTCTGTTGCCGGGCGCGGGCAATCTCACGGGCAATATTGCCGTCACGGCTGTATTAGCCATTTTCACTTTTTTGATTACCAATTTCAGCGGCAATGCTGCCTACTGGGGGCACATTTTTTGGACACCCGGGGTACCGCTGCCATTGCGCCCCATCATCATGCTGGTGGAGGTTGTAGGCATTTTCACCAAGCCCATTTCACTCACGGTGCGTTTGTTTGTAGCCATCACGGCCGGGCATATTGTATTGCTGAGTTTGATCAGTTTGGCATTCATCTTCCAAAGCATTGCGGTGGGGGCGGTGTCGAGTTTGATCGTGTTGTTCATTAATTTGATTGAATTGTTGGTGGCCGGCATACAGGCCTATGTGTTTACCTTGTTTACCGCGCTGTACATCGGCATGGCCACAGAAGAACACGACCACCACTAAAGATACCGCTGTGCCGATGAAAGTCGGGACGGGGCTTTGTTTCACTTAACTTATTACAATTTATGTTAGCACTTTTATTGGACATCAGCTACGCGATCATGGGCGCTGGCATTGGTGCAGGTCTGGCCGCAATTGGCGCTGGTATCGGCATTGGCCGCATCGGTGGTTCGGCTATGGAAGGTATGGCGCGTCAACCGGAAGCCTCGGGCAAAATCCAGGGCGCCATGTTGATCATCGCGGCCCTTATCGAAGTAGCTGCGCTGTTTGCGCTCGTTATTTGCCTGTTGATTTCGTTCAAAGGCTAAAAACCAAACAGGAACGCGCCCCGGCACTTGGCCGGGGCCTTTCTCTTTTGTTTTGTGATGTTGTGATTTGAAAATACGAACCGAAAACTATGGAGCTTCTTACCCCCGGCACCGGACTTATTATTTGGCAAGCCATCATTTTCCTTCTGCTGGTCTTGTTGCTTTCGCGATTGGCCTGGAAACCCATCGTGGCTTCGCTGAAAGAACGCGAGCAGTCTATCCAAAGCGCGTTGGATTCTGCCGAGAAAGCAAAGATCGAGATGGCTTCCTTGAAGGCCGATAACGAAAAGCTTTTGAAAGAAGCCCGTGAGGAACGCGACAAGATTTTGCGCGCAGCCCGCGAGGCGGCCAGCCGCCTGCAAGACCAGGCCCAAACCGAAGCCAAACGCACGGCCGACAAAATGATTGAAGATGCCAAGGCGGTCATCAACACGGAAAAGGCTGCGGCCATCCGCGATGTGAAAGAACAGGTGGCCATCTTCTCGTTAGCGATTGCCGAAAAGCTGGTGCGCAAAAACCTGGCGGACGACAAGGCGCAGAAGGCGCTGGTGGAGACATTCCTGAAAGAAACCAAGCTCAACTAACATGGCCGATACCCGCGTTGCCTGGCGTTATGTGAAGTCCCTGTTGGGGTTGGCCGAAAGCCAAAATGCACTGGATGCGGTGCACAACGACATGCAGTTGATCGACAAAGCCTGTGACAGCAACCGCGAATTTGTGGTGATGCTGCGCAGCCCGGTGATCAAACACGATGTAAAGCGCGACATTTTGGAGCGGATATTCAAGAGCAAGGTACACCCGCTCACCATGGCCATCATCGAGATACTCACGCGCAAAAACCGCGAGCCCTTGTTGCCGGCCATTGCGAACGAATTTCACAATGCGTACAACGAACACAAAGGTATTGGCAAGGCCACCGTTACCACCGCGGTGCCGTTGGATGCAGCCCTGCGTGCCGAGGTGGAGGCGCTGGTAAAAAAGATCAGCACCAAAAAGCAGGTGGAACTGAAGGAAAAACTCGACAGCGAATTGATCGGTGGGTTTGTGTTGCAGGTAAACGATAAGCAAATAGACTCTTCCATCGCCAGCCAGTTGAAAGCGCTGAAATTGAAGTTCAAAGAAAACCCGTACGTAAAAGCATTTTAGATAGTTGCCCCTTGGGCTCCCAACCATTTTGAATCAGGAATTTTGAATTAACACTTATGGCAGAGATTAGACCCGAAGAAATATCCGCAATCCTGCGCGAGCAGTTGTCGCAGTCGCGCACCAAAGCCGAATTAGAAGAAGTGGGCACCGTGCTCACCATTGGTGATGGCGTGGCCCGCATTTACGGCCTCACACAAGCTCAAGCCGGTGAGTTGATCCAGTTCGAAAATGGCTTGCGCGCCTTGGTGCTGAACCTGGAAGAAGACAACGTAGGGGCGGTGTTACTGGGCGATGCCAAAGACATCAAAGAAGGCGCCACCGTCAAGCGCACGGGTCAAATTGCCTCTGTTAAAGTGGGCGATGGCGTGTTGGGCCGCGTGGTGAACACGCTGGCAGCCCCCATTGATGGCAAAGGGCCGTTGAGTGGCGAGTTGTACGAGATGCCGCTGGAGCGCAAAGCCCCCGGGGTAATCTTCCGCCAGCCAGTGAACGAGCCGCTGCAAACCGGTATCAAGGCCATTGATGCCATGATTCCCATTGGCCGCGGCCAGCGCGAGTTGATCATTGGCGACCGCCAGACCGGGAAAACCGCAGTGGCGCTTGACACCATTATCAATCAAAAGGAATTTTACGAAAAAGGCCAGCCCGTTTATTGCATTTACGTAGCCATCGGCCAAAAGGCCTCAACCGTAGCATCCGTGGCGGCCACGCTTGAAAAAGCCGGAGCCATGCCTTACACGGTCATTGTTTCCGCCTCTGCGTCTGACCCAGCGCCCATGCAGTTCTTTGCCCCGTTTACCGGTGCTGCCATTGGCGAGTTCTTCCGCGATACCGGACGCCCCGCCTTGGTGATCTATGACGACTTGTCGAAGCAGGCTGTCGCCTACCGCGAAGTGTCGTTGTTGCTGCGCAGGCCCCCCGGGCGCGAGGCCTACCCGGGCGATGTGTTCTATTTGCACTCCCGCTTGTTGGAGCGCGCGGCCAAGGTAATTAACAACGATGCCATTGCCCGCACCATGAATGACCTGCCGGCTTCCATCAAGCACTTGGTCAAAGGAGGCGGCTCGCTCACGGCCTTGCCCATCATTGAAACGCAAGCCAATGACGTATCGGCCTACATCCCCACCAACGTGATTTCCATTACCGATGGCCAGATATTTTTGGAGACCAACCTGTTCAACTCAGGTATCCGTCCGGCCATTAACGTGGGTATTTCGGTATCCCGCGTGGGCGGTGCGGCTCAAATCAAATCCATGAAGAAGGTAGCCGGTACGCTGAAGTTGGATCAGGCGCAGTTCCGCGAACTGGAGGCGTTCTCCAAGTTTGGATCGGATTTGGACGCGGCCACCAAGCTCACCATTGAGCGCGGTCGCAGAAACCTGGAAGTACTGAAGCAACCGCAATACGCTCCGGTGCCCGTGGAAGAACAAGTGGCGATCATTTTGGCCTCGACCAAAGGGTACATCGACAACGTGCCGGTGGGCAAGGTCAAAGAATTTGAAAAGGAATTCTTGGGTCTGCTGCGCGCACAGCATCAAGTCATATTGGATAATTTCCGGGTGGGCAAATTTGAAGATGCCGATGTGGCAACGGTGAAAAAAGTAGCCATCGAATTAGCTTCCAAGTATTAAATCGATTTGAAGATGGCCGATTTGTCGTTCTGAAGATTGTGTCATGGCTTGGTAAGTGATGCCAAGGATGACCTCATCGATAAACCCTCAAATCAATAAATTTGCGAATTAGCGTATGCCCAGTCTAAAAGAAGTAAAAAGCCGCATTACCTCGGTGATGTCAACGCAGCAGATCACCAAAGCCATGAAAATGGTGGCGGCTGCGAAGTTGCGCAAGTCGCAAGACCGGATCATGCAAATGCGGCCTTTTTCACAGAAGCTGTCCGATCTGCTGGCCAATTTATCGGGGGCAGAAACGGATGGGCAAGCCTGGTATAGCCGCACCGGTGAGGAGAAGAAAGTATTGATTGTGGTGGTCAGCTCCGACCGCGGCTTGTGTGGCTCATTCAACAGCAACGTTTTCAAAGCCACCACCCGGCTGCTGGTGGAAAAGTACGCGGATCAGCAGCGCAAGGGCAACGTGACGATTTTGCCCATCGGAAAAAAAGCCTTTGAGTTTTTTGGCAAGCGCAGCGGCAAAATGGTCAATGACTATTGGAATTTGTTTGGAACGCTTTCCTTTGAGCGCGCTGCGGCCATTGCGGATTTTTTGATGGATCAATTCAAAGCGGGCGAATACGACAAGATTGAGATCGTTTACAACGAGTTCAAAAACGTAGCCACCCAAATTTTGCGCGTAGAGCAGTTTCTGCCGGTGGTGCCCAAAAAACAAGTGGTAAAAACTACGGTAGACTATCTGTACCAACCCAACCAGGAAGAAATACTAACGGGCCTCATCCCCAAGTCGCTGCGGGTGCAATTGTACAAGGCCGCGCTGGACAGCAATGCCTCGGAGAATGGCGCACGCATGACGGCCATGGACAAGGCCACCGAAAACGCGGGCGAACTGCTAAAAGAACTGAAACTGACCTACAACCGCACGCGGCAGGCAGCCATCACCAAAGAAATTCTTGAGATCGTGGCCGGGGCCGAAGCGTTGAAGTCCGCCTGATTGTTAACTCTTTCCAAACGCGCCAACGTCAATTTCTCGGCCGCGCAAAGCGTCAGGCTGAATATCGATGCCTTGCAAAATGCGTTAGCTTGGCTTGCATGATTTGGTTTGCAGAGCAGTTCAACGGATGAAGGGCATATTTATCATCCTGATTACCTGGGCCATTTCCTGCGGCCCCGACAGAAATCAATACACCGGGGAGGTGGGGCCTCCCGTGTTGCCTGATCGGAAACTGCATGCCGCGTTGGTGGTGGTGGATGGTGTGTACAATACCGAACTCATCGCGCCCATGGATGTGTTTCAGCACACGGTCTTTCACACCGGCCAAGGCATATACGTATCGGTGGTGGCACCTACCCGCGATACGGTGGTCACCTTTGAAGGCTTACGCCTGATCCCGGATTTCTCGTTTGCGGACTCTCTGCCGCCCATCGATATACTGGTGGTGCCCAGCGCGCGAAACAGCATGAGCGATGATCTGAACAACCAGGCGTTGATCTCCTTTGTCAGCGAGCGATCGCGCCAAGCGCTGTACACGGTGTCGTTGTGCGATGGCGCCTTTGTGTTGGCCCAGGCCGGCATCTTGCACGGCATGGCGTGTACCACCTTCCCGGCTGACGTGGCCGCGCTGGCGCAGCGCTTTCCCTCGCTCTCGGTGCATCGCGAAGTGAGTTTTGTGCACGACCGGCATGTGATTACCTCCGTGGGGGGTGCCCGCTCGTACGATGCGGCTTTGTACCTGGTAGAATTGCTGTACGGCCGCGAAACAGCGGTTAAAATCGGAAAGGGATTGGTGATCGACTGGGACCTGGCCTCGGTGAATGCCTACCGTACCGCGCGCTAGCTAAACTAATCCTACATCGTTCTTACGCCCGGCTGGGCAATCTTGGGCCAAACGGTTATTTTTAACTTTTTCGGTGGCATGAAAGACAGCCCTTCTCAAAAAAGCAACTCTCCGGCTTTTTCCATTTTGGATAAAATGCCGGGCGTGCTCTTTGAGTACGAGGTGCGCCACGAGGGCAGCCGCAACTTCACCTACCTCAGTCCGCGGGCAGATGACATCCTGGGCATCAGTCGCGAAAAGCTGCTGGCAGGAACAGAGCCCATGGAATCGTTCATCTTGCCGGAAGACCTGCCCTCGTTCCAAAAGACGTTTCAAGACAGCACTCAGCAAGGCAAGCCTTTCGCCTGGGAAGGTCGCGTGTGGGCCGGCAACAACGTTATCTGGCTGCAGGTTCAGGCCAACCTTTCTTCGCACGATGCCGATAAACAGGTGTGGCACGGCTTGATGCTGGACGCCACCGACCGGAAAAGAAATGAGCTGACCCGCATCGAAAGCGAACAGCGTTATGAGACGTTGCTCAATCAACTGCCACTGGGTATTGCCGTGCACCACCGAGGCATTTTGTTGTTTGCCAACCCCTTTGTGTGCGACCTGCTGGGCGCTGCCGGCCGGGCCCAATTGGAGGGCAGGCCCTTGATGGACTTTGTCCATGCCGACTACCAAGCGGTGGCGCAAGAGCGATCCGCGCAAGCAGACCGGGCCGAGCCCTTGCCGCCCGTAGAGCAAAAACTCGTGCGCCTGGACGGAACAACCGTGACGGTCATCGTTTCCTCCATTCCCATTATCTACCGGGGTGAATCGGCCACCCAAAGCATCATCCGAAACATCTCGGACGAGAAGCGCGCACAGCGCGAGATACGGCTTCAGGAGATTCTGTTCACCCAGCTCTTCACCGCCTCGCCCATCGCCATCACCTTGTTGGACAACCGGGGCAACGTGGCCAAGGTAAATGAGGCATTTGAAAACCTGTTCGGCTACAGCCGCGAAGAGTTGATGAACCGCAGCCTGAATGAGTTTATCGTACCCGAGCAATTGACCAACGAGGGAAATGACCTGAACACCCTCATTTCAAGTAAGCACGTAGTGCGTTTTGAAACCTTCCGGCTCCGAAAAGATCGCAGCAAAATAAACGTGATCATCTACGGGGTGCCGGTGCAAATGGAGAATGAGTCAATCGGGATTTTTGGTTTGTATGTGGACATCACCGAGCGGAAAAAAGTGGAAGAGGAGTTGAAGATACGGAATACGGAGTTGGACAACTTTGTGTACAAAGTGTCGCACGACTTGCGAGCCCCGCTTTCCTCCATCCGCGGGTTGATCAAATTGGCCGAGATGCCCGGAAATACCGACAACCCGGTGGAGTACCTGAAACTGATTGGGCAGAAAGCCGAGCAACTGGATCATTTCATCAGCGACATCCTCATCCACTCCAAAAACCTGAAGCTGGAAGTAACGGTGGCACCCATCGATTTCCGCGCGATGATCCATCAGATTTTTGTAGACCTTGACTACCTGAGCGGAGCCAAGGGCATACATACCGACATTCAGGTGGACGCCCATCCCTTCTTTAATGACCCGTGGCGCCTGGGCGAAGTGTTGCGCAACCTCATTTCAAATGCCATCAAATACCGCAGGCTGGACATCGACAACGCGTTTATTCGCATCCAGGTCCGCATCGATGAAAAAAAGGCGATCATCCATTTTTCGGACAACGGAATCGGGATTGAGCCGGCTGCCCTCACCCGTATTTTTGAAATGTTTTACCGCGCCAGCGCCCAATCAGAAGGAAGCGGCATAGGTTTGTACATCGTCAAAAATGCCATTGACAAACTGGGGGGCACCATTGAGGTAGACAGTGAGCTAACCCGAGGGACGTCCTTCAAAGTTACCCTTCCCAACCGGGTGCAATCCCAATAACTTCTGCTATTTTTAACGCCCATGACCCTACGCGAAGTTGTCTCGGCTGCCGACAAGCGTGCCTTTCTGGAACTGCCCCTCCGGCTCTATCGGCAAGAGCCAAAATGGATACGTCCGCTGGATGCTGATGTAGAGGCGGTATTTGATCCCGCCAAAAACAAGGCGTTTCAACACGGCCAGTGCATACGCTGGATCGCGCTCAATGCGCAGGGCGAAACGGTGGGCCGCGTGGCGGCCTTTGTGAACGACAAAACCACCAACAAAGGCAACGATCAGCCTACGGGGGGCATGGGTTTTTTTGACTGCATTGATGACCCGGCCGTGGCCTTCCGGTTGTTTGACGCCTGTAAAAATTGGCTGCAACAGAAAGGGATGGAAGCAATGGATGGCCCCATTAATTTTGGCAACCGCGATCGCTGGTGGGGTTTGCTGCTGGAGGGCTTCGAGCGTGAGCCCAACTACCAGTGCAACTACAATTTTCCTTATTACCAGAAGTTTTTTGAGGCCTACGGATTTCACGTGTACTTTTATCAACTCACCTTTGGGCGGCCGATTGCAGGGCCGTTGGATGACCGGTTGTACGAGAAGGCCAACATCGTTGCACAAAATCCGCGCTATTCTTTTTCCTACCTGCCGCGCAGGCAATGGGATGTGCTGCCCGAGCGCATACAAGCCGTGTACAACCGCGCCTGGGCCAAGCGTGGCGAGATACCCGAGTTGACGCTAGCCCAAGCCAAGCACTTGGTTAAGCAAATGAAACCGATCATGGATGAAAAACTGCTTTGGTTTGCCTACTACGATGGCGACCCGGTGGCGTTTTTTCTGTCACTGCCCGAGGTAAACCAGGTTTTCAAACACGTCAATGGGCAAATGAATTTGCGGGGCAAGCTCTCCTTTGTGTGGCACACGTGGCGCAAAACAAACCGCAAGGCATTTGGCATCTTATTTGGCATTGTGCCCGAGCACCAGGGCAAGGGAGTGGACGGGGCCATTATCGAGAGCTTCCGCCAATTGGCGCACAACCGGGGCTTTCAATACACCGAGTACGAGATGAACTGGATTGGCGACTTTAATCCCAAAATGATTCGCGTGGCCGAACAAATAAACGCGCGGGTGGTTAAAAAACACGCCACCTATCGAAAATTGTTTGACGACTCACGGCCCTTTAAGCGCATGCCCATACTGCACTAATCCTCATGGAAGAAGAAACCCGATCTAGTTTTCTCATCAAGAAT
>JALONI010000014.1 GCA_025455015.1 Cyclobacteriaceae bacterium | reverse complement strand
GAAGCGTTTATGGAACAATTGCCGGTGGAGAAATTTTTTGGCGTGGGGAAAGTGACCGCTGAGAAAATGAAACGGCTGGGCCTGCACACCGGGGCCGACCTGAAAAAATGGTCGCAGGAGCAACTGGTCAGCACGTTTGGCAAAATGGGCCATTTCTTTTACAAGATCGTGCGCGGGGTAGACGACCGCGAGGTGCGCACCACGCGCGAAGCCAAATCCGTGGGTGCCGAAGATACATTTCCGTTTGACTTGACCACCCGCGAACAGATGCACGAAGAACTGGAAAAGATTGCCCAGATTGTGCAGAGCCGCTTGGCGCGCCATCAGCTGAAAGGACGAACGGTGACCTTAAAAGTGAAGTACCACGACTTCAGGCAAATCACACGCAGTACCTCGTTTGCCGAGGGCACGCGCGATCTGGAACAGATTGAAACCACCGCCAAAAAACTGCTGGACGATTCCTTTGTGCCCGGCCAGCAAGTGCGCCTGTTGGGCATTTCGCTGCATAACTTTGGTGAGCCCCAATCGATTCGGTTGGTGCCGCAGGAGAAAGGCGACTTTCAGCTTAACCTGTTTTGAGGGTGACCGCCTCGGCAACCTCAGCGGATTACGTTATTCAACTCCACCCACAAATCATCCAGAAAAGTGAATGGCACTAACACGTTGTCGGGCAAATCGCCCAGGCGGATGACCACCAGGTTTTCGCTGGGCACCACGCAAATCACCTGGCCGTTTTTTCCCAGCGCGGCATACATGTCGGGCGGGGCCGAAGGGCTGATGGATTGGTTGAACACGATTTGCGAACCCGGTATCATCGATTTGGGTTTCCCATTGAGCCAGGTGAGGTAGCCGTACGAAGGGTTGATGGTTTGGGAGGAGGTAATCATTTCCGCCACATAGGCTTCGGGTATGATGGACGTGTTTTGCCATTGGCCGTTGGCGAGCAAGAGCAATCCAACGCGCGCCATGCTGCGGGCGTTGCTGAAAAACACATTGTTACTTCCGGTTCGAATATAGGCACCTACCGCGCCAATGGGCTCCATGATTTTTTCGTTGACATAGGTGTTCAAGGTATTGCCGGTGGCCTGTTCGATCACGCCATCCAGCAGCGTATAGGGGGCATTGTGGTAGGCCCAACGCGTGCCGGGCTCGGCTTCCAGCTCGAGGCAGGCGGGCTCAGTGCAATCAGGATTGGCCACGTTGTCCTTCAACCCGGTGGTCATGTTCAGGTGATGGCGTACGGTTATCTTATTCTCTTGGGCAGATGTTAGACTGGTCCATCCCGCCCCCAGGTAGTCGGCTGTTTTGGCGTCCAGGTTGATATCGCCCTCGGCTGCGGCAATACCCACCAAAGCCGAAGTCAGTGTTTTGCCGGCCGAGGCCCAATACCACGAGCTGCCTGCTTCAAAGTTGACCGTTTCATTGGGCGGCAGGCGCTTGCCGTTGTATTGTTCAAGCGCGATTCGCCCTTCTTTCAGAACGATCAACGCGCGGGTCTGGCTGGTTTCGACAAATGATTCAAGGGCGGGGATGGCATCCACATTCCAACCCAACGAAGCGGGGGCAACCGTCTCCCACGTGCCGGACGCGGGCGGGAAGTACAGTGTGGGTTCGGGAAGGGGCTCGGGATTATCATTGCCACAATGACCGAATACCCAAAGGCACGAACCCACCAGGAAAAGCCGACCGACAGAGCGCATGGAATACATGCGAGTAAAAGTACGAGAAGTTGACCTCATTCCGGGCACTGCGAAGAATCGCGCCAAGCCATGCCCACAATCCATTTTGAATGTCGAATTTTGAATGGCCAATCATGACCCTTGAATGTTTGTCTCCCAGCCCTAACCCCCTTAAGCCATGGAGAGCCACTTGTCCCAACTGATCCGCTTCATCAACACCACTGCCAGCCCCATTTTCCTAACGGGCAAAGCCGGCACGGGCAAGACTACGTTTTTGAAAAACCTGGGCCTCTACACGCACAAGAACTTTATTGTGGTGGCACCCACGGGCATTGCTGCGCTGAATGCGGGGGGTGTCACCATTCACTCACAGTTTCTCTTGCCCCCCATGACGTTTGTGCCGGAGCGGAGCGTTTCAATAGCTGACCCCGGGCGCGTGGTGGATCAACAAACGCTGGCGCGCAAACATCCGCTCAACAGCGCCCGCAAGCAAGTGCTGCGGGCCATCGACTTGCTGGTGATTGATGAGGTGAGCATGTTGCGGGCCGACTTGTTAGATGCCATCGACTACCGCTTGAAAGCCGCGCGTGGCAACTTTCGCGAGCCGTTTGGCGGGGTGCAAGTGTTGTTTATTGGCGACCTGTACCAGTTACCGCCTATCATCGCGCGCGGGGAAGAGTCGCTGATGCGTCAGTACTACCAAACCGGTTGGTTTTACGAGGCCCACGCCTTGCGCAACGAACCACCGGTTTACTATGAACTGACAAAAATCTACCGCCAGCACGATGCGGACTTTATTACGCTGCTCAATCACTTACGCAACAATACTGTCACACCAGAAGATATCGACCGGCTTAACCAACAGTACCAACCCGCGGTCGACAATGACATCCTGCCGGGCGTCATCACCCTAACCACGCACAACTATAAAGCGGATGAGATCAACCAGCGCGAATTGCGAAAGCTGTCATCACCTGCTCATTTTTTTGAAGCACGCATCGAAGGCGAGTTTCCCGAAAGTATGTACCCGGTGCAGGTACGCATCGAACTGAAGGAAGGTGCGCAAATCATGTTTACCCGCAATGATACCGATGAAGCCAAAGCCTATGTGAACGGTCAGTTAGCTACCGTCATGAAAATCGGTTCCGGAGAGATAGAAGTACAGATGGCGGGCTCGGGGGAACGCTACACGCTCACGCGCGAGCGATGGGAAAACAAAAGATACATCAATCACGTGGCCTCGCACGTGCTCGAGGAAGAGGTGATCGGTACGTTTGAACACTATCCGATCAAGTTGGCCTGGGCCATCACGGTGCACAAAAGCCAGGGCCTTACATTTGATCGTGCCCTGTTGGACGTGGGTCAAGCCTTTGCCCCCGGCCAGGTGTATGTGGCGCTTTCGCGCCTGCGTACGTTGCAAGGTCTCATCTTGCGCTCGCGCATTCCGGCCTCGGCTATCAGTACCGATGCACAGGTGGCGGCCTTTGCCCTGGAACACCACCGGCCGGAACGGTTGCCCGCGGTGATGAAGGAAAAGCAGCAGCAATTTATTCAGGGGCTGGTTGACCGCACGTTTGACTTTGCCCCGCTGGAAAAGGAAATCAGCTATGTCAAAAAAGACGAGCCCGATTTTTTGGACGACACGCTGAAGCCCGTTTTGACGCAACTGGCCGAACGCCTGGCGAGCGAACGCACCAACACGCAGACGTTTACGCGGCAACTGCACGACCTGCTGCGCACCGATACCCCAAAATTATTTGAGCGGCTGAGCCGGGGCCGCGAGTACTATCTGGCTTTTCTATGGGATACGCAGGCACTGCTGTTGCATCATTTGGAAACCGTGAAGCAGCAAAAGCGCGTGAAGACCTACCTGAACCAATTGACCGAGCTGGATCAGCAACTCACGAGGAAAATTACGGAAGTCGATCGCCTGCACGAAGTGGTGGCCTCCATTTTGGAAGACCGGGAAACGATGGATGTCAAAAGCCGGGATCAGGCGCGTGTTGAAAAACGGGAAGCACTGCTGGCATCGCTCCGCAATACGCTGCCCACCACGGCACGGGTAAAAGCCTCCAAGCGGAAAACTGCCAAGAAGCCAACAGAAGATAGCCGAAGCACGTATGACGTGACACTGGATCTGCTGAAAGCGGGCAAAACGATTGCAGAAATTGCCGCGGAACGATCGCTCACGGTCGGCACCATTGAGGGACATTTGGCCAAAGCCATTGAAGCGGGCAGATTAGACGTGTATGCGCTGGTAAACGAAGAGGAGCAAACGGAAATCAAAAATGCGATCAACACCTTGCCCGATGCGTTTACCAGCAAACAGTTGTACGAGGCATTGGCCGGCAAATATGGCTATGGAAAGCTAAAAGCCATGATGGCGTGGGTAACCCGGGATAAAGGCACCGCGTAGCGTGTGCTGGAAGTATGATTCAAAAATGGACAAATTGTAAGTGCCACTTACAATTTGTCCAACTTGGGTTGTTGACAAAACAATCCGGAATGCCAAAGCACTCAGGCTTTGGATTTTGCTTTCTTTTTCCCCACGTCCGACATGGCAAAACTGCGCGTCATGGTTTTGATGTTTTCGGCCCTTCGGAATCGCAACGCGCTCCAATCCTCGTCAATCGCCACTTGGCGCACGCCCTCATAGCCGGCCGCGCCCAACGTTGCCCATCCGGTGTCACGGTTAAACTCGCACGTATATTTCTTGGATGTGCCCTTGGGGTACGCAAACCACAACAAGCCATCGGGGGCCATGATGGCCGTCAC
Organism: Cyclobacteriaceae bacterium; assembly: GCA_025455015.1. Taxonomy (GTDB): domain Bacteria; phylum Bacteroidota; class Bacteroidia; order Cytophagales; family Cyclobacteriaceae; genus ELB16-189. Next base: position 84,103 of record JALONI010000014.1, on the reverse strand, counting down.
CTTTTCAATCAACACATCCAATTGTTTTTGGGTAGTGACAAAGCCCAAAAAGAATTCAAGTGTGCGGGCACCGGTCAAACTCGTTTTAATCGTTGCGAGTAATTCCATTTCGCGCATTTCTTTTTCGAAACTGGCCGGGGCATTCACCACGTGGAGGACCGACTGGTTTTTGTAGTTCATCTTTTTGAACAGGGCATTCATGACGTAGCCATTTTACGTGGGCAAGATAGCCAAAAAACGGCATTTGCGTTTAAGATACCGATCGGTATCTTTGTGGCATGCGCCAGCCGGAAGTGACCAAAGCCAAAATCCTGAAGCTCTCCGGGCAGCTCTTCAACACGCAAGGATACAAGGCCACGTCCATTGGCGACATCACCAAGGCTACCCGCCTGACCAAGGGTGCCATTTACCGCCACTTCAAAAACAAGAACCACCTGGAAAAAGAAGCGTTGCGATTTTTGTCGGATACCATGTTCAGCCACATTCGTGCATCCATCAAGGCGCAGCCTTCCGCCCCGCTCAAGCTCAAGATGGCCTTTCGCTATTTTGAAACGTACATCACCAACCCACCCATACCGGGTGGCTGTCCGCTGCTCAACGTGGCCCCGGAGGTAGACGATGCCAATCCGCTGTTGCGCAAGCAAGCCATGGCGGTATTGGAGCTGTTGCGCACCTCGCTGCTGCAGTTGGTCGACAACGGCATCCGCTATGGCCAACTGCGGCCGCGGGTGGACAAAAAGGCGTTTGCCTCGGTGTCCATCGCGCTGTTGGAAGGCGCGATCATGATGAGCAAACTGAAGGGCGACAACAAAGACATTCGCACAGCCCTGAAGCATCTCGAAAAAATGATAGACGAAATGACGGTATAAAAAATTTCATCACCAAGATACCGGTTGGTATCTTACAAAAGTCGATCTATGAAAACACGTCTCGCAAAAGTCATCGGCCAGTGGTTAAATACGTTGGCCTGGGTGGCCCCCGCGTACGCAGGGCGCCAAGGTTTCGAATGGTTTTGCACCCCGCGGGGTGCGCAGATCAAGCCCCACCAACGCGCTTTTTTGGATTCGGCCCATCCCCTGACGCTGAGCGTGGCGGGCGAGACGATCCACGGGTATCGGTGGGGCACGGGTACGCGCAAGGTACTTTTCGTGCACGGGTGGCAAAGTCACAGCTTTCGCTGGAAGAACTACATCCAAGCCATGGCGGGGGATGAGTACACGCTCTATGCGCTGGACGCCCCGGCTCATGGGCGCTCCGAAGGGCGGATTTTGCACGTGCCCAAGTATGCCGAGGTGATCAACGCGTTTTTGAACGAAGTGGGTGAGGTAGATGCCATCGTGGGTCACTCGCTGGGCAGTTTCGCTGCGCTCTATGCCTTGTTTCAAAACCCGACCCTGCCTGTGCGCAAGTTGGTGATTACCGGCACACCCGGTGAGGTGGAGGAGTTTATGCACCATTATCGCACGACATTGGGGCTGTCCAGGCGCGCGCTCCAGCGCATCTACCAGCATTTCATTGGCGTGGTCGGTCATCATCCGCGGTTCTACTCGGCTGCCCGTTTTGCGGAATCGCTGTGGCTGCCCGGGCTCATCATCCACGATAAGGGAGATTTGGATGCACCTTACCGCCATGCGCAGGCCATTCAAAAAAACTGGTCGCACGCGCAACTGATTACTACCCGCGGGCTGGGCCATAATTTAAAGTCGGCCGAAGTGATCGCCCACGTGGTGCGATTTATTGGCCGTGATACACAAAGAACGGCCATGATCGATCTGTAGACTATTCGTTGGTTTTTTGTTTTCGCTTTTGATCCAATTGCATGTTGTGGTTGGACAACGTGGGTACGCTTCCGCTGGGGGACGTGTCGCAGATCGGTTGGTAATCACCTCGGGAAGTTTCTATTTGTCCGGGTTTATACGCAGCTTTTTTCGGTTGAAGTTGATCATTTGATTTTGGACGATTGAGATAATTTTTCGCCTCTTATAGGTGTACAAGCGATAACGTTCTCCGTTTAGCAGTATTATTTTTATTCTGTTCGGAAATAAAAGACTGTTATCAGTATCAACCAATGCTAATTCTGCATAAGCGAAGGCAAAGTCATCATCTATGTGCTTTTTCTTATGCGTTCTGAAAATGAGTGAATCTTGCGTGAGAAACAGCGTGCCCACTGAATTTCTGAACGACACAAAGTCTATCAGTTGAGTATAGTCAAGCGTAACTTTTTGTTGGTAGATCACCGTGTCTCGATGGCGAGAGGCTTCGCAGACGTACGAAAAAGTCAGGAAAACATACAAGGTGTACTTCATCCACCGTCATTATTCAGGCATGCATGCGCCTGTGGTGCAAGATTGCTCCTGGTTTTCGCCACACTGGAAAGCAAAGTGGCAGGTGTCATCGGATCTTATAGCTCGTATAGACAAAAACCCTCCGCCAACAGCTCCAACTATCGCCCCCACTATGGCTCCGATTGGCCCTCCGGCAACAAAACCAACGGCTCCACCAATGATTGCTGTTGAAACGACTGTTAATACAACGGAGCGAACTATTCGCCACGCCCGAGAAAGCCAACCCTGCGTGCGACTCATGGCGGTGTTTTGTACGGCAATTGTACTTGCGACTTGTGAGATGTCATAGTAATTCATCATTACCATGTCCGAAATGAGTGAGAGTCGCTCCCTATCTGGTTGGCCAATCGAACCATTAAGGATAATCGAATTCTTTAAGTTCTGTATTTCTGAGACAACCTGATCATCAGAGATTGTTTCGTTAGCAAAAATATTATCTAAAGATAAGACGAAGTCATATGACGCAGAATTTAAAGGAATATTCGCATTTCCAAACATGGTGTCAAGGCTCAAAATATCGACCTCGGTGGAAGACGTTCTCACGTAAGAATCGGCTCTATGATTAGCAAAATATGGAAGTATTTGTTCATATGTCCTATTGAAATCTCTCACGCCATAAGTGGTCTCCAAGTATTGAGATAGTACCGCTATACTGCTAAACTCGCTTGATTTTGCAATCACGTCCGAAAGCATCGTAGTATTAGCAAACTTTTCTTTTAAATCTGAAACTTGAGCGGTTTCAGGCGGTATGGCCATTTCATCATTGCATGAAACAGTAAAGACAAGTACGAAAGCGGCAGTTAGTAGATTTTTCATAATCCTATTCTACTGGGTTTTACATTTTACTTCTACGATGACTCTAAGTAAACGAAATACTTAATAAAAAACAACGGGCCATCCCAACAACAGAAGATATACCCCAAGAACAGCACGAATTCACATTGTCAGGCAAAAACTGGGGGCGCGAGGCGGAACGTAATATAGGTCTGTGAAAGCCTACTTCCTCGCCAGCCAAGTGCGAAACCATCGTGTCAGCAACGGCAACAACACAAATACCATCAGCGGCACCAGGATGCCCGTAAGGATGAGCGTGCGCAAAAGCAAGGGTATCGTCATCAACCAATCGCCCAACAGCCAAAACAGGATATTGATGGAAGGGTAGATGGCCAACCAAATAAGGATGGCCATTTTGTATTTGGGAGGTTGCATGCAATCAGTAGCGGCTGTCTTTCATTTTGTCTTTCTCGCCCCCGTACAACACGTCCAGAACCCCGGGCTCGGTGAGAAACTTTTGCGGGAACGGCAATTCAATTTTGGAAACTTCGTTAAGCTCATTCATCACATCGGTCGGCAATTCAAACGTCAGGCAGCCCAGCACATCCTTTACTTGTTCTACTTTGGTGGCGCCTACAATGGGGACAACCGATTGATTTTTATGCTGACGTGTCCAGTTGATGGCCACCTGCGAAGGGGTAACGCCCAGCCGCTCGCTTATCTCCACTACTTTTTGCGTGATGGCTATTGCGCGATCGCCCAGCCGCACGCTGGACTCGGGCAGGCGACCTTTGTCGCCTTTCAGATATTTGCCGGTGAGGGCTCCACCGGCCAGCGGGGCCCACGGGGTGACAGTCATACCAAAGGCTTTGGCCATCGGCAGCAATTCCGCTTCCACCGTGCGCTGGATCAAGCTGTATTCAATTTGCAATCCCACAAACTGGTTCCAACCGCGTAGTTCGGCCATGGTGTTGGCTTGGCTCACTACCCAGGCGGGCGTGTCGCTGATGCCGATGTAATGCACCATGCCACGGCTAATCAAGTCCTCCAGCCCTTTCAGGATTTCTTCGGTGGGCGTCCAACTGTCCCACGCATGCACCCACAGTACATCGATGTAGTCAGTATTCAGTCGCCATAAGCTTTCTTTGACACTGCGCATCAAATTTTTGCGGTGGTTGCCGGCAAAGTTCAGGTCACCGCTGCGGTCGCGGAGCGAATACTTTGTGGCCACCACAAAATGGTCGCGGTCTTTGGCGATGAAGTCGCCCACGAATTTTTCGGACGTACCCTCGGTATAGCGGTTGGCGGTATCCAAAAAATTGCCACCGGCTTCGGCATAGGCATCAAAGATTTGCTGGCTCAGGTGTTTGTCGGCCCCCCATTTCCATTCGGTGCCAAAGCCCATGGTGCCCAGGCTGAGTTCGGACACGCGCAGGCCGCTTTTTCCAAAGAGTTTGTAGTTCATGTTGACGTAATTTTTTACGAGGGCAGAACAGCAGATGCGGGGTTTCGGTTCAGGGGGTCCACCCACTTGTGGCTGAACAGTCACCGAAGGTATCGCGAACTCGGTATTTCCGCACTCCAACCGCGCCCTGGGTCGATTTTTTTACCATATCTCCCTACCTTGCACCATGATCAAAATCGAACTCGCACGCGTAGACAACCACTTTTGTATGCAGGCCACCAACGAAGTGGGCAATACCGTGGTCATGGACGGGGCCCCGGCCGATGGTGGCCAAAACCAAGGCATGCGCCCGATGCAGGTATTGTTGGCCGCCATGGGTGGCTGTAGCGCCATCGATGTGGTGAGTATACTCAAAAAGCAACGCCTGGAGCTGCGAGACCTGAAAATCACGCTCACGGGCGAACGGGAAAAAGACAAGGTGCCTGCCCTGTACACGGCCGTACATGCGCACTTCCGTTTGGTTGGCAACATCGAATTGGAAAAAGCGCAAAAAGCGGTGGCCCTGTCGGTCGAAAAGTATTGCTCCGTGGCGAAAACCCTGGAGAAGACGGCCACCATCACCTACAGTGTGGAGGTGATTTCCTAAAAACCAAATCTCACCACCACCGCCATACCTTTGTGTACGCGTACCCGATGGCGATTTGACTTCGGGTTTTTTTTGCAACATGCGATGAAAAAAAAGAAACACTTTGAAACCGAGGCGATCCGCGCCCAGCACCCCCGCACCGCGTTCCGCGAGCATTCGGTGCCCCTGTACCTGACCTCCAGTTTTGTGTTTGACGATGCCGAGCAGGCGCGCGCGCTCTTTGCCGATGAAATCGAGGGCAACATTTACACGCGGTACTCCAACCCCAACAATGCGGAGTTCATCCAAAAGCTCTGTTTGCTGGAAGGCGCAGAAGATGGCATTGCCACCGCCTCGGGCATGGCGGCCATGTATTGCAGCATGGCGGCTTTGTTAAAGGCGGGCGATCACGTGCTGGCCTCGCGCTCGGTGTTTGGTTCTACGCACCAAATCCTGAACATGCTGTTTCCGCGGTTCAACATTTCGCACACCTACGTAGATGTGGCCGACCCTGCCTCGTGGGAACGTAAGATTCAACCCAACACGAAGATGATCTTCGTGGAAACACCTTCCAACCCCGCGCTGGACATTATCGACCTCGCCTGGCTTGGGCAATTGGCCGAGCGACATCACCTGATCTTGAACGTGGACAATTGCTTTGCCACGCCTTATCTGCAAAACCCCATCGCCTTTGGCGCTCATCTGGTCACGCACTCCGCCACCAAGTTTATGGATGGCCAGGGCCGCGTGATTGGGGGGGCTATCGTAGGGAACAAAGAACTGATCAAAGACATCCGCTTTTTTGCGCGCCACACCGGCCCGGCTTTGTCGCCTTTCAACGCCTGGGTGCTCTCCAAAAGCTTGGAGACGCTGGCCGTGCGCATGGACCGGCATTGTGCGAACGCCTGGGCGCTGGCCCAACACCTGGAAACACATGCGGGCGTAGCCTATGTGAAGTATCCGTTCTTGCCTTCGCACCCCCAACAGGCCATCGCCAAAAAACAAATGCGCCTGGGGGGTGGGCTGGTGTCGTTCGAGTTGAAGGGCGGCATGGAGCACGGTCGCGGCTTCCTCAATGCGTTGAAGATGATTTCGCATTCCCCCAACCTGGGCGACACGCGCACCATCGCCATTCACCCCGCTTCCACCACGCATTCAAAGTTAACGGATGCCGAACGGGCAGCCGTGGGCATCACCCCGGGGCTCATCCGCATCTCGGCCGGCCTGGAAAACATCGGGGATATTCTGGCCGATGTGGAGCAGGCCATGGCCCCATCATGACCACGCACACGCATGGAGATCGTCTTGCACACATCGCCCTTTTCCGTTTCGCTTGGCGCGGAGCTGCTGGCCCTGGCAAAAGAAATCTTTACCTCCCTGGACGAACACAAATTTTTCGACCGCTTGGCGCGACCGGATGGCCTCATGGCGGTGGCGGCCAAAGACGGCCGGCTCGCTGGCTTTAAGATGGGCTATCGCGAAAGCGACACGACCGTTTACAGTTGGCTGGGCGGGGTGCGGCCCGACTTCCGCGGGCACGGTCTTGGGCAGCGGCTGATGGACGCGCAACACGCCCACTGCCGCGCGCACGGATACCGCTATGTGAAAACAAAAACCATGAACCGCTGGCGCGCGATGCTGATCCTGAATTTGAAAAATGGATTTGACATCACACAAACGTATCTTAGCGCCAACGGAGAGCAAAAGATTATCTTGATCAAACCATTGACGTGAGGGGTTGGAGGCGATGACGGACCGGCAGGCGCGCGAACTTTTTGAAAAACACGTACCCCCCTTGGCGGTGGATTATTGCTGCCACCTGTGGGCGGGCCACACCTTCCGGCTCACGCTGCGCAAAAGCCGCGTGACCAAAGTGGGTGATTTCACCTGCCGCCACGGGCAAACACCCCACATCACCCTCAACCACGATCTGACACCCCTCTTGTTTTTGCTCACCTATGTGCACGAGGTAGCACACCTGGTGGTGCATCAGCGGTATGGACATCGCGCAGAAGCGCACGGCACCGAGTGGAAGCAGACGTTTCAACAGTTGCTGGTGCCCGTGCTCACCGAAGCGATCTTTCCGCCAGCGCTTTACCGCGTACTGGTGCGTCACATGAAAAACCCGATGGCCAGTACGTTTTCGGATGCGGCTGTGACGCGCGAACTGCGCCAGTTAGATGCTCATGGCAGGGTTGCCGTGCTGCTCTCTGACTTGCCCGCGGGCAGCGTGTTTGGTATCCGCGGGCGCTGGTTTCGCAAGGGTGAGTTGAAGCGCTCGCGTGTACTCTGTCTGGAGTTGAAAACCAAAAAACGCTACCTCGTGCCGGCCGATGCCCCGGTGGACAGCGCGCAGTTAAGTTTGTTGTAACGCTGACTCAGTCGTTGTCAGGAACCCAACCGCCTTGCAATCAGCCCTTCGATTACTTCACAAAAATGCCGCGGATGAAACGTACGCCAATTGTCTATCTGCAGTGTGCCACCCATGTTGATGTATTGATCTAATCGGTACTTGCGCATTTCGCTTTGCACAAACTCCGGGAAATTCACCGCTGCGATCCATCCGTTTTCCACTTCGTCAAACCACTCCTCGTAGTAGCTGTCGTCCGAGCCGTGGAAGTTGAAAATGCTTTCACCCAGCAGGATAAATTTGTTCACCCCCTCGTGCGTCATCATCTCCAGCACATCGCGCTTCAGCGTCATGATGTCGTTATGGAGCGTATCGTTCCATTCACCGATAAATTCCAACACGGCATAGCCTCGTTCGTAATCGGCATAGAGAATCTTCAGGTAGAGCGTTTCCGAGCCGAAGAAATCCCAAGCCGGATCGATGTAATACCCATAAATGGTGTCGGAATAGACTTCGTAATTGTACTCTTTGCCGTGAAAAGGCGATCGTTCATCCCGGGCGGCATCGTAGTACCGCTGCCAGTTGGCGTACGGCTCAATCTGGTGCATGCGACCGCTGACTTTCAATGGCCTTGCGCACGGTGCCGTGTTTTTTGAGCAGCTCGCGGGCGTGTGTTTCGGCAATGCCCAGTTCGTCCATGATCATGCGCGTGCCGCGGCCCACCAGCTTTTGGTTGGTCATCTGCATGTCCACCATCTTATTGCCTTTTACCCGGCCCAGGCGTATCATTACCGAGGTGGAGATCATGTTGAGCACCAGCTTTTGTGCGGTGCCCGCCTTCATGCGCGTGCTGCCCGTCACAAACTCGGGGCCTACCACTACCTCGATGGGGAAGTCTACCTTGGCGGCCAGCTCGCTGCCGTGGTTGCAAACAATGCAGCCCGTGACAATGCCGTGCTGCCGGGCAATTTCCACCGCGCCAATGACGTAGGGTGTGCGCCCGGAGGCCGCAATGCCGACCAGCACATCCTGCGGAGTGATGTGGTGTGTTTGCAAGTCTTTCCACCCCTGATGCAGGTCATCTTCGGCTTTTTCCACCGCTTTGCGAATGGCCGTGTCGCCCCCGGCAATGAGCCCGATCACCTTCCCGTGGGGCATGCCGTAGGTGGGCGGTATCTCGGAGGCATCCAAAATGCCCAGGCGGCCGCTGGTGCCTGCGCCCACATAAAACAGCCGCCCGCCCCCACTCATTTTCTCCACGATCACGTGAGTGAGCAACTCGATCTGGGGGATGACCTTCTCCACCGCCCGCGGCACGGTTTGGTCCTCGCGGTTCATGTTCACCAGCAAGTCGCGCAGCGACATCTGGTCGAGGTTGGCATAATGGGAGGGCGATTCGGTGGTGCTCACGCTACAGGTCTTTCTGGTGGTATAAAGTTAACCCCGCAATGGGAGCTTCAAGAATATTTTTTACGGTAATTCCCTTGTCGTTGGCCACTTGCCGCAAAATGTCGCTGAAGTAGAACGCCACCGAGCCCACAAAATGGACTTTGTGCGACTGCCAGTGCGGGTACTTCATCACGTTGTTTTCGTAAAAATCCGCAAACGCCTGGTACACCAACCGGTAGCAGTAGGGTTCGTGCAGGTGTTGAAAGATGAATTTCGAAAAACTCGCCAGAAAGGCGCCCGGTTTTTCCTGCTGGTAGACTTTTTCCAGCACCTCCTCACGGGTGAAGGGAAAGCGCGCCCGAAACTGGGCGGCCAGGGCGGGCGGCATATTTTCGCGGAAGTAGTCAAAGATTAACCGCTTGCCCAGGTACACGCCTGATCCCTCATCGGCCAAAATCCAACCCAGGTTGGCCACGTTGTGGGCAATCTTTTCGCCATCAAAAAAACACGAGTTGCTGCCCGTGCCCAGGATGCAGGCAATGCCCGGTTCGCGGCCACACAGGGCACGCCCGGCCGCCAGCAAGTCCCAGCCTACCTCCATCGCGGCAGCCGGAAAAAAGTGACGAAACATGTCTTTGACCGACTGTTGGTTGCGCTCTGATGACACGCCCGTGCCATAGTACACTACTTTGGTGACAGGCTCCGACACCAGGGGCACCAGCGTTTCCTGGATGATGCGTTGCAAATGGTGGATGGGCTCGTAGTAGGGATTAAAGCCCAGGCTGTTGGCCTGCGCCACCTGGCCCGAGGTGCTGAGCAATCTCCAATCGGTTTTGGAACTTCCGCTGTCGGCAATGATGATCATGGGAGGTCGGCCGCTAACCGGCCAATGACGTTGAACTTCAAAAATACACTTTCTGTGTGAGGTGCATCGGGTAATTCATCCGTCAGGTCCTGGCCGGCCCAATGTTCATAGTGCTTGCCGTTTTTCCACAGCCGCGAGGCAGTCACATCGTACACCTTTCCTTGATAGGCCACCCACACCTCGGGCTTGTCCTGTCCGTTGCGCAGCGCGAGTTGGGCGCGGGTAATGGTGGGCAGGGCACTCACCGCGCGGCCAGGTGGTTGAAGTCCTTGATGAGTGTGTACAGAAACCGGATGGGGGGCATGTCGGTGGTGATGCCCAACTGGGTTTTCACCTTTTCGGTGACGGCCAGCATGGGTTTGGGGTTGCCGTGGTCGCGGTTTACTTCCAGTGCGCGCTGGATGATTTCGATGTCCGACTCGTTGAGTTGGGCCGCCTCGGCAAACACCGGCTGGTAGGTTTCTTCGGCTGCCACAAATACTTCCTGGGCGGTGATTTCCTTTTGTTCCACCAGCTTGACCACCGTGGTGCCGGCCACCATGTCTCCCAGGCGCTGGCCTTTGCCGCCTGCCGCTACCAGGATGAGCGCGATGGCCCCGCCCAGAAAGCCAAAGTCGATGGGGGCGAAGAGCCACCGCAACAGGAAGTCGCCCACGGTGGCGGGGGTGCCGTCCGTGCGGATGACGCGGATGTTCAGGGCCGCTTTGCCGGGCGTTTGGCCGTTCATGAAGATTTCAAAGAGCAGCGAATAGCTGAGGTAAGGCACCACCAGTGCCACCACCCAAATCCAGATGGTTTCTACGTTGGCGTTGGCCAGCAGCAGGCCCATCGCCAGCATGAACAAGATGATGATGAACCGATCGAGGAGGTAGCCCAGGATGCGATCGCCCACGCTGGCGAGCGGATAGTGGATGAAGACGTTTTGGGTGGTGCGTATCTGAATGGTTTGCATGGGCCGGTTTTCCAATGAGCCGTTGACGGCTGCAAACAAAAATAGGAGATTCCGGTCAATGCCAGACAACCCCCAGCGCGTTCGCTAACGGAAAGGGATGGGCGGGGCGATGGCGGGGACGTTTATACCGGGACGAAGCCCGAAACGCCAGAACGGGGCGGTTTTGGAAGGTTTTCTTGGATTTTTCGAGTGCTCACGATATATTCGGACTAGGCAGAAAGGCACACAGGCAAGTGTTGTTGGTGATGCCCCTGGAGAGACTCTCCAACTCTCAAAAATGACGGAAAAAGTAGGTCTCTTTTCCAAATTCCGACATAAACTAACATCAAAAAGGAATAAATTTGACCAGTTAACAGCAGAAACTGAATGAAAGTAAAAGAACCGATTTTTCACTACGTAAGCCCAGACATATACTATCAAATTAAGAAAGGGGACAGCTTAACAGTCCTAAAGAAAATAGAGGACGGAAAGTTTGATCTCATACTGACCTCACCTCCTTATAATATAGGTAAATCCTACGAGACAAAGACGAGTATTGAGAGATACTTGGAGACCCAAGAAGAAATCATTGACCAATTAGTACGGACTCTTTCCGACCAAGGAAATCTTTGTTGGCAAGTTGGCAATTACGTTGACAAAGGGGAGATATTTCCACTCGATATTTTCTACTATGAAATATTTAAAAAACACGGACTTAAACTTCGTAACCGAATAGTGTGGCATTTTGGACATGGACTTCATGCTTCAAAACGGTTTAGCGGACGCTATGAGACAATGCTTTGGTTCAGTAAAACAGATGACTATATTTTCAATCTTGACAGCGTAAGAGTACCATCAAAGTATCCTGGTAAACTTCACTTCAAAGGCCCAAAGAAGGGACAACCTTCTGGAAACCCGTTAGGCAAAAATCCAAGTGACATTTGGGAGATAGTTCAGCAGGACTGGGATACAGGAATGTGGAATATTCCAAATGTTAAATCAAACCATCCAGAAAAAGTAGATCACCCGTGTCAATTCCCAATTGAGTTAGTTGAGCGCTGTGTTCTCGCTTTGACAAATAAGAACAGTTGGGTATTAGATCCTTTTTCCGGTGTAGGCTCGACAGTTCTTGGTGCTATTAAGAACAATCGAAATGCGATTGGAATTGAGAAGGAAGAAGCATACTGTAAAATCGCAAAACAGAGAATTGAAGATTTAAAAGAAGGAAGGCTAAAAGTAAGACCCATAAACAAACCAATTCATAAGCCGACAGGTAGCGACAAAGTTTCACAAGTTCCTGAAGCGTGGATGAAGATAAACTTTGTAAACGGATAGAAATGAAAATCGTTCAAAAATACTCTCACCTCAACGGAGAAGAATATCTAATTGTCCATCATAATAATCTCTATAAAGAAATAAAGGAAATTATCGCCAATATTGACGCAAAGAAGTTGAGGACTAAAATCAGTAAGGAGAAAAGGAAAAAGGGAAATGCTTTGTTGTCACCTATTGATTTGAACAAAGCATTCAATAATGGGTTCTATAAGCGTAAATGGGAAGAAACACGTTACAACTACTATATAACGCTCAATCGCGAGTTAATGGAGAAAAGTGTTTTAATGTCGGCCAAAGATCAAAAGGACTTCTTAATTCAAAATGGTGAAGAAGAACCAATTTACAGCTACAATCAAACGGACTTTGTAAAGAACAAAATTGCCGTTGAAGTCCAGTTTGGAAAATATGCTTTCGTGGCATTTGACTTATTTGTCAAACACATGCTGTTCTATTCTGGCGGTGTTATAAATCTGGGGATTGAAATTCTTCCGACAAAACTAATGCAGTCACAAATGAGCAGCGGAGTTGCCTACTACGAAGGGGAAGTTTACAACGTTATGAGACAAGGACGGAATAGCCCACCTGTTCCACTGTTGATATTAGGTATCGAACCATAGATACGTAAAGGGACACTACCCCGACAAAATCAGCTGCCGCACGACTAGGATTTTTGCTGAGAAGCAAAGTGTGAAATTGCAGTCTCGTTTTTTGAAATACGGGTGGCATCGTGGGATAGTGAAACGCTTCGAAAACCCGCCACTGCACCAACAGCAACGTCCTCCCCCCAACAACCCCAAGGTTTTTACCTCAGCCCTGCGTATTTTTCGCGTTCATAAACCCAAACCCATGAAGAGCCTTGCGCCCCTGGCCCTGATAGGCCTGCTGCTGACCGCCTGCGTCCCCCCAAAGCCGGTAGACCGCCTCAACGATGAGCAACTGCGCGCCTATGCTGACGAGCTGGCCCACCGCTACATCATCACCGATGGCCACGTAGACCTGCCCTACCGCCTGAAGATGAAAAACTTTCGCATCGAACGCGAGTACATGGGCATCCCCCTTTCAACCTCCGAGGGCGACTTTGACTATGAGCGTGCCAAAAAGGGCGGGCTGGATGCCCCGTTCATGTCCATTTACATCCCTTCGTCCTACCAACTGCAGCCGGATAACGGCAAAGCGCTGGCCGATTCGCTCATCAACATGATACGCGCCATTGCCGAGCAGATCCCCGACAAGTTTGCGCTGGCCAACTCTCCGGCCGAGGTGGAGGCCAACTTCCGGGCCGGCAAAATATCGCTGCCCATGGGTATGGAAAACGGAGCCCCCATCGGCACCGACCTGGCCAACGTGGCCTACTTCCACCAGCGCGGCATCCGCTACATCACCCTCACCCATGGCAAAGACAATCAGATTTCCGATTCGTCCTACGATACCACCCAAACGTGGCGCGGCATCAGCCCCTTTGGCGAACAGGTAGTCAGGGAGATGAACCGCGTAGGCATCATGGTGGACATCTCGCACGTGTCGGACAGCGCGTTTTACGATGTCATGCGCCTGACGTCCGTGCCCGTCATTGCTTCCCATTCGTCATGCCGTGCGTTCACGCCCGGGTTTCAGCGCAACATGGATGACGCCATGATACGGGCCCTCGCCCAAAACGGGGGTGTCATCCAAATCAACTTTGGCTCCGCCTTTCTGGATTCGGCCGTGCGGGCGGGCAACGAGGGGAACCGCAAAAAGCTACGGGCGCTGCTGGACGAAAGAAACCTGAAAGCCTCCGACTCGCTGGCCAAGCCCCTGATCGATCAGTTTCAGAAGGAGAACCCTTCGCTTTTTGCGGATGTGGAAACGGTGGCCAACCATATCGACCATGTGGTGAGCGTGGCGGGCATTGACCACGTGGGGCTGGGCTCCGACTACGATGGCGTGGGCGACAGTCTGCCCACGGGCTTGAAAGACGTATCACAATACCCCAATTTGATTTATGTGTTGCTCACGCGCGGCTACACCGAGGAGGACATCGAAAAAATCTGCTATAAAAACGTGTGGCGCGTGTGGTCGGCCGTGGAGCGCGCAGCCGGGGGCTCATGAACAAGGCGAATAAATAATCAGGGTACCGTTGGAAGAACCGCATCCGCGCTCTATCTTCCAACTTCGTTTTTCTGCGAAGATGAAAGAGGCAGCATTTGTAAAGCGCAACAAGACACGGTGGGAGGAATTTGAGAAGGTGGTCAAGAACCCGTCACAGGCCTCGCCCGACCGGCTGGCCGAGCTGTTTATCCAGGTCACGGACGACCTCTCCTTCGCGCGCACGCAGTACCCCAAGAGCCGCACCACCGAGTACCTGAATTCGCTGGCCAGCAAAGTGCATGGCGAGATATACAAAAACAAAAAGGAGGAGAAAAACCGCTTTGTGCACTTTTGGAAGGTGGAAGTGCCGGCCGCCATGTACGCCAGCCAGCGCCCGCTTTTTTACGCCTTTGTCATTTTTATCGTTGCGGCTGCCATGGGTGCGGTATCAGCCGCCTATGACGATACGTTTGTGCGGTTGATTCTGGGCGACCAGTACGTGAACATGACCCTGGAGAACATCAAAGCAGGCAACCCGACCCAGGTCTATTCTTCGTCCAGCGAAATGGATATGTTTGTGCAAATCACGCTTAACAATATTCTGGTTTCGTTTCGCGTGTTTGTGTTTGGAGTCATCGCCTCCGTGGGCACGGGGTATTACCTGTTTTCCAATGCGCTTATGGTGGGCGCGTTTGTTACCTTTTTCTACAACGAAAACCAGCTGGGGCAGGCCCTGCCGGTAATCATGCTGCACGGCACCATTGAGCTTTCGTCCATTGTGGTGGCGGCTGCGGCCGGGTTTGTCATGGGCAACAGCCTGCTGTTTCCCGGCACGTACTCGTGGTTAGAGTCGTTCAAAGCCGGGGCCGTCAGGGGCCTGAAGATCATCATGGGGCTGGTGCCCTTTTTTGTGTTGGCCGGCTTTATCGAGTCGTTTGTGACACGCTACGCTTTTATGCCGGCCGTGTTGAAAATGGTGATCATCGGAGGCTCGGCTTTCTTGATGATCTTTTATTTTGTTGTGTACCCCCTTCACTTAAAACGCCATGGAAGAATTTAAACCGATTGAGTTTCAACGTACGCGCGACTTCAGCCGCAAGCTGAACGCTACGTTTGAGTTTGTGCGCCAAAACTACAAGCCGCTGGGCAAAGCTATTTTGATGATTGCCGGGCCTTCTGTATTGGTAGGCAGCTTGCTCATCGGATCGTTCATGGGCGATTTCTTCAAACTGACGTTTGGCTTGCAAAGTAACGGAGGAGACCCGGAAGCCTTGGGCCAATACTTTCTTTCGCCTTCCTTTTGGTTGCAGCTCTTGCTCATGTTTGTACTGTTGTTTGTGAGCCTGATTGTAACCATTGCCACCATCAACTGCTACCTGGTGCTGTACCATGAAAAGAAGACCAACCAGATTGAGGTAAGCGAAGTGTGGGATCGCGTGCGGGCTGCTTTTTGGGGCTATGTGGGTACCACCGTGCTGTTCTTTCTGGCCTTTATGCTCGTTTATATTTTGCTGCTGATTCCCGCGGTCATGCTGGGGGCCATCTCCCCGTTTCTGGTGTTTTTGGGCGTCTTGATTTTTATTGCCGGGCTTTTTTATGTTTTCATCAGCTCCTCGCTCACGTACTTTATCCAACTGTATGAAAAGCGCAATTTTTTTGATGCGCTCGCGCGGTCGTTCCGGCTGGTGAACAACGGCAAGTGGTGGAGCACCTTCGGGTTGTTGATGATATTGCAACTGATTGTGGGCATATCGTCCTACATTTTCCTGATTCCCTACTATGTCATCCTGTTTACCTCCACCATGCATTCGGTTTCCACAGACAACCCGTTTGAATTTTCGGATACCATGCGCATTGTGGTCATTGCCTGTTTCACGCTCTACTACCTGGCGCAACTGCTGTTGTACGCCCTCCCCAACGTGGGCATCGCCTTTCAATACTTTAACCTGGTGGAGTTGAAAGAAGCCAAAGGGCTGATGGGGGAGATTCAAATGCTGGGGCAAGTAAAACCCGATGACGGACGGCCGCCCGAACAGTTTTAACGCAAAAGTAGGGTGGGGCGAATAGTGATTCTGTGGGTGTGTTGGTTTTGCACCGGTGTGTATGCACAGGGCCAGGAGCCCACGATTGCCGTGGTCGACAGCGTGGTTCAAGCCGAGGAGACCGTTACCGAGGATTTTGCCGGGCCCAACGATACGCTGCGGGCGGCCCCCCGCGCGTTTGAGCCAGCCGACATTGATCGGCTCAAAAACGATCCCGACCTCAATTATGAGCAGCCGCCCACCGTGGCCGAGTCGTTGTGGGATCGGTTTCTGCGGTGGTTGAACGAAATGCTCAGTTCGCTTTTTGAGAAAACCACCACCACGGACCTGGGCCGTTTTGTGATGTACCTGCTGGCCTTCGCAGTTTTGGTGTTCATCATCCTGAAATTCCTGCGCGTAGATGCCTACCGCGTGCTGTACTCCGGTGCCGACCGCGGGGTGGGGTATGAGGTGTTTCACGAAGACATCCACACCATGGATTTTGACCGGCTCATCCAAGAGGCCACCGAGCGCAAAGAGTACCGCCTGGCCACCCGGCTGGTTTTCTTGTATGCCTTGAAACTGCTGTCGGATAAACAACTGATTGACGTGAAGCCCGGCAAAACCAACCACGACTACGTGGATGAGCTGAACCGTGGCGAGGCCAAAACCGGACTGAATGAATTGAGTTTTTATTTTGACTATGCGTGGTACGGCAATTTTCCGATTTCGGACACGCAGTTTCAACGCATCCAAAACACTTTTGCGCAGTGGCGCGATCGGCTATGAAGGATTGGAAGTACATCGCTTACATCGCTATCCTGGTGGGCCTGTTGGTGTTGCTGCTGCTTTCCAAAAGCAAACAGTACGATTGGACGGTCACGTTTTCGCCCGAGGATAAAAACCCCTATGGCGGATATGCACTCAACGAGTTGCTGCCGACCGCGCTGGGCGGGCAGCGCGTGGTTCATTCGTTCAAAACGCTGTACGAATCCAAAGACAGCTTGCGGGGGCGGTCGCTTTTTATTCTTTGCAAAAGCTTTGTGCCCGACCGGCCCGATACAGAGGTGTTGCTCAAACACGTGCATGACGGGGCCACGGTGTTTATTTCGGCCGATTTTTTCTATGGCGCATTCGCGGATACGCTCGGCATTTACACAGGCGATTCCTTTTTTCAGGGCGAAGCGCGGTTGTTTGGCAAAGACACCACCCGGTTGCGCGTGGTGGCGGCCGGAACCGACAGCATCCAAACGTACGCCATCAAACGCGGCAATGCCTTCCGGTATTTTCAACGGGTAGATTCGGTACCGGCATGGGTATTGGCCAAAAACGATTTGTATCAACCGGTGTCTATTCGCGTGGCATGGGGCAAAGGCAAGCTCATCCTCAACTGCACGCCCATGCTTTTTACTAACCTGCATTTGCTGGAAGGCGAAAATCATCGGTTTGCCGCCCATCTGCTTTCCTATCTGCCTGCCCGCGAGGCGTGGTGGAGCGAGTATTACCACCTCGGCCGTATGGAAATCGCCACGCCCCTGCGTTTCATTTTGCAAACAGAACCGCTCCGGTGGGCGTATTACCTCACCATCGGTGCGCTGCTGTTGTTCATCGTGTTTGAGGCCAAACGCAAACAACGCGTCATCCCCATCCTTCGGCCCCTGGCCAATACCACGCTTGAGTTTATCGGTACCATCGGCCTGCTGTATTATCAACGGGCCGACCATAAAAACATGGCTGAGAAAAAAGCCCAGTTTTTCTTTGACTATGTGCGCACGCACTGGGGCATCAGCGTTTCCCCCACCCACCCCGACTTCAAAACTGCCTTGATGCGCAAGTCGGGCATGGACGAGGCCACCGTGCAAGCGCTGCTCAGCACCCTTCAATCGTATGCCGCCAAAGCACAGCTTTCGGGCGAGGAGTTGACGTATCTCTGTACATTGATCGATCGTTTTTACCTTACGAAAAAATAGAAATGGAAGACCACGTATTTCAAACCCGCGTTGACCTCAGCGCCTTCAACCAGCAAGTCCGGGCAATCAAGGACGAGATCGGAAAAGTGATTGTGGGGCAGGAGGCCATGATTGACTTGCTCATCACGGCTATTTTATCCGATGGCCACGTGCTGATTGAAGGAGTGCCCGGGGTGGCCAAAACACTCACGGCCAAAATACTGGCGCGTATCATCGACACGGACTTTTCGCGCATCCAGTTTACGCCCGATCTGATGCCCTCGGACGTGTTGGGCACCTCGGTCTATAATTTGAAAACAACGGAGTTTGAATTTAAAGCGGGCCCCATTTTCTCCAACGTGGTGCTGATCGATGAGATCAACCGCGCCCCGGCCAAAACGCAGGCGGCCCTCTTCGAGGTGATGGAAGAACGGCAAGTGACCGCGGACGGGCAGACACGCAAGATGAAAAGTCCGTATATGGTGTTGGCTACGCAAAACCCCATTGAGCAGGAGGGAACCTACCGCCTGCCCGAGGCCCAGTTGGATCGTTTCCTGTTCAAGATTGTGGTAAACTACCCCTCGCACGAGCAGGAGGTGGATATTTTAGCCCGGCACCATGCCCGCAGAGGCGCACTGCCGGTGGAAGAGATACGCCCCGTTTTGACAAGCGATCAAATCAATGCCTTTCGGGCGGTGGCCAAAACCATTCACATTGAATCCAACCTGGTGCGGTACATTGCACAGATGGTGCAAGAGACGCGCAACAACCCCATGCTGTTCCTGGGCGCTTCGCCCCGGGCGTCCATTTCTATTTTGACCAGCGCCAAATCGTTTGCCATGATCAACGGCCGTGATTTTGTAAGCCCCGAAGACATTAAAACCGTGGCGTTGCCCGTGCTGCGGCACCGCATCATCCTGAGCCCCGAAAAAGAAATGGAGGGCGTAAATGCCGATGAGGTGGTCAGCCAAATCATCAACAAAGTAGAAGTGCCGCGCTAACGGTGAAAATCCTTCGTACACTATACCTGGGCAACCGCCTGTTTTTGGTTACCGCCATCGTGGTAGCGTGTTTCCTGGCTACCTTCATTTTGGGCAGCGGCTACTGGGTGCCGCAACTCGCTACCTTCATTTTTGTGGCGGCCGTCCTCACGGATGTGTTGTTGCTGTTTCGTGTTAAGCGAGGCCTGCGTGGCGATCGGTTACTGGCCGATAAACTATCCAACGGTGATGATAACGACATTGCCATCTACCTCGAAAACTACTATTCGTTTGAGGTGTGGCTGCGGGTGTTTGACGAGATACCCCACCAGTTTCAGCGCAGGGACCTGGAGTTCAACCTGACCATGGCCCCGGGCACGCAAAAGGTGATCAGGTACCAACTGCGCCCGGTGAAACGTGGAGAGTATTCATTTGGGGCCGTCAACGTGCTGGCGTACTCGCGGCTGGCGTTGGTGGCGCGCAGGTTTCGTTTTTCGGCCGACAAGTTGGTGCCCGTCTATCCCTCGTACATCCAGATGCGGAAGTATGAGTTGCTGGCCATCCATCAGCGGCTTACCACCTTGGGGATAAAAAAAATCAGGCGCATTGGGCAAAATCAGGAGTTTGAGTTGATCAAAGAGTATGTGGCGGGCGATGACTACCGAACGGTGAACTGGAAGGCCACCGCGCGCAAATCGCGGTTGATGGTCAACCAATACCAAGACGAGCGCTCGCAGCAAGTGTATTCGTTGATTGACAAAGGCCGCGTGATGCAAATGCCCTTTGCGGGGATGAGTTTGCTGGACTATGCCATCAATGCCACGCTGGTCATCTCCAACATCGCTATCAAGAAATCAGACCGTGCGGGGCTCATCACGTTTCAAGATCGCATCGGAAACGTGTTGCCGGCTTCCAGGCGCAATAACCAAATGGCCCACATTCAGGAGGTATTGTACAACCAAAAAACGGCCTTTTTGGAGACAGATTACTCCACATTATACGCGGCCGTGCGCAAGGTGATTTCGCAACGTAGTCTGTTGTTGCTCTTTACCAACTTTGAAAGCGTGCACGGGCTGCACCGCCAGTTGCCATACCTGATTAACCTCAACAAATCTCATCTGTTGGTGGTGATTTTTTTTGAAAACACCGAACTGAAGCAGGTGATCGAAGAACCTGCCGCGGGGTTGAAAGAGGTGTACCTGAAAGTAGTGGCCGAGCGTTTCAGCCTGGAAAAGAAACTGATCGTACACGAGTTGCGCAGGCATGGCATCCAAACCATTCTGACGCCCCCCGAAAAGCTGACGGTAAACACGATCAACAAATACCTGGAGTTGAAGGCGCGCAATTTGATTTAGAGACGCGCGGCCCCGCGCTTTACTAGTCTGTTTTATTCGGTGGATCGCGTTGCGTACAGAAAAAACAAACTCGTATCTTTGACTGTAAACCTGTGATGAAATGAAAAAGCTACTCGCGGTGTGTTTGTTCGTGGGGTTGTCGGGTGTTTCTGTGCTACACGCCCAGCGCATGATGGGAATAGTACCCAAAAGACCCATTATTTGTTATGCCGATCCGGTAAATCGCAATACCGTCATCGCCCCCCCCGATCAGTTCTTGCGAAAGCGTTTGGCGGGCGCAAAGACCAAGACAGCCACCATTGAAGTGGAGTATGTGGGCTTTGATGCGCGGTCGCGTGCAGCCTTTCAGTATGCGGTGGATATTTGGGAAGACCTGATCGAATCGCCTGTGCCCATTCGCATTCGCGCGTTCTGGCAACCCCTGGACGGAGGCACGCTGGGCTCGGCCATTTGGGCCAATGCGTTTGCCAATTTCGACAACGCACAGAAATTGAACACCTTTTACCCCGTTGCGCTGGCCGAGAAGATGGCAGGTCGCCAACTGAACCACCCCGATTCGGTAGATATCTTCGCTAATTTCAACAGCAATGCTTCGTGGTACTTTGAGACATCGGGAGACCCGCCAGTAGGCACGCACGACCTGGTATCCGTGGTGCTGCATGAAATCGGCCATGGTCTGGGGTTTGTAGATGCCTACAACTTCGAAAATGGCCAGGGGTCAGTGGGCATTGGAGGCTCGGGTGTTCCTTTTGTGTTCGATCTGGCCATCGAAAACGGTACGGGGCAAAATCTTTTCACCAGTTTCACATCTCCTTCGGCTGCGTTGGGCACACAGCTCACCAGCAACAACCTGTTTTTCAATTCCCCGATAGCCTCGTCACGGCCCAAGTTGTTTGCGCCCGGCACGTTTAGCGGAGGCAGCAGCATTGCCCATTTGGATGAGAATACGTACCGGCCTAGAGACATCAATTCACTGATGACACCGCAAATTGGATTTCAGGAAGTCATGCACGACCCGGGCCCCCTGGTATTAGATATGTTCAGCGATATGGGCTGGGTGTTGCCCCGGCAAGTGCACACCCCCCGAAATACCGAAAGCACCTCGCCCCTTAACTTAACTGTCAAGATCCAGGCAGACGCCAACAATGGATATGCCTACCAACCGGCTTCTGTCAAACTTACCTACGCCAAAAAATCCAATCCCGCTGATGTGGAGGTGATCGGCACGCCCACGGCCAACGCCAACGAGTTTTCGTTTGTGATACCCAACACCGGGGTGGCCGATACGCTCTTTTATTTTTTGTCGGTGACGGACAATGAGACGCCCAACCGCACCTTTACGGTGCCCGGCAAAACGAACCGCCCCCCGGTGCAGCAGGGACGCTACGTATTGGGTATTGGGCCGGATACCCAAGCCCCGCGCATAACCCACGTGCCGCGCTTGTTCCTCCTTGCCTCCGCGCCCAGCTTGAGTCTTTCGGCCACTATCGAAGACAACATTGGCATCCAACAAGCCTCGGTCGAGTATGCCATTAATGGTGTTACACAACCGCCCGTTGCTATGGTGCAGGATGCCGCTACGGAGGAAAATACCGATGGCTTTGAAGCGTTGTTTCGGGCAGGCTACCGGGCATCGCTTTCGTTTTCACCGGGTACCCTTAACGATGGGGACGTGATCACGTATCGCATCAAGGCTACTGACAACTCGGCCAACAGCAATGTCGGCTTTGGCCCTCTGACGGGCACATACCAAGTAAACGTGGTCGCGCTGTCACCTACTCAAGATTCCTACACCAACAATTTCAATGTTACTACAAACGACTTTTTTGGTGATCCCGAATTTAGCATCATCACCCCGGCCGGGTTTGTGGACGGGGCCATCCATACGGCCCACCCCTATCCCAATGGTTCAGGGCCTGATAACCAGAGCAACTTTGTAAATTGCGGGTACCCATTCGGTTGAAAGCCGCTGATGCCACGCTCAAGTTTGACGAAATCGTGTTGGTAGAGCCGGGAGAACCAGGATCCGTTTTTGGCAGCGCGGAGTTTTTTGACTACGCAGTGGTGGAAGCCTCAAAAGATGGCGGGGCCACGTGGCGGGTGTTGGCAGACGGATATGACGCACGGGCACAAGCGGCTTGGCTGGCACGCTATAACAGTAGTAATGACGGGGCCAATCCACCGAACTCTACGGCCACCGGTATTCCGAGCCTTTATTTCACGCGCACCATTAACATGTTGGCGAATGGGAATTTCGTGGCCGGTGATGAGGTTGTGATTCGTTTCCGGCTGTTTGTAGACGAACTGGTGCATGGCTGGGGCTGGGCCATTGATAACCTGAAAATTCAAATAGATGAAACACCGCCCCGCGTGCTGCACACACACCTGGACTTTCTGCCGGCCAACACACTCAGTGTTCCCCTGCCCTTCCGTGTCGAGGATGCGAGTGGCGTAGCCTCCGTTGAAGTCGATTACACCGTTAACAACGCCAATGTCACCACCTCTTCGTTTCCGGTGAACCCCGGTGGCGAGTATTCGTTCCTGTTGGATTTGGTGGGTATTTCGGCAGGCGATGTGCTCAAGTATCGTATCAGAGCCACGGATAATGCGGGCAACCAGGCGGCCCTTCCGTCCACGGATTTTTTACGGGTGCCTTTGTTGGCATTGGGATCTCCGCTAAATCAATACGTTAGCGACTTCAACACAACCAACACCGATTTTGTGGGCAACTTTTTTTCCGTCTCCCAGCCCTCGGGCTTCTCCAACGGAGCCATTCACTCGGCTCATCCCTATCCGGTGGGGTTTAGCACAGCCGCCAACAACGCCTCCAACTTCACCTTCATGCTCACCCAGCCCATTACGGTCAGTGCCGCCAACCCAAACATGGTGTTTGATGAGGTGGCCATCGTGGAGTTTAATGTTGCCTCCAATACACCTAAGGATTTTGTGGTGGTGGAGGCCTCAAAAAACAACGGCAATACCTGGCAAGAGCTATTGCCACGCTATGCGGCCAATGCCAACAGCGCGTGGCGTAGTGCCGCCACGGGAAGCTCCTCGCTGTATCGGCCCCGGCTGGTCAACATTACGCAAAACAACCAATTTGCTGCGGGAGATAATATCCTGATCCGATTCCGATTGAACTCAGACAATGCCACGAATGCGTGGGGCTGGGCCATCGATAATCTGAGCATTCAAGGGCCCATTACGAGCATTGCCGAAGAGCCCTTGGAGATAGCGTACTCACCAAACCCCGTAATGGAGGGCTTGCTCACCATTGAGCTTCCGGCCAACTTGGGTGAAGGACATATTCGGTTTGTCAATACGCAAGGCCAGCGTATTTCCGAAACGGCCATTCAGGTTGGTGCGAGTGGCACATCGCTTCAACAAGATGTGCGCCAATGGCCCACCGGTCTCTACGTTATGCAGGTGAGTGCTGGCGACCGACTAATCACCAAAAAGATATTGGTCAAAAACTAAAGTATTACGTTTTGCACTCGCTTAGCGTCTTCGCGCCTTTGCGGTGGGAAGCAGCTTATTTCTGTTTGCGCCTCTGCAGTAAGAAACCGCGGAGACGCAGAGCCGCAGAGGTTTAGAGGGTCATTACGTTTTGCGTTCACTTAGCGTCTTAGCGCCTCTGCGGTGGAAAACGGCTTGTTTGCGCTTTTGCAGTAAAAACCGCGGAGCCGCAGAGATTTAAAGGATCATTACGTTTTGCATTTGCTTTGCGTCTTAGCGCCTCTGCGGTGGAAA
The DNA here is from genome assembly GCA_025455015.1 of Cyclobacteriaceae bacterium. Classification (GTDB taxonomy): domain Bacteria; phylum Bacteroidota; class Bacteroidia; order Cytophagales; family Cyclobacteriaceae; genus ELB16-189. Next base: position 59,962 of record JALONI010000014.1, on the reverse strand, counting down.
ACGGCTTGTTTGCGCTTTTGCAGTAAGAAACCGCGGAGCCGCAGAGTCGCCAAGGTTTAAAGGGTCATTACGTTTTGCATTCACTTAGCGTCTTAGCGCCTCTGCGGTGAAAAACGACTTGTTTGCGCTTTTGCAGTAAGAAATCGCGGAGACGCAGAGTCGCAGAGGTTTAGAGGGTCATTACGTTTTGCATTCACTTAGCGTCTTAGCGCCTTTGCGGTGAGTCACCGCCTGAACTACGCCTTAGCGAAGTAACTCCCGTGAAATGACCATCTTTTGTATTTCGGTGGTGCCTTCGTAGATCTGGGTGATTTTGGCATCGCGCATCAAACGCTCTACATGAAACTCCTTCACGTATCCATACCCACCGTGTATCTGCACGGCCTCGGTGGTCACTTCCTGCGCGATTTGCGAAGCATACAATTTTGCCATGGCAGCCGCTTTCACAAAATCTTTTTTCTGGTCTTTGAGCCACGCGGCCTGCCAAACCAAGAAGCGCGCGGCCTCAATCTGGGTGGCCATCTCGGCCAACTTAAACTGGATGGCCTGGTGCTGTGAAATCGGTTTGCCAAAGGCTTTGCGTTCTTTGCTGTATTTCAGGGCCAGCTCAAAGGCGCCCGAAGCAATGCCCAAGGCCTGGGCCGCAATGCCGATCCTGCCTCCGTTTAGCGTGGTCATCGCAAACGAAAAGCCAAAGCCATCCTCTCCAATCCGGTTGGCCTTTGGCACCTTCACATCCGTAAACATCAGCGAATGGGTATCCGATCCGCGGATGCCCATCTTATCTTCTTTTTTTCCGACCACAAACCCGGGCATCCCTTTTTCCACAATCAGGGCGTTAATGCCTTTGTGTTTCTTGCTGGCATCTGTTTGCGCAATGACGATGTAGATACCGGCACTGTTTCCGTTGGTGATCCAGTTTTTGGTGCCATTCAGCAAATAGTAATCGCCCTTGTCTTCGGCTGTTGTTTGCTGGCTGGTGGCGTCCGATCCTGCCTCGGGTTCAGAAAGGCAAAAGGCGCCAATTTTTTCGCCTGTGGCGAGTTTGGTCAGAAACCGCTGCTTCTGATCTTCATTGCCGTACTTTTCAATACCCCAGGCCACCAGCGAATTGTTGACTGACATACAAACCGAAGCGGAAGCATCGACCTTGGATATTTCCTCCATGGCCAACACATAGCTGAGCGTATCCATGCCGCCTCCGTTGTATTTCGGGTCGGTCATCATGCCCATGAAGCCCAGCTCCCCCATTTTTTTTATTTGCGCGGCCGGAAATTGCTGATGGGTGTCGCGTTCAATCACACCCGGCAACAGTTCGTTTTGGGCGAAGTCGCGCGCGGCTTGCTGTACGGTCAATTGTTCTTCGGTCAGTTGAAAATCCATGATTACGTCTTTGAGGATAAACGCCTGTAAAACTCAGTTGTTTGGGGGTTAAAAAAAAGTAAAGCCTGAACAAAATGTCCAGGCTTTACAGGCGGGCTCATCGCGGGTTATTCCCGGTCTGATCCAAGGAACATCATGACGTAATAGATCAACGTGGTAACGGCACCGATGGCCGCCACTACGTATGTCATGGCCGCCCATTTGAGCGCGTCTTGCGCCATGTCATATTCTTTGGGGTTTACAATGTTGCGAGTCTTTACCCAAGCCAAGGCGCGTTTGCTGGCATCAAATTCCACCGGCAAAGTAACGAGGGCAAAAAGAGCAAATACGGCATAACACGCAATGATGATCAACAAGGCTGTTTTCCAGGGCAAGAAACTGCCGGCAAAAAAGCTACCAAACATCATGGCCATCATCATAAAGTTGAGGACTTGGCCACTGACGTTTTGGATCGGCACCATGGCCGAGCGGAATTGCAACATGCTATAGGCGGTGGCGTGCTGTACTGCGTGGCCGCATTCGTGCGCGGCAACAGCCGTGGCGGCTGCGTTGCGCCCGTGGTACACAGCCTCGCTCAGGTTCACCGTTCGGTCGGCCGGGTTGTAATGGTCGGTCAACTGTCCCTGCACACACACCACCTGAACATCGCGGATACCGCTGTCGGTCAGCATGAGGCGGGCCACTTCTGCGCCTGTCAGGTCGCGGGCCAACTGAATTTGCGAATACTCTTTGAACTTGCGTTTCAAGCGCGAGCTGACAATCATGCCCACGATCATGAAAAACACACCGATGATTAACGCTCCAAATCCCATAGTCTATTTCGTATTTAATCTTTTCTAATCTTTTCCACGAGTCGGGTAGTGGAGTACCCGGGCACAAAGTCAATCGTTTTTACGTGCCCTCCTGCTCGTTTAACAACATCCGCGCCAACGATGTTCTCTGCCAAATAGTCACTTCCTTTTACCAAGGTGTTGGGCACCAGTTCGCTGATCAAATGTAAGGGTGTATCCTCATCGAACAAAACCACCAGATCCACAAACGCCAAGGCAGCCAGCACCCTGGCCCGGGAAGCCTGGTCTTGGATGGGGCGCTGAGGCCCCTTGAAACGGCTCACGGAGTCATCGGTGTTGAGGCCCAAAACCAGTTTGTCGCCCAAATGGCGTGCTTTTTCCAGATAGTCTACGTGCCCCAGATGCAGCAAATCAAAGCATCCGTTGGTGAAGACCACATTTTGGCCTTCGGCCTGCCACTTTTTGACCAACGCTTTGGCTTCGGGCCAGGGTTTTATTTTGGATTCGGTTTTTTCCATCGGATAAGCGCATAGCTGACAGCCAAAGATAGTATGCCGGCCACAATCATGATGAACGTTTGCCAGGCATGGAAGACAAACACAAACGCAATGGCATCGGCTTCCGGCAGTGCATAGAGGGCCACCAGCCCTAACGGCACCAGCGTGTGGTAAGAACCGGCACCCCCCGGCAGCGGGGCCGCCATGGCAATGGAGCCGATGGCAAACAAGGTCAGTACGGCCCCGGGGCCCAGCCGGCTCGTCTCGGGAAACGCCAGCACGATAAAATACGACATCAAAAAATAGAGTGCCCAAATGGCGATGGAGTAGCCGACAAAAAGCCATTTGTTGTTCAGCTTGGCCACCGACAAGAGCCCATCGCGAAAACCGCGGATGATTTGTTGCATGCGCGCATGTTTGCGGGCCCAACGGTACGCTACCACGGCCAGCAGCAAAGCCCCCGACAGCGCCAGTATCCACGGCCAGGGAAGGGCCCCCTCGCTGCGCCAAGGAAGCGATTGAATAAAGAAGAAGAGTTTGTCCCACTCCACCGCGAACGCAAGGGCCAATAGCAGGAGCAAGCAAAGCACATCCACGATGCGCTCCACCACCACGGTGCCGAAGCTGATTTCTACCGGGGTTTTTTCAAGTTGTCGCAAATTCACACAGCGCGAAATTTCACCCCCCCGGGGGATGGCGAGGTTGACCAGGTAGCCGATCATCAGCGACAGAAAACTGGCAGTCAACGACACCGCGTGGCCGGTGGGCCGCAGCAGCATGCGCCATCGCTCCGCGCGCAGCACGTGGCTGACCATGGCCACTACGGCCATCAGCAACAAATAAACTTTGTCCGATTTGGACCAGGTAGCCCATAAAAAGGCCCCTTTGTCTTGCCCCTCGCCCACAGCCAGCGACCGAAGCGAGAGCCACAGCAACAAGGCCGTGAGGGCCACCATGGCCATGTACGTAGCCAGCGAACGCAGCTTTTCGCTCACGGCAGGCGGTTATCGGGATCAGGGAAGACAATCCACGGCTTGAACAACCGGGCTTCGTCCACGTCAAGCGAAGCATACGAGATGATGATCACCAAATCGCCTACCTGCGCTTTGCGCGCTGCGGGGCCGTTGAGGCACACCGTACCGCTGTTGGCCTCTCCGCGGATCACGTACGTCTCCAGGCGCTCGCCATTGCTGATGTTCACCACTTGTACTTTTTCGCCCTCAATCAGGTTGGCGGCCTTCATCAGCGTTTCGTCAATGGTAATGCTGCCCACGTAGTGGAGTTCGGCCTGCGTGATTTTGGCGCGGTGTATTTTGGACTTGAGGACTTCAATTCTCATTCGATGATCAAATTATCAATTAAACGTACGTTGCCTGCGTAGCCCGCAATCAACAATACTTTTGGCTGTGAGTCCGTAACGTTTTCGGTCAACTGAAAGTTTGGTTGGGTGGCCAGGGCCAGGTATTCCAGCCGAAAACCGGTAGCGGCTACTTTCATGGCCGCCTCCTGGCGGATTTCGCTCCACGGCTTTTTTGTTTTGATGGCGGCTTGGGCGTATTGGAGCGTTTCGTAAAAGACGGGTGCCTTGGCTCGCTCTGCCGGAGTCAGCCGCAAATTACGTGAAGACATCGCCAATCCGTCAGGCTCGCGCAGCGTGGGCACCGCCATCACCTCCACCGGGATGCATAGCTCGCTCACCAGTTGCCGTATCACCATCAGTTGCTGAAAGTCCTTTTGGCCAAAATAGGCGCGCGCGGGTTGTACGATGTTGAACAGCTTGGCCACCACCAGACCCACCCCGCTGAAGTGGCCCGGGCGAAACTCCCCTTCCAATATCCGGTTGAGGTTGCCAAAGTCCATCGTCAGCGCAGACGGAACCGGGTACATTTCGGCTACTGAAGGACAAAACAGCACATCGCATCCTGCGGCCTGCAGCATGGCAGTGTCCGCTTCGGGCATGCGGGGGTATTTTTCCAGGTCGGCCGCGTTGTTGAATTGGGTCGGGTTGACAAAGATGCTTGCCACCGTTAGCGGGTTGTGTTGTTTGCTTTGCGCGATCAGGGCCAAGTGGCCGGCATGGAGGGCGCCCATGGTGGGCACGAGGCCAATGGGCCGGGAGGGCGAGCGCAGGGGGGCGAGAAAGGAGCGGAGCGCGGATATTTCGCTGAAAACCTGCAATTTGACCGTCTTTTTAGGGGTGCAAAGATAGGCCTTATCTGCCACGATTAGTTGAACGGGGGGTTAATTTTCCGTACTTTTGTCGTTCGCTTTTTTCGTTCGAACCCAAAATCATGCGTATGTCGAAAATCAGAATTTTATATGTAGCCAGCGAGATCAACCCTTTTCTACAGACTACGGAGGTGGCCGAATTTGTTCGCAAATTGCCCCAAGCCATGCAGGAAAAGGGCATGGAAATACGCATCCTGGTGCCCCGCTTTGGCATCATCAACGAGCGAAAAAACCGATTGCACGAAGTGGTCCGCCTGTCGGGCATCAACATTTCGGTGGGCGATGAAGAAAAGCCGCTCATCATCAAGGTGGCCTCCATCCCCAACGCCAAGCTGCAAGTATATTTTATCGACAACGAAGATTACTTTCATCGCAAATCCGTGTTTCATGACAAGGAAAACCGGTTTTACGAAGACAATGACGAGCGCGCCATCTTTTTCTGCAAGGGCGTGATCGAAACGGTGCGAAAACTGGGCTGGGCTCCGGACATCGTCCATTGCAACGATTGGATCACCAGCTTCATACCCTTGTACCTGAAAACCACGTACAAGAACGACCCGCTGTTCAAAAACGCCAAAACCGTTTTCACCATCTACAACAACAGCTTCAGCCACAAGTTCAAGGGCGACCTGATGGGCAAAGTGAAGATGATGGACATTGAAGACAACATGCTGGGCCACCTGAAAACAGGCGACTACGAAGGGTTCATCAAATTGGGTGCTCAGTTTTCCGATCTGGTTTCCGTGGCGGGGGACAATAAGAAGCTGGAAGGTTTAGTTAAGAAGATTAAAGAGAAGAAAGTTGAAACCATTGAAAAAGACGACAACTACACCGAATCGTTTTACAACCTCTATACAGACTTGGTGGGCTAAACTAGCCGTTGTTTTTGCCGCTGTCCTTTTTATCGTTTCCTGCATTGATGAATCCAAGCAGATCGGTTTTCGAGGGCCGGATCGTTTCGATGTGTCATACATAGAAGTGCCCCTGACAGCCGATGTTTTTTTGGGCGATTCGTTGCTGACCAACAATAGCCGCTTTTTGATGGGCAGCTATACCGACCCCCAGCTCGGAAAGATGGAGGCCGTAACCTACACGCAGTTTTATACAACCAATCCCGCCACCCTTCCCACGGGGGCTACGCTTGACCGCGTGGTGCTGAACCTGGCATTTGACTATTATTTCATGGGCAACAACGCTGCGGAGTTGATGGAGTTTTCTGCCTTTGAGTTGGTGGATACGCTCAGACAGATTCCGTACTGGAATTTTTCCACCCGGGCGTTCTTGCCCGATACAGTCGCCAAGGGTACTTATTTCATTGAACCGGCTCGTTTTTCAAATCCCAGCTCGCGCGACATTGATACGGTGGAGTTACAGATGAGCCCCGAGTTTTCAAACCGCTTGTTTGCCACCATGCTGGAAGGGGGAGAAACCTTTCAGCGCTTCGTTAATTTCACCGGCAAATTCAAGGGGCTCGCCATCAAAGGATCGGGGGCGGATAAGTTGGTCGGAATCAACCCCCAGTACAGTGCCGATACCACCAACCGGAACAAGACGCGGCTGCGTGTGTACTATTCCTTTCCCGAAACTGTGGAGGGCGTGGTAACCACCCGCAGGCGGGTGACTGATTTTACGCTCTTCAATGCGGGTGGGGGCTTTGTCACCAACTTCATCTCGGTCTCGGCCGATCGGGCAGGGTCCGTAGTTCAAGGGCAGCCCCCCTTCGCTGCGTTTGTCCCGCCCGATCAGCAATGTTATGTACAAGGCGGTGTGCCGGTCTACACACGCATCGACTTTTCAAAGTTCTACACCTTTTTGGATACCATACCCAACATCACGTTCAACTCGGTGGAGTTGGTGATTGATCCCGTTGCGCCACAGCCGCTGCCGCTCCCCAACGCGCTGGAATTGCGCGTGATGGATGACACGAAAAACAACCGGACTGATTTTTTTGACGTCACTCGCAGAACCGCGCTGCCGTCAGTGTACACGGGCCGCTTTAGCTCGAAGCCGTTTAACCTGGCCGATAGTTTGCTGATACCCGTAGGCGATACGGGGACAAACATCTCGTTAGCCAGGAACAGTGACAATACCCGCTACAGCGGTTTCATTACGAGCCTCGCCCAAACCCTGGCCACGGCCGTCAAACAAGGGCAGGCGTTCCGGTATTTCGGGCTGGCCCTTCAAAATCCGATAGAATCCAGTTCAGCGAGCCGTGTCGGCTTTTCCGGACAAAACATCAAGCTGAGGATTTTCTATACCAAACCGACCATCAACCGAAACCCCTAACCCTGAGCTATGTGTGGCATTGTTGCGTACGTAGGCCAACGTCAGGCGCATGACGTCATCATCAAAGGATTGAAACGACTGGAGTACCGGGGCTATGACAGCACGGGAATTGCCCTGCTCAATGGGGGATTGAATGTTTACAAAAAAAAGGGAAAGGTTTCGGAGTTGGAAGCCTACCTGAAAGACCTGTCCCTGAACAGCACCATTGGCATGGGCCACACCCGCTGGGCCACGCATGGCGAACCCAACGATGAGAATGCCCACCCGCACTACTCGGCCACCAAAAAACTGGCCATCATCCACAATGGCATCATTGAGAACTACAACGCGCTCAAGCAAGAGCTCCTGCGTAAAGGACATCGCTTTTTGAGCGAAACAGATACCGAAGTGTTCATCCACTTCATTGAAGACATCAAGGAAAACGAGAAGTGTTCGCTGGACGAAGCCGTGCGCCTGGCACTGACCAAGGTGGTGGGTGCCTATGCCATCGTGGTTATGTCGCTCGAAGACCCTAACCTGCTGATTGCCGCCCGCAAAGGAAGCCCCTTAGTGGTGGGCGTGGGCAAAGGGGAATTTTTCATGGCCTCCGATGCTACCCCCATCATTGAGTACACCAACGAAGTGGTGTATTTAAATGACCAGGAAATAGCCATTATCAACAACGGGAAGCTGACCATTAAGAATACGGCTAACTTGCCATTAACACCCTACGTGCAAACGGTGGATTTGGAATTGGAGTCCATTGAGAAAGGGGGCTATGAGCACTTCATGCTGAAAGAGATTTTTGAGCAGTCGCGCTCGATCAAGGACTGTATGCGCGGCCGTTTGGACGCTACCTCGGGCCGTTTGGTGTTGGGCGGCTTGCGCGAGTATATCAATAAACTGGTTAATGCCGACCGCATCCTGATTGTTGCCTGCGGCACCAGTTGGCATGCCGGGTTGGTGGCGGAGTATTTTTTTGAAGAGTATTGCCGCATACCGGTAGAGGTAGAGTACGCCTCGGAGTTTCGCTACCGCAACCCCGTCATCCGCGAGGGCGATGTGGTCATTGCGATTTCCCAGTCGGGCGAAACGGCCGATACGCTGGCGGCCATTGAATTGGCCAAGTCAAAAGGGGCCATCATTTTTGGCGTTTGCAACGTGGTGGGGTCCAGCATTCCGCGGCTTACCCACGCAGGCGCATACACGCACGCGGGGCCTGAAATCGGGGTGGCCAGCACCAAGGCCTTCACCGCCCAGCTTACCGTGCTCAACATGATTGCCCTGACGGTAGCCCAGCGCAAAGGCTCCATCACCGAGCAAAAATTCATTGAGATTCTCACCGAAATGGAGAACATTCCCGCCAAGGTGGAAGAAGTGCTGAAGCTCAACGCGCAAATTCAAACCATTGCCGATATCTTCAAGGATGCCACCAACTTCTTGTACCTGGGCCGTGGCTATAACTTTCCGGTGGCGTTGGAGGGTGCGCTTAAGCTAAAGGAGATATCGTACATCCATGCCGAGGGCTACCCGGCTGCGGAAATGAAACACGGTCCCATTGCGCTGATTGACGAGGAGATGCCCGTGGTGTTTATTGCCACGCGAGACAGTTCCTATGAAAAAATCGTTTCGAACATACAAGAGGTAAAGGCCCGCAAAGGCCGTGTCATTTCCGTTGTCACGAAAGGCGATACGCAGATCCCCAAGATGTCGGAGTTTGTGATTGAAGTGCCGCCCACACATGAGTCGCTTACTCCGCTGATCTCGGTGATACCCCTGCAGTTGCTCTCATACCACATTGCCGTGATGCGCGGATGCAACGTAGACCAGCCCCGCAACCTGGCCAAGTCGGTAACCGTGGAGTAAGGAAAGGCGGCCGGTGAGGTGCTGATGAGATGTTGGCTGTGTATGCTATCTTTACCCAAGCAAATACTCAAACCGCATGGACGAACGCTTAAGCTTGAAGGCCATAGATGACTACAGCGATGACTACGCCTCCAAGGTCACAGCGTCTTTTTTCAATCAGCGAGACCGCATTACCGGGGCTGACATCCGCGGGCTTTGCCCGGTGGAACAAGTCAATCTTTTCGTTATCCGAGAGTTGCTGAGGGCCTGGAAGCACGAAGGCCAGAAACTCCAAAGCCCCTTTTTTGATTACGACCATCCAGAGGTACGCGAGGCGTTGGCCAAGTTTCAAAATCTTTTGTCCAATCACATTTCTATTGCCCGGCAGGACTTTCAGCCACTCCTGAAGAAGGCCGTTAGCCAAACGCTCTATCTGATTTTGAACCCCTACGATTTCTATGCCTCCGCGCTGGAGCGCCTTGGGCAGGAAATTCAACTGGCGGAGATACGACAAGAAGTAAAGTACCTGCGCATCAACCGCGGGCCGTTGGATCGGTTGGCCGAACGGTTGGCGGCCAGCGGACGGCAGGCGGTTTCGCCCACCGAGGCCTTTGCCCTGCTGGATCGCATTTTGGAAGAGGTGAATTTTGCACCGGAAGAAGTAGGTGGCTACCTGGGGCGCTTTGGCACCATGCTGCCGGTGCAGGCCGATCGCTTTTACGAAACCAGGCTTGCGCCCCCCAAGCCGACCACAGTCAAAAACGCACCCAAGCCGGTGGTGGCACCGGCCGGTGACGGCAAGACCACCCTGGCCGAAAATTTTCAACGCATTGCCCGGATAAAAGACAGCCTCACGATCAATCAAAAATTCATGTTCACCAAGATTTTGTTTCATGGTGACTTTGAGATTTTTTCGCAGGCGGTGGAGCGGCTGGATGCCATGGACACGTTACCTCAGGCGTTGGCCTATGTCACGCAATCGTTTCCCGAGTGGGACACCGAAAGCGAAGAATACGAAGAGTTTGTTGAGTTGATCAGAAAACGGTTTGCGTAGCAACTAAATCCGCTGCAAGACCTCGCTTCGGTGTGCGTCCAGCTTGAGCAGGATAAACAGCAAAATCGTAAACGCCCACAGCGAAGAGCCCCCGTGGCTAAAAAAGGGAAGGGGGATACCGATAACCGGAAATAAACCAATCGTCATGCCGATGTTGACGGCAAAGTGAAAAAACAGGATGCTCACCACCGCGTAGCCATACACGCGCGAAAACCGATTTTTCTGACGTTCGGCCAAAAACAGCACGCGCAGCAGCAACGCCACAAACAGCCCAATGGTGACCAGGCTGCCCAGCCATCCGTGTTCTTCCCCGATGGTGCAAAAAATGAAATCGGTGCTCTGTTCGGGAACAAAGTCAAATTTGGTTTGGGTGCCCTTTAAAAAACCCTTGCCGGCAAATCCTCCGCTGCCGATGGCAATTTTCGATTGGGTTACGTTCCACCCATAGCCCAGCGGGTCGGCATCCGGATTGATCAATGCCTTGACGCGGTTTTGCTGGTGTGGTTTCAGTACATCGGTCACAATGAATTCCACGCTCCAAATCACCAGGCACAGCAGCGCTGCACCCGTGGTCAGTAAAACGATCCGTTTAATCTTTTTCTTGCCCATCGCAATCAGCAAAACCAAAACCGCCCCAATGGTGCCGTACAGGTACCAGTTGTTGGGGATGATGAGCGTAAGCACAAAAATGGCGGCTGCACAAAGGCCTACCACCAGCAGAAAGGGGGACATACCTTCGCGGAAAAACACCAGCACGAACGAAGTAAACACCAACGCAGTACCGGTATCCTTTTGTGCCAGAATCAATACCATGGGCACTCCGATCAGGGCAAAACAAACCACTTGATTGCGGAAATTGTCCATGCGGAACCCCGGGGAGTTGATGAGCTTAGCCACCGCCAACGCAGTGGCAAACTTGGCAAATTCAGAGGGCTGTATGCCAAACGAGCCGATGCCGAGCCAGTTCTTATTGCCGCCCACCTCTTTGCCGATAAAGGGCATCAAAACCAGCAGAAAGAGAACCACGCCATAGGCCACATAAGCCACCGCTTCAAAAAAGCGCATGTCGATGATCATGATCATGCCGATGAGCAAGAGCGACAAGCAAATAAAAATGAACTGCCTCATTTGCGAGGGTAAGGCCGACAGCCGCTCGGGTATGACAAACAACGAATTGTTCGTCTGTTCGTCATACGCGGCTGCATAAATGTTCAGCCAGCCCAAAAACAGGATGGCCGCATACAAGGCAACCGCCACCCAGTCCAGCTTCCCGGTCGATATGGTATCGTTGGCTCTCAATCGAGGAATTTTCCGGCTAGCACATAGTTTTCAATGTGAGGACGCTTGGTGCCCCCCAGCAGGTACTTCTCAATCATCAAACTGGCAATAGAGGCGGCCGCGCGCGCCCCTTGTCCCGCATCTTCAACATACACGGCCACGGCAATTTTTGGATTGTCGCGTGGGGCAAAGGCGATGAAGACGGAGTGGTCGGGCATGGGAGGTTGATTTTCCACCGTGCCGGTTTTGCCGCAAACCAAGATGTCTTGCAGTTTCGCGCGGTATTGACCGGTGCCGCCCTCCACCACCGCTTGCATGGCGTCTACCGCCACCTCAAAATGTTTGGGGTCAATGGTGGTCAGGTGTTTTTGCGTGTACTGTGGCAAGGGCTGACCGCTTTTGCCGATGGCCTTTACCAGGTGAGGCGTGTAGTAAAAACCGCGGTTGGCCACGGTGGCAGCGAAGTTGGCCATTTGAATGGGCACCACCAGATTTTCACCTTCGCCAATGGCGATCGAGTAGATATTGGAAAACTTCCAGGGCCGATTGCGATAGGCGCGATCATAATACGCGGGCGTGGGAATGAGCCCGCCTTTTTCGTTGGGCAAGTCAATACCCAGGGGTTTGCCAAAGCCAAAACTCATGATGTGCTCATTCCATTCGGCCAGGCCGATGCGCGTGTCCGAGAAGGGATCGTTTGCCTTGCCTTTGTTCAGCATTCTGCGCAACACGTTGTGAAAATACGGGTTGCACGAGTTGGCAATGGCACCCATCAGGTCTTCGTGGGTGTGGGCACCGTGGCAATTGATGATAGAGCGGTCACAGCGGATGCGCGTTTCGGGGTTGATGACGCCCTCTTGCAGTGCCGTCATGGCCTGGGCAATTTTGAAGATGGAGCCGGGCCGGTATTGGGCCATCAGCGGCCGGTTGAACAGGGGCTTTAGTGTGTCGCTGCTGATCAACTTGAAATTCGAGCTATACTGCCTACCCGTGAGTAGGTTTGGATCGTACGAAGGCCCCGACACCAATGACAGGATTTCGCCCGTGGCAGGCTCCAAGGCCACGATGCTGCCGGCTTTCCCGCGCATGAGGTACTCGCCATACAATTGCAAGTCCAGATCAATGCTCGTTGTCAAATCCTCGCCCGGAATGGACAATGTGTCAAATTGCCCCTCTTTAAAAGACCCCTTTTCAATGCCTTTGGCGTTGCGCAGACGGAAGCGGACGCCTCGTTTACCGCGGAGTTGTTTTTCATAAAAGGCTTCCAGGCCGCTCTGGCCAATGTAATCGCCTTGCCGATAGGTGCCGGAGGCATCGGCCTTGATTTGCTCCTTGCTCACTTCACTCACGTAGCCAAGCGCGTTGGCCAGGGCCGGAGTGGTGTACGAGCGCGTGGTGCGCACTTGCACATAAAACCCGGGGAAGTCGTCCAGGTGGTCTTGCATGCGGGCAAACTCCGTGTGCGAGATCTGGTCGAGGAATAGGGTGGGCTTAACCTGCGAAAATTCCTTCCGCTGTTTGAGCTCGTTCCATTTTTCGCGCAATTGGGCGGCAGTTAAATGGAAGACGCGGCAAAACTTCGCTGAGTCGAATGAAGTGACATCATCCAAAATGACCTCCAGCTTATACTCCGGGGTGTTGTACACGATCAACTTCCCGTTTCGGTCATAGATCAGCCCGCGAAACGGGTACTCGGTTTGGCGGAGGATGGCATTGCTATCTGCCAGCTCAGCATACTTGTTGTCGAGTACCTGTATGAAAAATAACTTGAGGAGGAACACCAGCCCCACCAATACAATCGCCAGTTGGAATATTTCTTTTCTTCCCTCGTTCATCTGCGGTTAGTCCACGAAAGATATTGAAACAACACCATCAACGTCAACGTAAACAACACACTCCCGATGATTTTGAGCATGCTATGCCAAAACAGGCCAAACCCAGCCGCCTCAATGAAGAAGAGTGCGGCATGATGCACAAACAGCAGGGGCAGCGCATACACGATAAACCACTGCAGCCCGCTGGCCGCGATGGCGGGCGAGGCGCCCGCGTCATAGCCGCCCTGGGGGGTAATGGCCGCCAACCAGTACTTGCGCAGGTAGGCCACCAAGACGCACGCGGCCGTGTGGATACCCAAACTGTCATAAAACACATCCACCAAAAAGCCCATCAAAAAACTCACCACCAGCAGCGATAGCGAGTTCGTCTCCAGGGGGAGCAGCAAAATAAACGCGACATAAAAAAAGCAAAAGGCCACGTTGAACAGTACCAGGTTCTTCAACAACAGCACTTGAAGTAGCAGGTACGCAAAAAACGAGATGATTTGTATGATCAGGGAGCGGGTCATTTGGCGATGCCTGTCGTGATTTTTTCCAACGAATCTTTTTCCTGCCGCAGGTGGCTCCGCACCACGCTAACGTATGCCAGCCGGTCAAAATCCTGTGCCAGCTCAACTTTGATGTCGTGAAAGGGAGCTTGCTCGGGCAGTGTCACGTCACGCACCACGCCAATCAGTACGCCCTCCGGGAAAACCGCATTGAAGCCAGAGGTGCGGATGGTGTCGCCCACCAGGGGTTTTACATGGCGTGGAATGTATTTCAGCGAGATGTAGCGCGGGTCAAGACCATCCCATTGGGCTGTGCCAAAGTGCCCGGTGCGGGTGATGGTGGCCGAAACATTATCGTCAATATTCAACAGCGAGATCAACACCGCGTAGTGGTCAGAAACGGACTTCACTTTTCCCACGGCCCCGTCTTTGCTCACCACCGCCATGCCCGGGGCAATGCTGTCCAACCGGCCGCGGTTGATGGTGATGAAATTTTTATATCGTTGGGTGGAGTTGTTGATTACTTTGGCACCAATATATGAGTACCGCTGCAGGGCACTGGAGTCGCGGGAGCCACTTTGCAGCACAAACAAGCGTTGCGATTCTCTTTCGAGCTTATCTCGGAGCATGGCGTTTTCGTTGGCCAGTTCCTCATTGATGGCGCGCAGCGAGAAGTACTCTCGCACGTTGTGCGAAAAACCGGCCAGGTTGGCGGCCCAGCGATTGGACGTGTTGAAGTACCGAGTGCTTTGGTATTGATTGTTGGTTACAATCATCCAGGCGCACAGTAACTCTAAAACAAAAAATGTGAAGAAGACGCGGTAGGTGTACAGAAAACGCAGCAGCCGATCCATCGTTCGCTCACGACATCAGTACTTTGCGGTAGTGATCAAGTTTCTTCAAGGCAGCTCCCGTGCCGCGCACCACGGCCCGCAGCGGGTCTTCCGCCACGTGTATCGGTAGTTTGGTCTTCAGGCCCAGGCGCTTGTCCAGCCCACGGAGCAACGCTCCGCCACCCGTCAGGTAGATACCGCGCTCGTAAATATCAGCCGAGATTTCGGGCGGGGACAACTCCAACGCCTTCAACACGGCCTCCTCCAGTTTTGAGATGCTCTTGTCAAGGGCAAAGGCCACCTCGGAGTAGGATATCTTGATGGTTTTGGGAATACCCGTCATCAGGTCACGGCCTCGTATCTCAAAATCGTCCGGCCCGTCATCGAGTTCGGTTAGGGCAGAGCCTACCTCGATTTTCACCCGCTCGGCTGTGCGCTCGCCAATCAGCAGGTTGTGTTGCCTGCGCATGTAGTCCAGGATATCGCGGTTAAACGTATCGCCCGCGATGCGGATGGATTGGTCGCAGACAATACCCGACAGGGCAATGACGGCTATGTCGGTGGTTCCCCCGCCAATGTCCACAATCATGTTGCCCACAGGCTGCTCAATGTCGATACCGATGCCGATGGCAGCCGCGATGGGCTCATAGATCATGTACACCTCTTTGGCGTTGGCGTGTTCGGCCGAGTCGCGCACGGCCCGTTTTTCCACTTCGGTGATGGCGGAAGGGATGCAGATGACCATGCGCAAAGACGGGGGGAACAGCCTGCGGCCGGTGTCGATCATCTTGATCATGCCGCGGATCATCATTTCCGCTGCGTGGAAGTCGGCAATCACGCCTTCTTTGAGCGGGCGGATGGTTTTGATGTTTTCGTGGGTTTTTTCGTGCATTTGCATGGCCTCGCGGCCGATGGCCAGCACCTTGCCGGAGTTTTTGTCCAGCGCCACGATGGAGGGCTCGTCCACCACCACCTTGTCTTTATGAATAATCAGCGTATTTGCGGTGCCCAGGTCAATTGCGATGTCGCTGGTGAAGAAATCAAAAAATGCCATGTATGTTCGGTCCTCCTCGGGGTCGGGTAATTAAAAATCGTTCGAAATTACAGAAATAATCGGGGGAATTTTACGCGAGAAATGAGGAAAAACTTACTTGGCGGGCGGGGCGTAGGGAATTATCCGCGGGTGGTCTAGCTGTTGCAACGCAATGTCTGCCGTCAGCAGGGGCAAGTGCATATAATGGGCGGTTCCCGCTATGATCGTCCGGCAACTTAATTCGGTGGCGAACGATAAGCTCCAACACCTCGGTCGTGATGTCCGGGTTAGAATGAATCACCCGGATGTCAGCGAGCAGAGATTTTATGGTCGCGCGCTCCCGGGCTGTGATTTTGGAAAACGACAACAACTCGATTTCCGTGATAAAAGAGGCAAAAAGATTTTTGCTGTGTAACATTTGGGCAACGGAACGATCGCCCTGGACGAGATAAATGATAATATTGGTATCAACGAACAGGTTGAACCCACTCATTTCGCATTTTTTTTTGGATGGATAACGCGTCTCCCGATAGCTTGATCGTACCTAAATATTTGTACGCGTCAAAACCATGCTGGCCAGTCCTCCGCGGACGCGTTACTTTTTTTGCCGGTCGTTTGGAGGTTTTTTTTTGCGCAACAGTAGCCATTTCGCTTGTTTGAGCAGAAAGATAGCAAAAAACTAATGCTTAAAATGTCTGAATCCGGTAAACACCATGGCCATTCCGTGCTGGTCGCAATAGTCGATGGAGTCTTTGTCTTTGATGGAGCCGCCCGGCTGGATCACCGCGCTGATGCCTTGCTGGCCCGCTATCTCCACGCAATCCGGAAACGGAAAAAACGCATCGGAGGCCATTACGGCCCCGTGCAGGCTAAACCCAAAAGCCTTGGCTTTTTCGATCGCCTGTTTGAGGGCGTCTACCCGGCTGGTTTGCCCGACACCGCTGGCCAGCAGTTGGCCTTCCACCGCCAATATGATGGTGTTTGATTTGGTGTGCTTGCAGATTTTGCTTGCGAAGAGCAATGCGTTTGTTTCGCGGGGTGTGGGGGCTTTCTTTGTCACTGTCTTCAAATCGTCACGGGCATCTGTTTTCAGATCGAAATCCTGCTCGACAAATCCATTTAGCAGCGTTTTCACCTGTTTGGTGGGCGCCAGCAGTTCTTTTTGCCTCAGCAAAATGCGGTTCTTTTTCCCTTTCAACAGCGCCAGCGCTTCATCCGTAAACCCCGGGGCCACCAGTATCTCAAAAAACAGCGCGTTCATTGCTTCGGCTGCGGGCAAATCAACCGGTTGGTTGCTGGCCAGCACGCCACCAAAGGCCGAAACCGTATCGGCCTGGAAGGCTTTTTGGTACGCCTCGCTCACCGATTGACCTGTGGCCACGCCACACGCGTTGGTGTGTTTAATGATGACAAAGGCGGTTTCGCCCGCAAACTCTGCCACCAAGTTGATGGCGGCATCCACATCCACCAGGTTGTTGTACGAAAGCTCCTTGCCGTTGAGTTGATCAAACAGGCGTGTCAGGTTGCCATAAAAGGTTGCTTGTTGATGGGGGTTTTCGCCATAGCGCAGCGGTGTGCCAGCGGGTTGGCTGATTTTTAGTGCGGGTACGTGCTCGGTCCGGTTGAAGTAGTTGAAAATGGCCGTGTCGTAATGCGATGTTACGTTGAACGCCCAAGCGGCAAATCGCTTGCGGTCGGCCAGCTCCGTATGGCCCTCTTTTGTTTCTAACAGGTTCTGCAGGGCGGGGTAGTGTTCGCGCGAAGCGACAATGAGCACATCGCGATGATTTTTGGCTGCGGCCCGGATCAGCGAAATGCCGCCAATGTCAATTTTTTCAATAATGGCTTCTTCGCTGCCACCGCCCGCCACCGTTTCTTCAAAAGGGTACAAATCCACCACCACCAAATCGATGGAATCAATGCCAAACTCCACCGCTTGGGCCACATCGCCCGCCTCGTCTCTTCGGAAGAGAATGCCACCGAAAACAGCCGGATGCAACGTCTTGACGCGACCGCCAAAAATGGAAGGATAGCCGGTTAGTTTTTCCACGGGGATGACGGAGTAGCCCAACGTTTCAATGAAGTCCTGGGTGCCGCCCGTGGAAACAAACGCCACGCCTTGGTTGGCTAAGGTGCGGATGAGGGGTTCGAGCTGGTCTTTGTGGTAGACGGAAATGAGCGCGCGCTTGATTTTTTTAACGGACATGACCAGGTGGTTTTCGGAGGCGCAAAAGTAGGTTTCTTTGCCCCCGATCTCAACAACTTCACCCAAATTCTGGCGTTCTTGCACCGGGAAAATCCATGAAACTGTTTCTGCAGATACGCGTGGGCGATTGGCGACAATTCGGGTACCTGCAACCGTGGTTGCGGTTTGCCTCGGCCCTGGCGGATGATGTGGTGGGTGCTGAAATGGACAGCGGGTCGGAAGCGGCCGTGGCAGAGTTGGTTTTGCCGCTCTGCGAACAGGCCCATTCAATTTTTGTGCTGGTGGAGGCGGTGCCCGGGGCACCCTTGGGGTCAGCTTTGCCGATTTTTCACCAGTTGTTTACCTGGCCTCACAAGGTGGCGCGGGTGGTGCTGCGCGGTGAAAACGCCATGGCAACCAAAATGCTGGCGGCTTGGCAGGATAAACTTTCCAATAACGTTGACGAGGGGGAACTGCGCGAGAGAATACGGGCGTTTGCCGTTGATCAGCTCAAACCGGGCAGGTAATCCCGTTCTTCGTATGCCTCGGCTTCCAAGGTGAAGTCATCAGCATCGAGGTACGCGGGAAAACGGTCGCGGTAGGCGCTGAGCGAGTTGGCGCTCAGTTCAACGGTTTTGATAGCCTCCATCCCGTCCAGGCTAAAGATCGCATCGCCTTTGGGCCCAATCACAGCCGATTGGCCGGTGTATTCCACACCGCGCCCATCCATGCCCACGCGGTTCACGCCCACCACGTAGCTCAGGTTTTCGATGGCCCGTGCTTTGAGCAGCGTTTCCCACGCATGGATGCGCACTTCCGGCCAGTTGGCAACATAGATCAACAAATCGTACGACAACTTTTTGAGGGTGGCATTCCAGCGGTTGCGGCTCCACACCGGGAAGCGCAAATCATAACATACCAACGGGCAAATGCGCCAGCCCTTCCAATGGCCAATGAGCAGGCTTTCGCCCGGGGTGTACACCTGGTGCTCGTCAGACATGCGGAACAGGTGCCGTTTGTCGTAGGTTTTGAAGTTGCCGCCCGGCTCCATCCACAGCAGGCGGTTGTAGTAGCGCTCGTGCACGTTGGCCATAAAGCTGCCCAGCAGGAGGGCCCCCGTTTGGTCGGCCATTTGGCGCATCCACTTGAAGGTGCGCAGGTTCATCATTTCGGCCTGCTTGCGCACGTTCATACTAAAGCCCGTGGTGAACATTTCGGGCAGTACAATCACATCCGTGGTTTGGCCTATCTGCCAGATTTTCTCTTCAAACATGGCCAAATTGGCCCCGGTGTCCTCCCAGTGCAAATCGGATTGGATAACGGTGATTTTGAGGTCCTGCATGAGTGAAAAATCGGAGTGCAAAGAAAAGCAGGGAAAAAGGAAAAGCCTAACCCATTTTCGCAAGTTGCAAAGAACGAGCTATTTTTGTTTGACAAAACCGCCCAATCATGGTAGCACTGTTAGGCTTTGGTATGCCGGGTACGGGAGAGTACGCCTTTTTGCTAATCGCCCTTGCCGTTGCACTGGTTTCCCTCGTCCAAGTCTTTCAAAACAGCAAGCTGCTGTTTTGGGAGAAAATGGTTTGGGCCGTGGTAATCCTGGTTATCCCCATCGTAGGTGCGGCAGTCTATCTGGTGTGGGGTAAAAACTGGCGAATTGTCCAGTAGCGTCAGCAGGCTCGCAGGATCGTGCCGGCCCGCGCCAGGGTTTCGTCTTGCTTGGCAAAGCAAAAGCGGAGCAGCTTGTGGTCCGTGCCATCGCGGTAAAAGGCTGACACGGGAATGGGTGCCACTTTATGCACGCGGGTCAGGTGCTCGGCCATCTGGCGGTCGGTGCGCGCATCTTCGTAGGCCACCAACTGGAAGTAACTTCCCCGGCAGGGCAATGGCTTGAAGGAAGAGCCGTTGAGCTGCTCCAAAAAAAGATCGCGCTTGCGCTGGTAAAACCGGCCCAGGTGAAGGTAGTGGGCGTCCGTTTGCATGTATTCGGCCAGGGCCCATTGGACGGGGGTATTAACGCTAAAGGTGATGAACTGATGTGCCTTGCGGATCTCCGCGGTGAGCGCAGGCGCAGCCACCGCATAGCCCACTTTCCAGCCGGTGGCATGAAAGGTTTTGCCAAACGAAAATACCGCCACGCTGCGGTTGGCCAAGGCGGCCGAAGCCAATGCGCTCTGGTGTACCAACCCGTCAAAGATCAGGCGTTCATACACCTCATCGCTGAGCACCAGCAGGTCGTGCTGCAAGGCCAGTGTTTCCAAATGCTGCCAGTCGGACGGGCTCAGTACCGCACCTGTGGGATTGTGCGGACTGTTTACCAAAATCAGTCGCGTGCGCGGAGGCATCCGACTTTTGACCTCCTCCCACGGGATGGCAAAATGGGGCGGCCGCAGATTGATGTGAACGGGCACGCCTCCGCTCAGGCGGATGGCAGGATCGTAAGAATCATACGCGGGATCGAATACGATGACCTCGTCACCGGGGTGCACGAGGGCCGCGATGGCCGCAAACAGCGCCTCTGTTCCTCCGGCCGTGATCGTTACCTCTGTTTCGGGATCCGTTTTTCGTTGATAGGTTTTTTCAATGACCTGTGCGATGACCTGCCGCAAGGCGGGCACACCCGGCATGGGTGCATACTGGTTGTGGCCCTCGCACATCTGTCGGTGGATGGCCTCGATCAGTTCGGGCGAAACGGGAAAGTCCGGAAAGCCCTGGGACAGATTGAGGGCGTTTTCCTCCAGCGCCATCTTGGACATGACGCTGAAGATAGACGTACCAATTTCAGGAAGACGTGAGGAGGGATTCAAGGCAACTGACTTTTGTCAAGACCTGCTTGCCGCAAAATTCCATAAAATGTTCCCTTCGGTAAATCTCTTTTGCCGTGAAGGGGAACGACCACGATTTTTTTTGTCAACGTGTTTTCGTAGATGTGATGACTTCCCTTTGACCTTTTGAATTCAAATCCGTTTTGCCGCAGTACTTCGATGAGATATTTTGCCGAATGGTTCAAGCTGTTTGAAGTTGAATCGAATACTCCAAAACATTACTGTCATCGGGGATTCGCTCTCCTTTTTCTTGCATATGCTCCACATAAAGCTCAATCGCCTCTTTGGCCATGGAGATGGCCTGTTCTATCGTTTCACCATACGTGATACACCCCGGTAAGGTGGGCACTGTGGCCGTATACGAGCCCTCGGGTTCCTTCGTCAAATGTATCCGGTAGGTCAGGGTTTTCATTTCACTAAGTTAATAATTTTTACTTTTTCAACGGTGCGGCAATTCGGTATTCCGTGTCCACATCGCCTTTGCTGATGTTGGCCAGCTTGCCTTTGAGCATGCGCTTTTTCAAGGGGCTCAGGTAGTCGATGAACAACTTGCCCTCCAGGTGGTCGTATTCGTGTTGGATGATGCGTGCCTTCATGCCATCGAAAACGTGTGTGTGTTCGTTCCAGTTGACATCGAAATACCGCAGCGTGATGCGCTCGGGACGCGTTACGTCTTCGCGTATGTTGGGGATGCTCAGGCAGCCCTCCTCCATTTCCCATTCCTCTCCGTCTTCGTCCAGGATCACAGGGTTGATGAAGGGCATCTTGAAGTCGTGCAGATCGGGTTCGTCTTCGAGCGTGGTGCCATCAACCACAAACAGGCGCACGCTTTTACCAATTTGAGGCGCGGCCAGGCCGATGCCGTGGGCAGCGTACATGGTCTCGAACATGTCTGCCACCAGGGCCGTCATGTCGGTGCCCTTCTTTATGTCTTCGGCCCTTTTGCGCAGTACGGCATCGCCATACATCACGATTGGATACACCATGTTAGCTCACGTTTTTTGGCAAAGGTAATACAACAGACGCATGTGAGTCCTCCGGTTTCGATGGGCGGGGCGCTAGACCAGGGTTTTCATATAGTCTTGCAGCAAAATGACGGCACTTACCTTATCCACATGGCCCTTCACCTGGCGGTCTTTTTTTTTCATGCCGCCCTCGATCAGGGCGCGCTGCGCCAGGGTGGAGGTAAACCGCTCATCCACCTCGGTGATCTTGATGGAGGGAAATTTTTGCTTGAACTGACTAATGAAAGTACGCACGCGGGGCGCGTTTTCGGAATCTTCGTTTTTCAGCGTCTTGGGCATGCCGATGATCGCCTCGTCTACCACTTCGCGTTGCAGGTAGTTTTCCAGGTAGCTCAAAAGCTGGTGAGATGCCACCATGTCCAGCGCGGTGGCAATGATGCGCAAAGGGTCGGTGACGGCCAGGCCCGTGCGCTTTTTCCCGTAGTCAATGGAGAGAATACGACCCATCGGTGCGAGGGTCAATTGAATTTCGCTTTTTCAAAGAATTTGGTGCGCACATAGTTTTCCAAGGCCATGGCTTTCGGAAACAGAATTTCGTTTTCGATGCGGGCATGGGTTTGCAAGGCCTTTTCAAAAAGCTGGAGCTCGGTATAAATTACTTTTACGTGCAGGGGGGCCTGGGGAGTCAGGTGGTAGTCGTTGGTGATTTTGCGAATGCCCTCCATCTCATCGTCATGGGCCTCGTGTTCCATGGCGAACCGCTGCAACGAGTGCTTCTCCATCTGGTAAAACAGCCGTGCGGGGTTGATGGCGTTGCGCTGGGCACGCTCCAAGGCGCCAATGTATTTGAACAGGGTGTCTTCCTCTTCGTAAATGTGGTGGATGAAATCCTCCAGAAAAAGCGGAAACAGCACCTTCAGGTCTTTCGCCACCTGCTCGTAGTCGGCATGCTGGGCTTGAAAGCTGTCCACCAGCCGGCCGATGTAAGGCAGTTTATGCTTGACAAACAGAAAATGAGCATGCTTAAGGTACTCGATGATCAGATCGATGGGGTAGGAGACCAATGGCAGATCAGCCTCGCGAAAATTTTCGCCCGGCTTTTCCAGCTCGCGGATGATCTGTTCCACTTTCAGCCCCTTCTCGGCACACACCTGTTCCAGGGTCTGCTCAGCGTATTCGTAAAACCGGATGCCAAAATAGTGCAGCACGTAGGCCCGCACATTGTTTTGGTCAACCAGGTCGCCAATACGTGTGTTTTTTAAAACGGGCATGCTCATCGTTCCGTAAATATAGGCAAATGCCAAAAATACCCGGTACCGGGGGCCGAAAAATAGCGGTTCTTGCCTTCAACGGAATTAACTTGCTGCCTTGTTTTTGCGTTACTGCTTAGTACTGAACCCGAAGTGCGTCTATGACTGACTCGCCCCAGCCCTCAAACACTCCCAACCAAATCAGCCTGCCCCTGGTATTGTGCCTGGGGTTGGCCGGTGGCATTCTCATCGGCACGAGCTTAAACAAACCGGCCCAATCGGACGAGGTAAACCAGGATGTGCAAAAATTCAAAGAGGTACTGAGCGTAATCAAAAACGACTACGTAGACGAGGCGGAGACGCACCGCCTGACGGAATCGGCCATCCAACACATGCTGGACGAGCTGGACCCCCATTCCAACTATCTCTCGGCCGAAGATAAGGTTTTGGCCAACGAAGATTTGCAGGGAAACTTTGAAGGCATTGGCATCGAGTTCAACATTTTCCACGACACGCTGGTGGTAGTGCAGGCAATGGCGGGCGGCCCCTCTGAGGCCGTGGGCCTCAAGTCGGGCGACAAAATCATTAAGGTAAACGATACCAACATTGCCGGGGTGGGGCTCACCAACCGCGATGTGCAGAAATACCTGAAAGGCCCCAAGGGCACCGAAGTAAAAATCGATGTGCTGCGAAGAAATGTGGCCGACCTGCTCACGTACACGATCATCCGCGACAAGATACCGCAGTATTCCATGGATGCGGCCTACATGCTGGCGCCCCGGGTCGGCTACATCAAAATACGCAGCTTTGCGCGCACCACGCACGATGAATTTGTGCAGGCGCTCGACCGGCTTCGCAAAGAAGGCATGACCAGGCTGGTGCTCGACTTGCAAGACAACCCGGGTGGCTTCCTCGATCAGGCCATCAAAATTGCCGATGAGTTTTTGAAGGAAGGCAACAAGATCGTGTACACCAAAGGGCAGCGCGGCACGTACGATGAAGATGCCGTTGCCACCGCGGGCGGAGCGTTTGAAGCGGGCGAAGTAATTGTCCTCGTGAACGAGGGCAGCGCTTCTGCTTCGGAGATTGTGGCGGGCGCCCTTCAAGACAACGACCGTGCGCTGATCGTGGGGCGCAGGTCGTTTGGCAAAGGCTTGGTGCAACGCTCGTTTGAGCTGGAAGATGCGTCAGAAGTGCGGTTGACCATTTCGCGATACTACACCCCTAGCGGCCGCTCTATCCAAAAGCCATACGGGGATTATGCCAGCGACTACTCCGATCGGTTTAAGCGAGGCGAATTGTTTCATGCCGACAGCGTCAAATTCAACGACTCGCTCAAGTTCAAAACCGCCAGCGGCCGCACCGTGTATGGGGGCGGGGGCATTATGCCCGATTACTTTGTGCCCTTGGACACCACCCGCAACAGCCTTTATTTCAGCCGCCTGTTTGCTGCCAATATTCTACGCGAGTACGCATTTAACTATGCCGAGAAAAATAAAGAACGCTTACGCGCGATGACGTTTAAGACGTATTTGAACGACTTTGCCATCACCGATGCCCAACTGGAAGAAGTGGTGCGCATGGGCGTGGCCAGCGGGGTCAAGGCTGACCGGCCCGACTTACAAAAAAACAAGCCGCTGTTTACCACCTATCTGAAAGCCGAAATTGCACGCAGGGTGTGGGATAACGAAAGTTTTTATCCGGTGTTTAATACCACCAACGAGGTGCTGCAAAAGGCCATCCCGCTGTTCGACAACTTTCCGGTGTTGGATCGGCAGGGGATGTGAGAGAATCAGGCCCCACAGTGTTCACCGCCCAATTAACACATTGTACTCTGCGGGAATTTCTACGCCCGTAAACTGATTGGTTAACCCATACACGATGGCGAGGCTCACGCAAACCCCAACAGCCAAAATGAGCTTCGACTGGCGCGCGGGTGCTAAGCCCAAAATCGGGTGTGTCATTTTCTTGCTGTGAATGGCAGCCAAGTGTCCCCAAAAGGAAATCATGGCCAGGCTGTAGTAGGGAATAAAAAACAGGTTGGCCGGAAAATAGTTCAGACCCGCCACGCCAAAATAGAAATTGGTGTCGAGGTGTAGTAGTAACCGCCCGGCAAAGACGGCACTCAAATGAATGATGAAAAAGACTGCCAGGTAAAGCCCTGTCCAAATGTGTACTCGTTCAAAAAATGTCTTGGCCATCCGCCTGTTGGCTCGGAACAGCGTCAGCCCCGAATAGATTTGTACGGCAATGGCCAAAAGCAAAATGGTTTCAAAAAAGGGGTGGCGGTACAAAACCCGCAGGCTCGTCATGACCTCAATGTGCCTGGCCGCACCCCACAGGCTAAACGCGTGGTTGACCAAATGTAGCGCTACAAAAGCCGCAATGAAAAGTCCGGAGAAATAATGAATCGTTCGTTTATTCATAAAGGCGGGTTTTTTGTAGAACCGGTCAACAAGGCCCGTTCGCATTCATGTCTGCCGGTTCCGATTGCTTGAAACCCGATGGATTCCAAATCGGGGCGCTATGCACATCCCGGATGTTGCCCGCCAACAAGCGCGTGGGTTGGCAGTGAAGGGAGATAACGTGGTCAAGCGATTTCATACCCGTTCAAGCAACGACTTCGCAACAAATACTACCGGTGTCTGTCTGGCGTTTTTTTAACTGCCTATTTTTCGTGAATATACTCCGAAATTGGTTTGTGTGGCAGCTTCGGGGTCGTCTCGTTTTTCAAGTGTGGTGCTGTGGTCGGTTATTTCGGCTGCGTTTATCGGTCCGGGCACCGTTACCACGGCCCTGAGCGCGGGCTCCTTGTTCGGGTTGGAGTTGTTGTGGGCCGTGGTGTTTGCAACCGCGGCCTGCGTAGTGTTGCAGGAAGTAGCAGCCCGCATCATCATCGTGGCCGGAGGAGACATGGGCCGTGCCATTGACCAGCATTTTGGGGCGCGCGGGGCCGCCATCAAGGTAATGGTGGCCGTGCCCGTTTTGCTCGGTTGTGCTGCCTACGAAGCGGGAAACATCCTGGGGGCTGTTTCAGGCGCTGGACTTTTAATGGCCATTTCCCCGGCTTGGACTACCGCGGGCGTGGCGCTGGCGGCTGCCATCATCCTATGGCAAGGTGGCAGCCAACAAGTGTCGTGGGTGATGACTACACTGGTGGCCATCATGGGCATTGCCTTTTTGTATCTGGCGCTGCAAAGCGATTTTTCGGCTGGGCAGATAGCCGGTGCCGCGGTAGTACCTACCTGGCCGGCCCACAGCAGTTGGGTTGTGCTGGCATTGGTGGGCACCACCATCGTTCCCTATAACATTTTCATTGGTGCCGCGGTGAGCAGGGGTCAGACACTTGCGCTCATGCGTGTCGGGCTGGGCATTTCCGTGAGCCTGGGTGGGCTTATCACCGCGTGTATTTTGCTGGCAGGCGCTTCCTTGGGTACGTTTACCTCGTTTACCGAGTTGGCGGCCCACTTTGAGGAGTCCATCGGCCCGGCAGGGGTTTGGATGTTGGGCCTCGGTCTGTTTGCCGCAGGGTTCTCGTCCGCCATCACATCGCCTTATGCTGCCTCGCTCATGGCGCGGGCGGTCTTTCATTGGAAAAATGCCTGGCATGTGCGCCCGCTGTGGTTGGCCGTGCTGCTGACCGGATTTGCCTTTGGGATCAGTGGGGTAAAACCGATACCTATTATTTTGGCCGTGCAGGCACTGAACGGGCTGGTGCTGCCGCTGCTCGCCTACTGCCTGTTGGTAATGGTGAATAACAAGGCAATGGTACCACGCCCCCACGCGCCCGGTGTGCTGTACAACGGTGTTTTGTTGCTGGTGTTTGCGGTTGTGCTGGTGATGGGCCTGACCAATGTGGACAAGGGCATCAGCGGGCTTTTTTCCCTGTCGGGAAATCATTCCGTCACGGTCATGGCGGTTTCGCTGCTCACGGTGATGTTAGTCGGATTGTCCATTTTCCGTCACGGAAGCAAGTAGCTCAGTCGCATTTTTTGCAGTTCTGCCTCGGGCATTTGGATCAACGTTGGAGTGTTGGCCGGATCCAATGTGCGCACTAACGAAAGCAGGTTTACTTCTGTCATGGCCGTGCAGCCGGCTGTACCGCTGCCCGGGCTGCGCCAGATATGCAAGAAGATGCACGAGCCCGCGCCCGGGGTTACCGGCTCGGTGTTGTAGGCAACCACCGCACCAAGCCTGTACTGATGGTCTTTTCTGCGCATGGTCTCGGCTGATGTCCAGTCTCTGGCCACCTCACGAAGGCTCAGCACGCGGTTGTAATGGGCCGAGGTCGCATCGTCCACACAAAACACGGTTGAGTCTGCCTTTTGGTAGGGCATCTTGGATTCAAAATCGCCATAGCCAAACAACGAGGTGATCCGAAAGATGCCCGCAGGCGATTTACCATCGCCTTCGCGTTTTGGTATGCCCACATTCCACGCGGCCCAAATGGCTTTGTCGATGATTTCGTTAGCGTCCGTCAGGGGGCGGTCACAACATACCAAGAACGAAGCGAAGATGCCAGCAGGAAAAGTCTCTTCATTTTTTTGTGCGTCTAAGTCAATTTTTTCTGAACGTCCGCAAGCAGGCCATCTATTTCTGCGGGTGTGGCATGGCCGTTCCACGAGGCCGTCAGGATCACCCGGTCTTGGCGCTTGGCAATGCTTGCATGATAAGCCTTGTCGTAGTAGGTGAGTAATCGTTCCATCACTGCGGGCATGTTGCCGGCCAGCAGATGTTCGCGCGCAGCCGCGAAATGCTGACCCCCCAACCGCTTGATGATTTTCGCCATCGTGGTCAGAAACTCGGTTTTGTCGGCCTGGCCATAGTCTCGCACCAGCCGCTCAATGCGCTTTTCCTTTGTCACGTGCAGTTCTACCAGCGGGCTCTGGCTCATCTGTTGCCAAAAGTCGATCGGCAAGAACAGTTGGCCGATTGCGATGGATTCGTCCTCCACCCAGATGGGTCGTGTTGCATCCAGGGCGTACAAGGCTTCGAACAGGTCGTTTTGAAATTGTTCGGTGGTGGGTTGCGGAGGCATGAGCAGTCCGCCAAAGGCAGACCCTTTGTGCCGGGCCAGCGCTTCCAGATCCAGCACTTGTTGGCCGTGTGTTCTTAGGGCGTGCAGCAATTCCGTTTTCCCGCTGCCCGTATAGCCGGTGAGTAATACCAGGCGCCACGGTTTCTGGAATAGCGTTTGGCCCCATTGGCGATAGGCTTTGTAGCCGCCCTGCAAAACATAGGTTTGCAGGCGGGCCATTTCTGCAAACTGTGCGAAGTTGTTGGAGCGCATGCCTCCCCGCCAGCAGTGTACAATCAGCTCGCCTTGCCGTGCAATCGTTTCGGTGTCGCTGATCATGTCGGCCAAGCGCGGGCCTACCAGCCGAAACCCTTCGCGGATGGCAGCCGCCTGACCTTCTTTTTTGTAGACCGTGCCCACCGTGGCGCGGTGCTCATCGGTGAGCAAGGGGATATTGGACGCCTGAGGGATGTGGCCCGCCCCGTACTCAACAGGCGCGCGCACATCAACCAACGGCAACTGATGGCGCAGCCTGAGCAGATCGGCTACCGTGATGGACTTCATGGTTTTAAAGGTAGCAACAATAATTGGCGGCCATAAAAAAAGGCAGGCCTCACGACCTGCCCTTACCTAACCCCAACTAACCTAATCGTGTGTTTATGCTTGTTTTACAAATTGCACTTCGGCTTGCAGGCGTACCTCTTCGCTCACCAGCACACCGCCTGCTTCCAAGGGCGCATTCCAGTTCAGGCCCCAGTGTGTGCGGTTGATTTTACCCGAAATCGAAAACCCGGCTTTCTGATTTCCCCACGGATCTTTGTTTACGCCTGAAAATTCCACGTCCAACTCCACGGGCTTGGTAATGCCTTTGATGGTCAGGTTCCCCTTTACCTTTCCGGATGTTGCGTTGAACCCCGCGGCTTCGAACGTCAGCGTGGGAAATTGCGTGGCATCGAAGAAGTCCGCACTCTTGAGGTGGCCATCGCGCTGCTCATTGGCGGTATTGATCGATTGTACATCAGCCGAGAACGTGACGGACGCCTGCTGGAAGGTTTCGTCATCGCCCGCAAGGGAAGCGCTGATCACGTTGAACTGTCCGGTCACATTTGTGATCATCAGGTGCTTTACCTTGAATTGTACCTCGCTGTGGGTGGGGTATAGTGCCCAAATTGCTTTTGCCATGTTGCCTTTTTTGGTTTTTGATTATCTCCACAACAGGCAACGCACCGGGTCGGTTCGGCCAGCGGCAAAATCTTAAAGTAGTTTAAGATTTTGCTTTTCGGTGGCGTATGGTGCTCAAAAATTCGGGCGTAATGCCGAGGTAAGAGGCAATGTATTTTTGTGGAACGATGAGTTCCATGCGCGGAAACTGTTTTTGGAAGGCCCGGTATTTTTCCCGGGCGGTGGCGGCAAAGCTGAGCACAATGCGTTTTTGGTGACTGACCAGCGCATTTTGAAAAATGATGCGGAAGTAGCGCTCCAGGGCCGGGAGGGCGCGCATCAGGGCGTCAAATCGAGGCAGGTCAATGGCATACACCTCCGCCTTTGTCATGGCCTTGACAGTGTACTGCGAGGGCTTGCCCTGCGTGAAGCCGGAAAGATCGCCCGTCCACCACATGTCGGTGCCAAATTGGATGATGTGCACCTGGCGGTTGGCATCGGTGTGGTATGTCATCAGGCAACCACTTTTGATCAGGACAAAAAGAGCGGGCGTGTCGCCCTGTGCCATGAGCGTTTCGTTCTTGCGCAGCTTGCGCAGGGTGAAGAAGGAAAACAACACCGCTGCGTCTGTCGTGTTCAGCGCAGTGTGCTTTTGAATGTTTCGAATGATCTCCGATTCTGTCACCTGCGCGAGTCTTCGGTAAACGCAAAGGTACTTAAATCCCCGCTTGCCCTGATTTATGCCCACGCCACCGGCCGGGATAATGTTCGCCCCACCCGGCCAGAGATGCGCTGATTCCGCCACCGGGTGTGGTAACCGCGAAAACGAAGAGGGTAGCACAGCGCGTCAGTAACAGATGTAAATCCCGCGGCCTATTGTGTAAGCCCAAAGGGCATCGGGTGATGCACCTTTGCTGCGTAGTGAACATTTTTTCACGCCTGTTCGCCAGTAGCGAAGAACTAAAAACAACGTATTATGTCAATGACAACAGAGAAATCAATCGCTACGCAAGACATTGTGGCCATTGCCTCGGGAAGTGCGAAAACACTGGCCGCGGCCGTAACGGCAGCCGGACTGGTCGAAACACTGCAGGGCAAAGGTCCTTTTACGGTATTTGCTCCTACGGATGCTGCCTTTACAGCGATCCAGAAGGACGTAGACACCTTGTTGAAGCCTGAAAGCAAGGAGAAGCTTGTCAAGTTACTGACGGCTCATGTGGTGAGTGGCAAACTGATGGCGGCTGATCTGAAAGACGGCAGCGAGCTGACAACGGTAGGAGGACGCAAGCTGAAAGTGCATGTACAACAAGGAAAAGTAACCGTTGCCGGGGCACATGTTACTACCGCCAATGTGGCGGCCTCCAATGGCGTGATACACATAATTGACAAAGTGTTGGTTGACCACGCGTAGTGAAGTCTCATCCGGGAGTCCCGGCTTACGGGACTTCCCTTTTTTAGGATCCCCCGAGCGCTCGCTGACGACAGCGTCTGCGTGGCGGGTGCAGCCTGTGTAGAAAGTGCCATCCGCACACCGCAAGATGTAGACGAAGTGCATAGAAGACGTGTGTCAATTGGTTGGATATGCCGTCTTTGGGTTGCAGCCTAATGGGCTTACGGCCCTTTCCACACATAAAATGTAAACTTTCGCCTCGGTTCACAAAAACTCGCAGAGTAAACCCTCCTTCGCCCCGCTGACGCGGGGCTACGGAGGGTGAAGTGGAGCTGGAGGGATTCGAACCCTCGTCCAGAGAAGATGACCGCGTACGGTCTACATGCTTAGTTGATGTTCATTGTCGGGAAGGCCAAGGTCACCAACCACCTAAAACCTTCCGTAGCCACTGTGGTCTCGACACGGCTGCGCAGCACAGCCGGGCCCAGTTTTGCTGAACGACACCGCGTATGCACCCCCCGCAAAACAGAAAAGGTGCGCGATGATGGCCTCCCGCTTCTTAAGCGGGATACGCTAATCTAACATACCGTCAGATTAAGCAGCCATGGCGTAAGTAGTTTCGCCACGTAACTTTTGAGAGCAGTGTTCAAAGCGCTACCCTCATGCGCTTGCATGCGTCATATACGTCCATACATCCTGTCAAATCCGGTCAGCCCCGGGCGGCAGGCGTTTCCTGCCGGTCAGCATTACAAAAGTACGGCATTTTTGGTTCTTGGTTTTTTGGAAACTTTGCTACCTTTCCCTCCATACCAACCGAACCCTTCATGAAACGAATTTTCTGGCTCTCCCTGCCGCTCTTTTTGGCAGCCTGCGGGGGCGACCCCGTGCAAAAAGACCTGATCAACTACATCAATGTGGAGATGCCCAAGGTGGCCGACCTCGAGAGCGATGCTGTGGATGCCTACGCCTCGGTCAGTGGCGAAAATTATGAGAACGACTCGATCATGTATTACACCATAGCCAACACGGTCATCCCCAGGTATGAGGCCTTTTACGAGATATTGGAGTCCATTGACCCCGCCACCGAAGAAGTGTCCAACCTCCACCATGAATATGTGGCCGCGGCCGCGGACCAACTGGAGGCGTTCAAGCTGATTCTGGAAGCCATCGAAAAACAAGATGCCGACATCATTACCCAAGCCAATACAGACCTGGACAAGGCAAAAGTGTTATTAGGTCAATGGCGCGAAGACCTGGATGCTGCGTGTGCCAAGCACCACGTGGTGATGGAAGGCGAAGAAGAGGGGCAGTAACCCCGGCATGTGAAGCCCCTTGGCCGTTGGGCAGCGCTCATCTTTCCAACGGCTTCACGCCCACGCTGTCAATGACCAAGTACTTCTTTTTGGTCACCGTTTGGCGGGTGAGCAACTCGGCCATGAAGCCTGTCAAAAACAACTGCACGCCCAGGATCACCGCTACCAGGGCCAGGTAAAAAATGGGTTGCTCGGTCACATCGCGCTTCAGCGGAATTTTGGAGATAAACACCGAGTCGAGCTTATCCCACAGCAGCTTGGCGGTGAAGCCGATGCCCACCAGAAACGACACCAGTCCCCAGGCGCCAAAAAAGTGCATGGGCCGCTGTGAAAAGCGCCCGATAAATGTAATGGTGAGCAGGTCCAGAAAGCCGCGCACAAAGCGCTCCCACCCAAACTTGCTACGACCATACTTACGCTCGCGGTGTTCCACTACTTTTTCGGTGATGCGCGTAAAGCCCGCCCACTTGGCAATGACGGGAATGTAGCGGTGCATTTCGCCATAGACCGAGATGTTTTTGACCACGCGGGCATCGTAGCTTTTCAGGCCGCAATTGAAGTCGTGTAGCGCAATGCCGGAGATTTTGCGCGTCACGTAGTTGAAAAATTTGGAAGGAAAGGTTTTGGACAGCGGGTCGTGCCGTTTCTTTTTCCAGCCACTGACCAGATGAAATTTTTCTTCGGCAATGAGGCGGTACAGTTCTGGTATTTCATCCGGGCTGTCTTGCAGGTCGGCATCCATGGTGATGACCACGCGCCCCCGGGCCAGCGCAAAGCCCGTGTGCAGCGCGGCCGACTTGCCAAAGTTGCGGTTGAACCGCAGCCCTTTCATGGCGTTGTTTTCCTGTTGTAACCGGGTGATCACCTCCCAGGTGGCATCGGTACTGCCGTCATCGATAAAAATGACTTCATAGGAAAAGCCGTGCGTTTGCATCACACGGCTTATCCACTGGCTTAATTCGGGTAAAGACTCTTCTTCGTCTTTGGCGGGAATGATGACGGAGATGTCCAACATCAATACGATTGCTCAGGATTGGTGTTCTTGGTGAAAAGCGAAACGATGATCGCCAAAATCAGGATGCCGATAATGCCGAACACAAACGCGGTACCGGCAAACACACCGGGTGTCATCCAGGCGCTGGACATTTCCATAATTTGCTCCACTTGCTCGGGGTCCATGTCCTTGTCCAACATGCCTTGGCGTTGCTTTTCCATGGCCATTTCAATCATGCCGCTGTCCACGAATTTCAAATAAATGTAGGTGAACGGAGCCGAAATCAAAGCCGAAATCAACCCCATCCAAAATCCGATGCCAATGCCTTGGCCGATGGTCATGTACCCGTCACCATTTTCCTTGAAGTACTTGTGCGCCAGGTAGATCATGACAATGTAAATCAGATAGGAGGCATACCCCACCGGGCCAGACTGATCGATCTTCAAAATGTTGAAAACAATGAACAAGACAATGCCGATCACTGCGATAAAAACTCCGTATCGAATGCCTACAGAGCGGGTCGAAACAGTTGCTTTTTCTTCCATGTTGGTTGGTGTTAGTGGTTAAATTTTGGGTTGACGTCTCAAAACTACTGATAAAATAAGGCTTAAAAAAAAGCTGATGACGAGGCTTTGACGCACGTAAATCAGTACCAAGTCTGTGCGGTTAGTAGCCGGAAGGGCTTCCAAATTACGGTCGATGGTCTCTTTTCCAAGCTGCTCCACCAATGCCGGGGGAAAGGACTTGAGTTCGGCAATTTTGAGCCGGATGTACTCGGTCACAAACACATCATCGGCCGTCATGTACACGTACAGAAGCAACGAGGCCACTGCCACATACACCAGGGTAAAAATCAGCGTGGCGATCATCCCCTGCCAAAAAAACAAAATGCCCTGCTGGTGGTCATCGCGGATTTCGCGCAGCGTGTAGTAGATAAAAAACCCAAACAGAATGAGGCGGAAGTCAAAAAACAGTGCGATAAAGTAAGGGTGCCGCCCCATCCAGTACAATCCCATCCACAGCAAAAATCCCAACACTCCGGCAATGGCCCCGTTGCGCACCCCCAGCACCACCCATGGCGACTTCCACCTACTCATAAATGGCATGCTTGCCGTTATTGAAGGCAGCCACCGCACGGCCTTTCAGCGGCTGGCCCAGCCAAGGCGCATTTTTCGACTTCGAGAAGTTTTCTTCGTGCGTGAATGTCCACTCGGCCTCGGGGGCAAAGAGCGTGAGGTTTGCCTTTTCATCTTCGGCCAGCGTGGCCAAGGGTAACCCCAGCAACGTGCGGGGTTTGTCGGTCAATTTTTCCAGCAGGTCTTCCAGGGCAATGGCGTTGGCCAAGGACGCTATTTGCGAAGCAGCCGTTTGTAAGTTGATGAGCCCAAAGTCAGCCAGGTCAAATTCCAACATCTTGCTCTCTTCGTCTTGAGGCAGGTGCCCGGTCGTTAGCACGTCAATGGTGCCGTCTTTCAAGGCCTTGAGGATGGCATCCTGATCGGATTTTTCGCGCAGGGGCGGATATACTTTGTAGTGGGTGTCAAAGTCAGCCAGCAGCGAGTCGTCCAGCAGGGCTTGGTAGGTGGTTACATCGCACGTTACGTTCAGCCCTTTTTTGCGGGCTGCGCGTATCAGGTCCAGCGCGCGGGCGGTGCTCACCTTGTGCACGTGCAACCGGCCGCCCGCGTAGTGCAGCAACTCCAGGTTGCGCGCCAGGGCCACCTCTTCGGCCAACCGCGGCATGCCCTTAAGGCCCAGCGAGGTGCTTTGGATGCCTTCGTGCATTTGCCCAAACAGTGCCAACCACGGATCGGACGGATGATCGATCAACAGGCCATTTACTTTTTGCAGGTATTGAAGTGTCTTCAGAAAAATATCCGTATGCCACACGGGCTTCAGGCCATCGGTAAAAGCCACTGCGCCCGCCTCGTGCAAGTCCAGCATCTCGGTCAGTTCTTCACCTTTGGTTCCCTTGGTAACGGCCGCCAGCGGGTGCAGTTGCGTCAAGCGGTTGTCGTTGCCATGCTGAAGATAAGCCACCTCATTTTTGGTTTGCACCGTGGGCGAAGTGTTGGGCAACACCGCCACCTCGGTAAAGCCTCCGGCTGCCGCGGTCTTGGCCAGGGAAGTCAGGTCTTCTTTGTACTCGTGGCCGGGGTCGCCTACGTAGCTGCCAATGTCTACCCAGCCGGGGCTTAGCACCATCCCTGTGGCGTCAATGAGTCGGTCGGTAGCGTAGTTTTTGTCGCCAATGTCGGTAATGCGGCCGTTGGTGATCAGTACGTTTCGTTTTTTGCCGTGGTGCGGAGATTTTTTGTCGAGAAGGAGGGCAGATTGGATCAGTATTTTCATTCCCGGCAGGTTGGTAGCAATCAGAGGCGCAACAAATATCCGGCTTTTCTTTTGTAGCTGAAAGGGCCTTGAGGCTTCATTTCAACATGCGCAGCAGGGCGACTTCCGCCAACAAAAACAACAAGGCGGCTATGATCATGTACTTCCACAGAGGTCTGCCCTGGTATTTGCTTTTCAGGTCATCGGCAAAAGCCTCGGCTGTCAGGGCATCAAATGGGGCAATGTTTTTTCCACCTCCCATCTGTTCTTTTACTTCGGCAGCTGTGTAGGTGGCCAGTCGCGATTCCTGCGGCAAGAGATTAAAAGCTAACTGGTCCAATGTGTCGCGCTGGTACAGCACGTAATAATAGCCCGTGCCCATCGAAAACTTGGGTATTTCCAACACCACGCGGCCGGCCGATCTTCGTTGGGGCGGTATCATTTCCAGCGCGCCCGATAGGCGCACAGGCTCTTCGCCTTCCAGGCTGTCGGCTGTGATGGTAATAGTGTGGTCGCCCATGGCGTAGTATGGCTGCTGCTCCTGACGCTTACCCCACGCGGCCAACCGATACATGACCGGCACAAAAAGTGCGTGGGCCGAAAAATCAGAAAAGCCGGCCGTGAGCGGACTGGCCATCACGTAGCGCCTTCCAACGGACGAAAGAAAAGGGCTGCCATCGCGCCACGCCAGCAAGGCAGATCGGTCGTTCCCCCAATCCAACAGTTTTTTGGCCATTGGCATCTTGAGGTTCGTCACCCGTTCCTCAAATACGTTTTGAAACATGGGATTTTTGTAGTCGGGCGTTTGCAACTCGGCCGCGGCCGCACCCTCCACTTTTTTCAGTGCCGGCAGCGACAGCAGTTGTTGGTAGGTAGGGATGTCGGGGGAGGTGCCCGGTATGAGCAGCAGCGATCCGTTATTGGCCACGTAGGCGGTCAGTGCGGCCACCAGCGCGGCATCGGGTTTATCCACGCCATTGAGCACCACCCAGTCTGACTGGCTCACCCAACTGTAGTCAACATTGCCCGTTTGGAAACTGCGCACACGAAACAAGTCACGGTTGCCATACACTTTTTCGATGGCGGTGGGCGCTTCCGTTGTGCTTATCTCGCTTACGCGGATGCGTTCGGAGAAATTCAGCGTGAAGTAAAATTCGTTGTCAAAGGGAACGGCAAAGTCGTTGAAGCTGATGCGGGCCGTGTTGCGCTGCGGAAGTTCACTGGCAATGTCAAATTCGGTTTCGGCTGTGCCCTTGGCGGGGATGGCCAGCGTGGCGGTGGCAGCCTGCACTTCGTTTAAGGTCAGCTTGGCCACCAACGCGTCAATGGCTTTGTCGCCATCATTTCGAAAACGCACGTGGATGCGGTTGCGTTCGCCACTGACCACCAGCGGGTTTTCGAGATAGACCGTATCCACCAGCACGTTGCCTACCCGCTGTAAGGCCACCGGCACCAGTTGAATAAACAATGTGGAGTCAGGTGGGGCCGGGGCAAGCGTTGATTTTTGAAAATCCGACACCCAAAACACATCGCGGCTTTCGGCCGGCACGCGTTGCAAAATTTCGGCTTGCCCCCGGCTGAGGGGCGACAGCCGCATCTGCGAAAGCAGGTCGTCCAGTTCCGCCCGCGTCTTGAACGAGTTGGAGAAGGGCGCGAAGTCGTTCGTGATCAGGCAATAGCGTGTCTCCAGCGGAAACACCTGGATGATTTCGCGCACCTTGGCGATGGCTTCGTCCAGCCCGCGCAGGTTTTCACCGGCCGGTGCCGACAGGCTGAACGAATTGTCGAGGTAAATGGTGATGTTGCGCCCGGCCGGCCGCTCTTCGCGGGCGGGCAAAAAAGGCTGCGCAAAAGCCATCACCAAAAAAAACAGAAACAGCAGACGCGCGGCCAGTACCAGGTACTGCTTAAGCTTACGTTTTTGGGTGGTTTCTTCCTTTACTTGCCGCAACAGGCGCGTGTTGGAGAAAAATATTTTCGTGGTCTTGCGGAAGTTGAACAAGTGCACAATGATCGGAATGGCCAGCACAGGCAGCGCCCACAAAAAGCCCGGGAACACAAAATTCATGGGTGGTAAAATTCGAGGCGTTCTTTTTAGTTCCTTAACCTTTCAATCTCGTTCTGAATCTGCACGATGACTTGGCCCTCGTCTTTGATCCGCTCTTTTTCACAAAAGATGATAAACACCCGGCCTCCAAAGTTCTCCGTAAATTCGTCAAAGCTTTTTTTCATTCTTTCGCTTACCGAATAGTTTCCAAAATTAGCTTGAGCCGTGATTGGCTTGATCTGCAGGCCAAAGGCCCGTTCGCCAACCCAACCGAGGTAGTCGATATCGCCCGAATGGTCGAGTTCAGGCTCACTTTCCTCGAATCGGACATTCGGAAAACGCTTTGAAAGATTATCATTTACCACCGATTTTTCTCTGATAAATCCATCATACGTCCGGTGGATAGTAACTTCATATATAAATTCAACACAATCGTCTTTGGTTATTTGACCAAACGCCTCAGTCCATTCAGGAATCACCGTCTGGGTAATTTTTTCATATAGCCGAAAGCCTAATTCCGTCAAAATTTCTTTTGTTACTTTAGTTGGCTCTTTTGTTTTAGTAAAAGCTTTTTCGAAATAGAATTTTTCCCATTCCTGAAATGATTTTGGTTGACAATCTCGTATCAGAGCCATTACCGCACCGACTTTCTTTGGACGGGTTAATTGATAAGTATTGCTCGCATAATTGAGGACTTTTTCTTTCTTTCCGAATGTCTTCGCAACTTTCTTTGTGATTTTTTTGGCCATTTGATGTTGTTTAGAAGCTATCCGCGACATTTTTCGGAAGACCTACTTACCCTTGTACTTTAGAAACAGGATCATGAGAGTTGTTTTGCTTCAGTCTGAATTTTATTGAATTTCTCCTTATATTTAAAATCAGTGTTGCTATCCACCACAGCTAGGCCATTTTTAATTAGGTGGGCGTTGAGAAATGTTTTGTTTTCAAGATAGAGATAACAGAGCAAGTTGTTCTCGCTGTCGTATTTTACATTATCATATCTCATAAATACCTTCTTCCCCTTCGTCTTTTCGATTAGAAAAGTGGTTGCTTTTCCGTTAACAACAGGGTCACTTTTCACGCCAATAAGTTTAATAATCAAGTCGTTGTTCAAGCGAATTTTTTCTGTGCTGATAACCTCTTTTACCATAAACAACTCATGTCGACTCGTTGCGCTATTTTTGTCGATCTTCGACCCGAACTGAAGCTTCTTCACATCAATCTTTTTATCAAGAGCATGGGGATCTTTGAAGATGTATGGCAGTTTTTGAATATCACCATTAAAGTCTTTAATCACTAGTGTTTGTTGTGAGAATTCATAAGTTGTACCATGGAGATCTTTCTGGTGTACTTTTAACTTTTCTTTGATTACTGGAATAAACTCTGGATTGATTTCAAAACCAACAGAGTTTCTGCCCATATTTTTAGCCGCCAGTGCCGTTGTTCCGCTTCCTGCAAAAGGATCGAGAATGGTTTCCCCAACAAACGAAAACATTTTGATTAGTCGCCTCGGAAGTTCCTCCGGGAACATTGCAATATGTCCGGTCTGTCGTGCCCCAGCGAAATTCCAATGGCCTGCGAAGAAAGTGTTCCATTCTTCAGCAGTCATTTTTGAAAGTTCTTTTTGCTCTTTAGTTGGCTTTGGGCTGTCTCCCAGTTTTTTGAAAACCAAAATGAACTCATAGTCCAATTTCAGTATTCCATTCCGCGGATGCGGATACGAACCCATTTGAACGCCTCCGCCCGTGGTGTTGGAAGTGGTAACTTTTTGCCAAATGATGGCGCCCATATAGTCAAATCCGATATTCTCGCAGAATTTGATGATTTCTTCTCGAATGGGAATGACTTTATAGCGTCCATAATAAACAGCACGAGCGAACTGATCACCAATATTAACACATAATCGGCAGCCACTATGCAGAACGCGATAGCATTCTTTCCAAACCAAGTTTAGATTGTTGATATAGCTCTCGTAGCTGTCATGAAAACCGATTTGATTTTCGGTCCCGTAGTCTTTTAA
This sequence comes from Cyclobacteriaceae bacterium, assembly GCA_025455015.1. GTDB lineage: Bacteria > Bacteroidota > Bacteroidia > Cytophagales > Cyclobacteriaceae > ELB16-189. The sequence continues at coordinate 20,933 of JALONI010000014.1, read as the reverse complement.
TTGCCAATAGGGGGGAGATGTAATCGATAGATGGATCGAACCATCCGGCAGGTCAGACATTTGTCTGCTGTCGCCATTTATTATTTTGTGATGGGTTTTCAATTTTGCTCAGTCGTTAACTTTACTTGTTCAAATTTAAGCAAATTGTCGCGGCAGGCACACCGCGGGGTTTCAATCATCCGTTTACGGGCGATTGTTTCGTAGTTTTCTTGCCCCGGTGAATCTGGGAACTTGCGGCAGAACCAAAAAACCGACATCTTGTCCATTTTCAAATCGGACGCACATGGGCAATAGTTATGGAAGCCTTTTCCGCATCACCACGTTTGGCGAGTCGCACGGCCGTGCCATTGGTGTGATCATTGACGGCTGCCCCGCGGGGCTGGCCATAGACGAGGCATTCATTCAGCGCGAGTTGGACAGGCGCAAGCCGGGACAATCCAAGATCACCACGCAGCGTAAAGAGGCAGACGCTGCCCAAATCCTCTCAGGCGTGTTTGAGGGCAAGTCCACAGGCATGCCCATCGCGCTGATGATCGAAAACGAAGACCAACGCAGCAAAGACTACAACCACCTCGAACATGCCTTTCGGCCCTCGCATGCCGATTACACCTACCAGGCTAAATACGGCCTGCGCGACCACCGGGGCGGGGGGCGCAGTTCGGCCCGCGAAACGGCTGCCCGTGTGGCGGCCGGGGCCATCGCCAAACTTTTCCTGCAGCAGATGGGCGTCACCGTTCAGGCGTACGTCTCGCAAGTGGGTGACCTAAAGGCTCCGCCTTATCCGGAGCTCGACCTGTCCCAAACGGAAAACAACATCGTCCGCTGCCCGGACCCCGCCACCGCGCAGCAAATGATTGCGCTCATCGATCAGGTGCGGCTGGAGCGCGACACCATTGGTGGCAGTGTGACGTGCGTGGTCCGGCACGCGCCCGTGGGCCTGGGCGAGCCTGTCTTTGATAAGCTGCATGCCGAGTTGGGCAAGGCCATGCTCAGCATCAATGCTGTAAAAGGTTTTGAATACGGGAGTGGCTTTGCGGGCATCGCGCTGCGCGGTTCGCAACACAACGATGAATTTTACACCGAAGGCGGCCAAATCAAAACCAAGACGAACCACTCGGGCGGCATTCAGGGCGGCATCAGCAATGGCGAAGACATTTATTTCACGGTGGCGTTCAAGCCGGTGGCCACCATCATGCAAGACCAAAGCAGCGTGGACAAAGACGGCAACGAAGTGACTGTGAGCGGCAAGGGCCGCCATGACCCCTGTGTGGTACCACGCGCTGTGCCCATTGTGGAGGCCATGGCCGCGTTGGTGTTAGCGGATTTTGTGTTGCGCGCGCGTGGGGCGCGGGTTTGGTAATTTAAGGAGTTTTTATGACTTTATGTCAACAAAACGAATCGACATGAAAAAAACCGCAAAAACACTATTTTTTGCCTGGCTAATTACCATGGGGTTCTCGTGCAGTGACGAGACTTTTGTTGAATTAAAGGATGAGGAATCCATCAGTCTTCATCTTTTACGTAATTCGGAAGCATTTAATGGATTACTAAGGAGATCTGAAACCAATATGTTTCTTCGAACATATGTTGGGCACGATGATAAAAAACGATACTTACTAGAATACCTTTCGCCAATACTTGATGAGCAAGGCAAAAAAATTGCTTCAGATATAAGTGAAGAGATTCTTCAGATTGGAACTAAGCTCTCGGGTAACCAAAGAACACATGAGAATGGCATCTCTGTTGCCGTAAGCGGCCTCACAGAGAGATTGAAATCGGATATGGAAAATGGATTACAGATTTCATCAGATTTTTCGGAGGGGCCTGATGAAGTTATTGCTCGCATGAAGGGCGTCATTCAGGAGTTTAGAACAAGAGTAACAAACGAACCCACTTTAACTCAGGAAGAGCAAATGGCTCTAATTTCTTTTGCTGACTTCGAAGATCATTCAATGGTAGATTTGGTATATGCGACCTACGATCTTGAATCCCAAAGCGCTGGAAAAGGCAAAAGATGGTTCAAAAAGCTTGTATCGGCCTTTGTAACAGCAGTGGTTGCTGCGGTTGTTGTAGTTGCGGTTGTAGTTACGGGAGGAGCGGCTGCGGTTGCTGCCGGTGCCTACATTTCTGCGGCCGCATGGGGCACTATGATTGCAGTTGGTGCGATAGTAGGTGGTGTTTATGGAGGAGCAGTTGGTTATGACCTCGCCTCAAGGGGCTATTACTTTACCGATTTCAACCCATCGAATATTGGTGGAGGATTTTTGGAATGGGAGCAATGTTTGACCAATCCCGGCCATTGGGCATGTATATGAGTGTATTGACTATATCAAGCATAGTTAGTACAAGGCATGTGCTGCCTTTGGTATTTTTCGTTTGTAGTTTTGTTGTCAACGGCCAGAGCCCTGACGTGTCAAACGCGTTGATGAAGAGGGAAGGTGTCACACTCCTTTTGGACAACGGATTTGCGGTTCCACCTTTCTCGGTTCTGGGAGACATCTATTTCACGCAAACCCACTTGGTGTTCCGCCCGGAAAAATCCGGGAAGAATCGCTACAAGATGTACAATGACTTAGTCAAGGAGATTGTGATACCCTACGAAGAAATAGTACGTGCGAAGCGAAACTCGCCTTTGTTCGGAGGCCTTAGGGTAGACACGAACGAAAGGACTCTGAAAATAGTCATGGCTTCAAAAAAAGCAGGCGACAAGAGAAAAAGCATCCGCAGGGCAGTTGAAATCATGAGGGCATACCCGTATCTTCGCCCCCGCATGGAAAAGAAAGACATGATTTTTGGCACCCGTGCCGTAATGGAGGCCATCCGCGCCCAGCGGCCCATCGAGCGCGTGTACGTACAAACGGGGTTGGCAAACGACCTCATCAAAGAGTTGATCCAAACAGCCAAGCAACACAACGTGCCCTACACGTTCACTCCCCAGGAAAAACTCAACCGGCTCTCCTCCAAAAACCACCAGGGCGTCATCTGCCTCCTGTCGGCCGTCACGTATGCGCAGGTGGAAGACCTGATCGATCATGCCTATGCCCATGGCCGTGAGCCGTTTTTTTTGATCGTGGACCGCGTAACCGATGTGCGCAACTTTGGCGCGATGGCACGCACAGCCGACTGCGCAGGGCTCACCGGCATTATCCTGGCGGACAAAGGCAATGCGCCCATCACAGGCGATGCGGTGAAAACTTCGGCCGGAGCCCTCAGCTACATGCCCGTGTGCCGTGTCAGCGACCTGCGCAAAACCATAAAGCTGCTAAAGCAAAACGGCATTCAAGTCATTGCGTGTACCGAGAAAGCCGAGCACCTCTTGTTCGATGTGGACATGAAAGGGCCGCTGGCCGTGGTGATGGGGTCTGAAGAGGATGGAATCTCGCCTGACTTGCTGCGCGAGGCGGATATACTGGCGAAGATACCCATGCAAGGCCACATCGCCTCGCTGAATGTATCGGTGGCGGCAGGCATCGCCATTTATGAAGCGGTGCGGCAGAAGCGGATGTAACCGCTCCGGCTACAGATATTCGCCACCGTTGTTCTTGGCTTTCAGGTCGTTGATAAACCTGCGGAAGAGTTCTTCTTTGTCTTTTTCACAGACAATCACCACATTTTCAAAAATCCCTACCAGATAGCCGTTGAGCCCTTGGGCCACAATCAGTTTGTCTTTTGGGCCTTTGATCACAGAATTGCGCACATCGTAGAGCATGGCATCGCCATCCACCAGGTTGTTGTGCTGCGCATCGCGTTCGGAAATTTCGTGCAGCGAAGCCCACGAACCCAAATCGCTCCAGGCAAAGCTGCTCAACGCCACGTACACGTTGTCGGCCTTTTCCATAATGCCATAGTCGATGGAAATATTTTTACACTGCGCATAGGCCAGCTTGATGGCCGCGGCCTCTTCGGGGGTGTTGATTTTGCCTTCGGTTTCGGAAAAGATTTCAACCATTTCGGGCAGGTGTCGCGCAAACGAATTCAAAATGGCTTGGCTGCCCCACACAAAGATGCCCGAGTTCCATACAAAGTCGCCACTGTCTACAAACTTCTTGGCCAGCGACAGCTCGGGTTTTTCGGTAAACGTCTTTACTTTTTTCAACGCGCCTTTTTCTTCGATGTATTGGATGTAGCCATAGCCGGTTTCGGGGCGCGTGGGCGTAACCCCCAGCGTGATGAGCTTGTCGTGGCCTTTCGCTTCCTCGCTGGCGCGATAGATGGTTTTCTGAAACTCCGCCTCGTTCAGGATCAGGTGATCGGACGGACTCACCGCAATAACGGCCTGCGGGTTGAGTTTGCGTATCTTCAAACTGGCGTACAAAATGCAGGGGGCGGTGTTCTTGCGCATGGGCTCGGCCAGTATCTGGCCGGGGTGCAGTTGCGGCAGTTGCTCGCGCGTGATGGCCACGTGCTCCTCGCTGGTGACCACAAAAATGTTTTCGGGCGGGCACAGCGGCAAAAACCGTTCAAACGTGGATTGCAACAGCGTTTTTCCGGTGTTCATCACGTCCAGAAATTGCTTGGGGCGCGCGTTGCGGCTGTAGGGCCAAAAGCGTGTGCCCACGCCACCGGCCATGAGCACGATGTATAAGTTGGGGTTGCTGCGAAGTGCCATGGGGTCTGCTGTCATTCTTACACGATTCCTTCTTTCAATAAGTCATGCAGGTGGATGAACCCTGCTACCTCATCGCCATCCTTTACCACCAGTTGGGAAATATTGTTGGCTTGCATCAACTGCAGGGCCGCCACGGCAAAGGCCTCGCGGGCAATCGCCTTGGGGGTGCGCGTCATGATGTCTGCGGCCTTGATCTGGCTGATGTCGTTTTGGCTTTGCAACATCCTGCGCAGGTCGCCATCGGTGATGATGCCCAACAGTTTTCGGTCGGGGGTGGCCACCGCGGTGGCGCCCAGGCGTTTGCTGGATATCTCAATGATCACATCGCGCAGGGGGGCTTCGGGGGCCACCACCGGCAGCTCATTTTTTCCCAAAATATCGCCCACTTTCAGATAAAGCTGCTTGCCCAAGGCCCCGCCCGGGTGATAACGGGCAAAATCCTCGGGGGTAAAGTTTTTCAGTTCCAGCAGGCAAACGGCCAGCGCATCGCCCAACGCCAGGTGGGCCGTGGTGCTGGTGGTGGGGGCCAGGTTGTTGGGGCAGGCTTCTTCCGAAATGGTGGCGTTGAGCACGAAATCGGCCTGCTCGGCCAAGTACGATTTTGTATTGCTGACCAGCGCAACAAGCTTGGAGCCCCTGCGTTTCAACAAGGGCACTAACACTTTGATCTCTGGCGTGTTACCACTTTTAGACAGGCAAATCACCACATCTTCGGGCTGGATCATGCCCAGGTCGCCATGGATGGCATCGGCCGCGTGCATGAACAGGGCCGGGGTGCCGGTGGAATTCATGGTGGCTACGATTTTATTGGCGATAATGGCGCTTTTGCCGATGCCCGTGATGACCACCCTGCCCTTGCAACCATGGATTTCGCGCACACATGCCTCAAAATCACCGTCAATCAAATTTATGAGGTTTTCTACCGCTTTTGACTCATTTAATAGTACGCGGGTAGCGATGGTTCGGATATTTTTTTCTAAATTCAATGCCCGTTAGAAATAATCCCCAAAGAAAAACAAAGTTAACCATACAATAACGAAATAGACGATTGTAATATATGGTAGTAGCAGAAGAGAAGGACTTATTGAAAGAAAAGCTGAAGGAAATATTTGGCTACGGCAGTTTCCGTGGAAACCAGGAGGTTGTCATTAAAAATATTCTGTCCGGCCGCAACACGTTTGTCATCATGCCCACCGGGGCGGGCAAAAGTTTATGCTATCAACTGCCGGCCATGGTCAAAGACGGCTTGGCCATTGTCATTTCCCCGCTCATCGCACTGATGAAAAACCAGGTGGACCAACTCAACGCCCACGGGGTGCATGCGCGGTTCCTGAACTCCACGCTGAGCAAGTCGGAAATCACACGCCTGCGTAAAGATGCGCTGAGTGGCAGTATCAAGTTGTTATACGTGGCGCCCGAGTCGCTCAACAAGGAAGAGAACATCGCTTTTTTGCAGAAAGTCAACGTGTCGTTTGTAGCCATTGACGAGGCCCACTGCATCTCTGAGTGGGGCCATGATTTCCGCCCCGAGTACCGCAAAATCAAGTCCATGATCGGCCAATTGGGCGATCTGCCCGTGATCGCGCTCACCGCCACGGCCACGCCCAAAGTGCAGTTGGATATTCAGAAGAACTTGCAGATGGAAGAAGCAGACGTGTTTCTGTCGTCCTTCAACCGCAAAAATCTCTACTACGAAGTGCGGCCCAAGAAGGAGACCAAAAAGCAGTTGATCCGCTTCCTCAAAGAAAACAAAGGAAAGTCGGGCGTAGTCTATTGCCTCAGCCGCAAAAAGGTCGAAGAAATCGCGCAGTTACTCAACGTCAATGGGTTCAAGGCAGCCCCCTACCATGCGGGGCTTGAGCCAGACGTGCGCATGCGCAACCAAGACGCCTTTCTGAACGAAGAAGTCAACATCATTGTGGCCACCATCGCCTTTGGCATGGGCATCGACAAACCCGATGTGCGCTTTGTGGTGCATTACGATGTGCCCAAATCACTCGAAGGCTACTACCAGGAAACCGGCCGGGCCGGGCGCGATGGGCTGGAAGGCAATTGCCTGATGTTCTACAGCCACAACGACTTGAACAAGCTGGAGAAATTCAACAAAGACAAATCGGTACAAGAGCGCGAAAATGCACGCATCCTGTTGCAAGAGATGGAGTTTTATGCCGAATCGCCCGTGTGCAGGCGAAAGCAACTGCTCCACTACTTTGGCGAGGAATACAAAGGGGATAACTGCGGCATGTGCGACAACTGCATCCATCCGCGCGAGCGATTTGAAGGGATGGATTTCGTGAAAATCGCGTTGGAGGCCGTGGTGCAAACCAACGAGCGCTTTGCACTGGGCCACCTGGTGAATGTGATACGCGGCATTGAAGATGAGTACGTCAAAAGTTATGGCCATTTCGACCTGAAGGTGTTTGGCAAAGGCGATACCGAGAGCGAAGACTTCTGGAAATCGGTGATCCGCCAGGCGCTCATCTATCAATACATGGAGAAGGACATTGAGAACGTGGGCGTGTTGAAGATCTCGGAAAAAGGAAAAAAATTCCTGAAAAAACCCCACTCCATCGAGCTCGCCAAAGACCACGACTTTACCACCGATGTGGAAGACGAGGAAGTGATGGACCGGGTGCCCACCAACACCAAATCCTACGATGTAAAATTGTTTGAAATGCTCAAAGACCTTCGCAAGAAGGTAGCCAAAGAAAAAGACCTGCCCCCGTACGTGATCTTTCAAGATCCCTCGCTGGAGGAAATGGCCACCACGTATCCCACCAACAAAGAAGAGCTTGCCTCGGTAAACGGGGTGGGCATGGGCAAGGTGAACAAATTTGGCAAAGATTTTTTGACGTTGATCCAGAAGTACGTAGACGACAACGATATCGAAACCGCCAGCGATGTGGTGGTGAAAAGCTCCGTCAACAAATCAAAAGCAAAAATTCAGATCATACAGCAGATAGACCGGAAAATTGAGCTGGACGAAATTGCCGACTCGCTGAAGATGAGTTTTGAAGAACTGCTCACCGAAATCGAGAACATTTGTTACTCCGGCACCAAACTCAACATAGACTACTTCATTGAGCAAGTGCTGGAAGACGACAAGCAAGAGCAGATCTACGATTACTTTCTCAACTCCGAGACGGACGACATCGGAGCGGCCTTGGCTGCCTTCAAAGGCGAAGACGATACCGATTTCTCGGAAGAAAACTTACGTCTGATGCGCATTAAGTTTTTGAGCGAATACGCCAATTGACGCAACCCATTTTTTTGGCGGCCGGCCACGGGTTTACCCGTGGCCGGCCGCTTTTTTACGGTGCCTTCTCTTCAAACAACCGGTGCAAATCATCGCCCAATTCGGAGTTGTCGGCCATCACCAACAGATGATCATTTTCGCGGATGATCGTAGCGCCCCGTGGCACCTCATACTTCTGGTTCCTGCGGATCAGCACGATCAAAGCCTTGGCGGGCAGGGCCAGTTGCACGATTGATTTCCCCACCGCGGGCGCCCCGGCCACCACGTCAAATTCAAACAATTGCGATTTGGCTCCCTCATCGAGCTCCAAATCCAAGACCGACTTGCGGGCGATGCGCTCCGGCACACTCACCCGCAGCCACTTGGCCACCAGCGGCAGCGTGTATCCTTGCAGCAGCACCGACAGTACCGACACGAAAAAGACCAAATTGAAAATCATGTTGGAGTACGGCACCCCCGCCAGCAGCGGAAAAGTGGCAAACACAATGGGCACGGCACCCCGCAAGCCAACCCATGAGATGAACAGTTTTTTGCGCACGTTCAACCCCGTAGCCCGGGCCAAGGCGATGAACACCGCCACAGGCCGGGCTACGAAAATCAAAAACAACGCCACCAGAATTCCTTCATCGATGATGGGCACAATCTGCTGCGGAAACACCAGCAGGCCCAGCGTCAAAAACATGACAATCTGCATCAACCACGCCAGGCCGTCATAAAAACGCAGCAGGCTTTTCTTGTGGATGAACACAGCATTGCCCAACCAGATACCCGCCAGGTACACCGCCAGAAAGCCGTTGCCCCCCATAAAATCGGTGGCCGAGTAGGTAAAGAACACAAGCGCCATCACCAAAACGGGATACAGCCCTTCCACGTCCAGCCGTATGCGGTTGATGAGCCACACCATGCCGCGGCCCAAGCCATAGCCCGCCAGGCCACCGATGATCATCTGCTTCAGAAACATGATCACAAAAGGCCAAAGGCCGGCCTCGGGCTGCATAACCAACTGCGTCAGCGCCACCGTCAAGAAGAACGCCATCGGGTCGTTGCTGCCGCTTTCCAATTCCAGCAACGGTCGCAGGTTTCCTTTCAACCCGATTCTTCGCGTGCGCAGCACCGAAAAAACAGCGGCTGCGTCTGTAGAAGAGACGATGGCACCAACCAACATGCCGCTCAAAAAGGAAAAGTTCAGCAGCCAGGAAACAAAGCCGCCCACCAGCACGGCTGTGGCGAAGACGCCCAGCGTGGCCAGTGACATCCCCTGCCAAATAACGGGGCGGATGCTCTCGATCTTGGTGTCCAGCCCACCCGAAAAGAGGATGAGCGTGAGGGCCACCGTGCCCAGAAACTGGGCCGTCTTGGGGTCGTTGAAATAAATGCCGCCCGGCCCATCGCTGCCCGCCAGCATGCCTACCAACAAAAAGATGATGAGCGCGGGAATGCCCAGCCGGAAAGACGTTTTGCTTGTGAGGATACTCACCAACAGCAAAATGGAGCCAAGCAAAAGCCAGTTCTCGGACGAAATCACGGTGCGTAAGTTACAAAGGGAATGGCGAAGCGTACCGCCTCACGCGCTATCTTTGCCACTTTTTAATCCAGCGGCAAAATGAACGTATTACTTATTGGCAGTGGTGGCCGCGAGCATGCGTTGGCCTGGAAGATAAAGCAGAGCAAGCAATGCGATCACCTGTGGGTGGCCCCGGGCAACCCGGGCACCGCAACCCTTGCGCACAACCTGCCCATTGCCCCGGCAGACTTTGCAGCCGTGGGCCAAGCATGCCGTGCGAACAAAATTGACCTGGTGGTGGTGGGGCCAGAAGGGCCCCTGGTGCAGGGCATCCGCGATTACTTTGAAAGCGACCCCACGCTCCAACACATCGGCCTGGTAGGGCCCGGCAAAGTCGGTGCCGCCCTGGAAGGCAGCAAGGACTTCTCCAAACAGTTTATGCAGCGCCATGGCGTACCCACGGCCAAGGCATTCACCGTCACGCTGACCAACCTGGCCGAAGGGCTGCACTACCTGGCCACGTGTGCATTGCCCATAGTATTGAAGGCAGACGGCCTGGCGGCAGGAAAAGGGGTAGTCATTTGCACTACGCACGCAGCGGCACAGGCCGAACTGCGCGCCATGCTGGAACAAAAAAAGTTTGGCGAGGCCAGTGCCAAAGTGCTGATCGAAGAATTTTTGCGTGGCATTGAGTTATCGGTGTTTGTGCTGACCGATGGCGATGGGTATGTGGTGCTGCCCGAAGCGAAAGATTACAAACGCATAGGCGATGGCGACACCGGGCCAAACACCGGAGGGATGGGGTCGGTGTCACCGGTGCCGTTTGCCACGCCTGCCTTTTTGCAGAAGGTGGAAGAGCGCGTGATCAAACCCACGTTGGCCGGGCTCCAAAAAGAAGGCATCCCGTACCGGGGATTCATCTTTATCGGGCTGATGAACGTGGAGGGCGAACCATACGTGATCGAGTACAACGTGCGCATGGGCGATCCGGAAACGCAATCGGTAGTCAGCCGCATCGAGTCCGACCTGCTGGACTTGCTCAGCGCATGTGCCAGGGGGCAGCTCAAAAATAAAACCATCGCCATCAGCCCCGCGCATGCGCTCACGGTGGTGATGGCTTCGGGCGGCTACCCGGGCGACTTCACAAAAGGGCATGTGATTGACGTGGGTCGTGGACCGGCACACGTGTTTCATGCCGGCACCCGTAAAGCCGGAGATCAATTGGTGACGGACGGAGGTCGGGTGTTTGGCATCACCGCGGTAGCGGGTTCGCTGGCAGAGGCCCGCGCCCAGGCCTACACTACCGCAGGCGCCATTGCTTGGCCCGGCAAATACCTACGGGCCGACATTGGTATGGATTTGCTACATTTGGTGGATGACGTACGATCGTAATTTTTTGAGGGTGACAAAATTGAATGTTATTCTATTGCCATAGGATATGGGTTGCGCATGTGGAACAAAAAAAGACGGCCAGGTAGCCGGTTGCCAAAACAATGGCGCCTGCGGCACCGGAGGCTGTAACAAAATGAACGTATTCGATTGGCTGTCCAATATGGACGTGCCTCGCGAAGATAAATTTGATGTGGTCGAAGTACGCTTCAAAGGAGGGCGTAAGGATTTCTATCGCAACACCGACCGGCTGCCACTGACCACGGGCGATGCCATCATTGTAGAGGCCGCCACGGGTCACCATTTGGGTCACGTATCGTTGCAGGGCGAATTGGTACGCCTGCAAATGCAAAAAAAGAAGGTGGCCAACGATGACGAGATCAGAAAGATTTACCGGCTGGCCTCTCAAAAAGACATCGAGAAAAATGAAGAGGCCAAAAAGCGCGAGCTGCCCACCTTGTACCGCACACGCGAGGTAATCCATCAATTGCGGCTACAGATGAAATTGTCGGATGTGGAGTACCAAGCCGACAACACCAAGGCCACGTTTTTCTACTCAGCCGAAGACCGTGTGGACTTCCGTGAGTTGATCAAGATTCTGGCCGGTGAGTTCAAAATACGGGTGGAGATGCGCCAGATCAGCCTGCGCCAGGAAGCAGGCCGCCTGGGTGGCATTGGCGTGTGCGGTCGCGAGCTGTGTTGCTCCACGTGGTTGGGCGACTTTAAGAACGTGGCCACCAGTGCCGCACGCTACCAAAACCTGTCACTAAACCCCAGCAAGCTGTCGGGTCAGTGCGGGCGTCTCAAGTGCTGCCTGAATTACGAGTTGGAAACCTACATGGATGCACTCCGCTACATCCCGTCTATCGATGCACCGCTGCAAACCGAAAGAGGTGCGGCCATGTTGCAGAAAACAGACATCTTCCGAAAGATCATGTGGTTTGGCTACAAAGAAGAAAACACATGGTATCCGCTGGATGTGGAGCGGGTGAACGAGATTCTGGCATTGAACAAGGCGGGTAAAAAGCCGGCCACCCTGGAGGAAGATGAAGTGGAGGCGCGCGAACCGGTGAGTGTGCTTAACAGTGACCTCGAAAACCTCGACAAAAAGTTCAAAAGCCGCAACAAAAACCGAAATAAGAACCGCGGCAAGAATAAGCGTGGCGGAAATGCGCGGCCGATGGGAGAGGGGAAATCGCAACCGCCATCGGGAGGTCCCCCGCGCGGCCATCAACGCGGAGGCCCCCCGCGCCAACCCAACGCGCGAAACAACAATGGCAACCAACCGAACAATCCGCCCCGCAAGCCATGAGGTATGTTGCCTTCGTGTGTGCATGCCTTTGTGTAGTGGCATGCCACGATAACCGGTTGTACGAGGACCACGTTACGTTTGCCGCGCGCGCGTGGGATGTAAAGGTGGTGCCCGCTTTTGAATTTGAGGTGAACGAACCCGAAACCTTACCGATCTACTACACGGTCCGCAATTCGCTCGACTATCCCTATGCCCGCTTGTTCGTCAACTACAGTTTGCACGATTCCACCGGGTTGGTTTTGGAGCGTAAACTGGTCGGCAGCTACTTGTTTGATCAAAAGACAGGCGAGCCCTTTGGCCAAAGTGGGTTAGGCGATGTGTTTGACCACCGCTTTGTGCTTTCGCCCGGATTTGCCTTTCCGGCCAAAGGCAAGTATCAGGTACGCTTGGAACAATTCATGCGGCAAGATACCCTGCCGGGAGTGTTAGCCGTGGGCGTGCGCGTGGAGAAACCCGCCAAGCCATAAAAAAACCGGCCCGTGAAGGGCCGGTTTCCACCGGAATCATCTTGGCTTAGCGACTATTCCGGATAACCTGTAAAACCGAAAAAACTATGAGCAGTAAATGTAGCGGGCTGCCACCTACCCGCTGCCCAAACGTCATTAAAACTACATTAGATTACCCCGACACGCCCGGTAGCGAAACGGTGACCAACGTGCCCACGCCCAGCGCTGAATCCACGTGTATTTGGCCATGATGAATGGCGATGATGCGATGGCTGAGCGACAACCCAACCCCATGGCCCTTGATTTTCGAGCTGGCGTCCGTACGGAAAAAGGGTTGGAAAATATGGGCAATGTCGCTTGGCTTCATGCCAATGCCCTTGTCGGCAATGGATACCGTTAGCTGGTCGTGTGTGCGCTGAAGCGTTACGTGAGCCCGGTGATTGGCGGAAAACTTACAGGCGTTTTCCACCATGTTGCGCAACGCTACTTTGATCAGATACGGGTTGCCTATCACGCACAGTTGGCGGTCATCATCCGGCATGTCGCGTATCTCCACGCCCACCACGTAGCGCGCATCCATGGCCTGCAGGCTGTCGCGCACATCCCAGAGAATCTCGTCCAGGCGCACCTGTTGCCGCACAAACGTATTTTCATTTTGAGCAATACGCGCCAACTCCAGCAAACTGGCCGAGAGCTGGTTCAGCTCGCGTATGTCTTCCAGCACGGACTCAATCGTTTTTTGATATTCGTCCAGTGGCCGGGGCTTAAACAGGGTTACTTCCAATTGTGACGTAATCTTGGTCAGGGGGTTGTTCAGCTCATGCGACACATTGGCCACAAACATTTTCTGCAGGTTGAAGGCGGCTTCAATGCGGGCCAGTTGTTCGTTGATGATGGAGATCAGCTTTCCGATTTCGTCCTGTTGGGCAGCGGGCGTCAGGCGTAGGCCCAGCGTGTGGGGCGATAGATTTTTTGCATCGGAAATCACTTTGTTGATGGGGCGAAGGGCGCGGGCACTGAAAACCCAACCGGCATAGCCGACAATCAAAATCATGACCACAAATAATACCATCAGCAGGCGCTTGAGATTTCGCAGTTGCTGCCGCCCTCCGGTATCCACGGCACCGCCCACCACCACGTAGTCGCGGCTTTGATCGCGAAACTTGAAACCCACCATCTCATACTCGTTCAGCTTAAACTGCAACAACTTGTTGGTCTTGATTTGAGTCAGGTACCCGGGCGACAACGTGAACAACACCGAGTCTGCGCTATTGTACAGCAGCTCCCCTTCCGGATTGTAAATCTTCACAAACTGTTGATTCAACATGTCGCGCTTGGCGCGATCAATGACTTTGAGCAAGGCGGAGTCAACCTCTTGTACTTTCAACAGCAAAATGGCGGAGGTCACCGCCTTGTCGTTCAACCGGCTGTAAAATTCTTGCTGGATAAACTGGTGCGCCAGGGCGTAGATGACCAAAAAACTGACTAACACAATGGCGCTCACCAGGATGGTGAACCGAAGGGTAAGGCGGGTACGTATTTGCACGCTTAGCTGTCTTTCAGGGCGTAGCCCATGCCAATGTACGTGTGGATGAGTTTGGTGTCAAACTCGCGGTCCATTTTTTTGCGCAGGTAGTTTACATACACCTCCACCATGTTGGTGCCCGTGTCAAAATCCATGTTCCACACGTTTTTCGAGAGCTCGGCCCGTGAAATGACTCGCTCTTTGTTGCGAAGGAAATATTCCAGCAAGGCAAACTCCTTTACCGTAAGGTCTATCCGCCTGCCCGCGCGGGTAACAATTTTTGTGTCGCAGTCCATGGTCAAATCGCCTGCCCGCAAGACGGTGGTGGGGATGGGCGCGCGCGCAGAACGCTTGCCCAGCGCCCGGATGCGTACCAGCAGCTCCCGAAACTCAAAAGGCTTGGGCAGGTAGTCATCGGCCCCACTGTCAAAGCCCTCCACGATATTGTCGGTGCTACCCAGGGCGGTCAGCAGCAGTACGGGAGTCTCGATCTTGGCCGCGCGCAGTTCGTGGCACAGCTCCAGCCCGGTCATACCCGGCATGATAATGTCGGAGATAATCAGGTCGTATTGGTTACGGAAGGCCAGGTGCTTTCCCGCTTTTCCATCATCGGCTACATCTACGTCATAGCTGTTTTCTTCCAGCCCTTTTTTGATGTACTGCGATGTTTTGGGCTCGTCTTCGATCAATAATATTTTCATCGTGCCGTGGTTTTCGGGTTGAATGCTGCGCCAGCGAAGTGACTCATGCCTTTATTTTTTCTTTCGGGTGCCGGTGGCGCGGCTCGTAAATAATCCGAAGAAACGAACTAAACCGTTCGGTTTCGCGCTTCACCGGAATGCCCGCCACAATGCCCACCAGTAAGTTATCGGCCACGCCCACGCGCATCTGGGGGCGTATCACCATATCTAAATCGCGGGCACGCGTGGTTTTGTTTACCTCCACACCAATAAAGTTACGAGTCCCCGAGATCATGTAGTGCACGTTGGTGTTGATTTGGTAGGTCTTCATTACCGTGCCTTTTCCGCGGTGGTGGAAAAACTGCGGCCCCGTGTACACGAGGGTATGGAAATTTTGTGCCCAGCGCTTGGCGGCAATAAAAAACGGGTTGGCCAGGTTGCCTTGCCAGGCACGCTCACGCCCATACCGGGCAAATTCCGTCAGTTCAAACTCATGAATGTAGCCCAACGCCAGCGAGGTTTGCCACCGTTCCGACACCAGCAATGTATACTGCCCGGCCAACTTCAAACTGTTCAGTTTGCTTTTGGGTATGCTGTCTTTGGGCGCCCCATTTAGCAGGGGATCGTACAACGAGAACGGCACCTCCACTTCCAACCCCAGCCGGTCAATCGGTGCCCACTCATATTCCACCAACGCGGTGTACATGTCATACTTTGTGCGGTCCGTGAGCCCCATCCCCACGTTCCACTCGCGCTCCCCCTGGCGGGCACCTAAGTCGCGGATCAAGTCGATAAACAGCGGCTCGGCATGAAGCACCTTGGGCGAACCTTGTTGCCGTTCCACTTCGGCAATATACAGACTATCCAACAGCTGATTGACGATTTTCACGCTGTCTTCCTGTGCTGCAGCATGCCACCCCATCAACCAAAAACCAGCCCACCAGACGAAACGTTTTGTCATCTTTTCCATGCCGCTACCAACGCAAAGGTATCCCCCGTGCGCGCCCGCTTGCATTAGAATTGAGTTAAAGAAAAAAGCCCCGAAGCACATAGGCTTCGGGGCTTTTTCGTAGATCGGCTGCGAACTACACAGCCGCTACGGCCTTCGGCTCTTTTTTGTCGGCCGGTTTATCCGATTCCCCCGAAGGATCGAGATCCAACACTACGGGCGCGGCAATAAAGATGGACGAGTATGTGCCCATCACAATGCCCAACACCAACGCAAAGGAAAAGCCGCGCAATACTTCGCCACCAAAAATCAACAGCACCAGCACCACGATCAACGTGGTGCCACCGGTAATGATGGTGCGGCTTAGCGTGGTGTTGATGGCCTCGTTAAAGATACGCTTCCGGTCATGGCTTGTACCCATACCCAGGTATTCGCGAATGCGGTCAAAAATGATCACCGTGTCATTGATGGAGTAGCCAATGATGGTGAGTACGGCCGCCACAAAAATCTGGTCAATTTCAAAGCTGATGCCAAACAGGCTCAAGATGGCAAAGGCGGCAATCACAAACAGCGTGTCGTGCACGGTGGCGATGATGGCACCCGCGCTAAACTGCCAGCGTTTGAAGCGCACCAAAATGTACAAGAAAATGAGCAGCAAGGATACCAAACTGGCTTTGAAGGCCGAGTTCTTGATGTCATCGGCTATTGTGGCACCAACCTTTGAAGACGAAGAGATCGTGAAGGTACCATCGGTCAGCGCGCTTTCTTCGTCCACAAACGTTTTGCCGCTGAATTTTTCGATGGCGGCAATCATGGCTCCCTGCACTTTCTCATCGGCTTCGGTCGATTCATCGTCCACCAGATAGGAAGTAGTCACTTTCATGACGTTGTTGCTGCCAAAGTTTTTCACCTCCGTGCCGGCATTTTCAAAACTCTGGGTCAGCGATACCTTCAGGTCGGTGGCCCTTACCGGTTGCGTGAACGACACAGTGTACGAGCGGCCCCCCTTAAAGTCGACACCCAAATTCATGCCCTTGAAGGCGATGATGGCAAAGCCCAAGCCGATGAAGATCACGGAGAAGACGTAGCCGATTTTGCGCACGCCCACAAAATCAAAGTGCTTGCGCTGGCGCACCACGTTGGCCAACGGGGTCTCGAACGAAATCTTGGAGTCATCGCCCTTGCGCGTCATCCACTCGATGAACACGCGCGAAATGTAAACGGCCGAGAAAAACGAAGTGGCGATACCGATCATCAGCACAATGGCAAAACCTTTGAGCGGCCCCGAGCCGAGAATGAACAGGGCGGCTGCCGTGATAAACGTGGTTAGGTTGGAGTCAAAAATGGTGGCAAACGCATTTTTATATCCTTTGCGGATGGCTTCTTTTACTTTGATGCCATGCTTGAGTTCTTCTTTGATGCGCTCGTAAATCAACACGTTGGCATCCACAGCCATACCCATCGTTAACACAATACCCGCAATACCCGGCAGGGTGAGGGCGGCATTGAACTGGGCCAAAATGCCCAGGATGAAAAAGATGTTGAACAGCAGCGCAATGTTGGCCACCCAGCCTCCTTTGGCGTAATAGGCAATCATAAACAAAACCACCAAGCCCAGGCCGCAGGCCATCGAGATCAGCCCCTGATTCTGCGCTACCTGACCCAACGTAGGGCCCACAATGGCTTCTTCCACGATGCGCGTGGGCGCAGGCAGCGAACCGGCCTTGAGCACGTTGGCCAAATCCACGGCCTCTTCAATTTCAAAACGGCCGGTGATCTGCGAGTTGCCATTGGGAATTTCGCCCTGTACCGTGGGGGCCGTGTACACATAGTTGTCCAACACGATGGCAACGCGACCCTGGGGCCGTTGTTCGGATGCGGCCTTGGTGATTTTGGCCCAGGCCCGGGTACCGTTCGGGTCCATAGTCATCGTGACGGCCGGCTTGCCATACTGATCATAGTCCTGCCGTGCGTCATTAATCACCTCGCCCGTCAACAGGGGCTTGCCTTTATTGGCCTTCAAGAAATTCAGTTGGATGTCTTCCACCCCGGGGGTCACATCCGGATCGGCTTTCACATCCCAATACAAGCGATAGCCATTGCCCAGCATGCTGCGGATGTCATCGCGCCTGAGAATGCGGTTTACCTTGGCCGTGTCTTTGACGTTGTACAGGAAGGGGATGTTTTGGCTCCAGTTGAAGAGCGGATTGGTCATGGCGTTGCGCAGTGAATCCAGCGCGCTGCCCGTGCTGTCGGTGGCGGAGCTCAATTGTTTTTCCAGCGCGGATTGGGTCGAATCGGCCGGGGTGCTCACCGTGTCTTCGCCCGAAGCCGTTTGCGCTTTCGCCTTTGCCGTCTGTTCGTTGGTCAGCAAGGTGTTGATATTGCCCAGCGAGGTCGCCAATTGCTGGTCGTTGCCGAAGTCGGCCACTTCCCAAAACTCCAAACGCGCTACGCCCTGCAACAACTTGCGCACGCGCTGCGGGTTGTCGGCCCCGGGTATTTCAATTTGAATGCGTCCGGTGCCTTGTAGGCGTTGGATGTTGGGTTGTGAGGTGCCAAACTGGTCAATGCGGGTTTTCAGGATCGTGAACGAGCGGCCGATGGCGTCTTCGATTTCGGCATCGACAAAACTTTGCACTTTGCCATCGTCATCCGAGATGCTCACTTTGTCTTTGTTGGCCGAGGAAGCAAACAGCGAAGCCAGTTTGCGGTCGGGGTTGGCTTCTTTAAAAGCCTTAAAAAACAATGCGCTGAAGTTATCTTGGCTGATGGCCTGCTGTGCGCGCGCCTGTTGGATGGCCGCCACAAACGCGGGGTCATTGGCATTGTTGCCCGCCAGCCCGCGAATGATTTCCACGGGCGACACTTCCAGCACTACGTGCATGCCCCCTTGCAAATCCAGCCCCAGGCTCAGTTCATTTTCTTTTACTTCTTTGTACGTGTATTCGGCCCCGAACAAGTTGTACACGGGCTGGTTCCAAACAGAATCCAGGTAATTTACTTTTTTCAACAGATTAACCGTGCCGTTGGCATCGGTGGCGTAGGCAATGGCATCGCTCTGCACCCTGCGCGACACGAACGTGAACGACAGGTAGTACAGACACAATGCCGTGATGATGATCGTAAGACCAACAACGACTCCTTTATTTTGCATATGAATTAGTGAATTGATTTTTTACCGATTGAAACAAAAAGATTCATCGCCTTCGGTGGCGATGGCAAGAAAACGCGATGACGCAATGCCTTAGGGCGCGTTCGGTGCGATAAACGTCTGAAACAGCGTTTCAAAATAGCGCACGGCAATGTGGGCAGCGCGCGTACACCGGGCGAAGGTGTCAGTCGAAACGGTCAACACTGCGAGCAGTGCGGCCGGCATGAATGGGTTCAGTTGTACAGCCTGCGCGGTTACCGCCTCAGCCCCCACGGCCTTTTCAAACGCAGGTGCCGACTGTTCGGATTTCTCCGCGTTTTTGGATGTTTGAGGGGCTGGCATGGCAAAAACATGCGCAAACACGATAACGGCCGCGGCAACGATGCCCGCAGCGATCATGGCGATTTTGAGCGTATTTTGGCGCATGGTGACTAAAAAGGACTACAAAAGTAGGGAATAGAATTAGCTGTGCAAGTCGGCCGACTGGTGGATGTGTGCTTTCAGGAATCCGGAGAGCACATCCAGCGCCCGGTCAAAACGGCTGTTGTTGGGTATGACCAAATCGGCTTGGTGTTTGAGTGGCTCAATCATGGCCTCGTACACGGGCATGACGTGATACTGAAACCGGTAGAGTACATCGTCCAGGTCGTAGCCCCGTTCAATCTGGTCACGCCTGATTCTGCGGCCCAACTTCACGTGGTCTTTGGCCTCGATAAAAACTTTCAGGTCCAGTTCGCTGGCGATGTTGTCGAAATATTGAACAAAGAGCCCTTCCACCACAATGATGGGGGCTGTTTTAAACTCGAGCTGGTTGGGGGTGGCCGCGGGATTGTTGAAGGTGTATTCCAGTTTGGTCACGTTTTGGCCGGCTTTGAGCTTGAGTAAATCGGCTGCAAAGGCCTCGTGGTCGATGGAGGCAGGAAGGTCAAAGTTTTTGATGCCGTTTTCGTCAATGGGCTGCTGCTCGCGCGGCTTGTAGTAGTTGTCCTGTGAAATGAGGCATATCTCTTCAGACGAAAAACGGGCGGCCAGGCCTTGCAAGAAAAACGTTTTGCCCGAGCCGCTCCCGCCCGTAATGCCGATGGTAAAGGGTTTTTGCATTTACGATTTCAAGGTTTGGAGATATGCGACAAAGGCGGCCATGGCGCGGGCCCGGTGGCTGATTTTGTTTTTTTCGTGAAGCGGCAATTCGGCCAGTGTTTGAGGGTAGCCGTCCGGTAAAAATACCGGATCGTAGCCAAAGCCATGGTGGCCGCGCGGTTCAAAACCGATGGTGCCCGTCAGTACCCCTTCAAAGTAACGCGGCTGTTCATCGGCCATCAGGCAGATGACCGTGCGAAAGCGGGCGGCCCGCGAGGCGCGGCCCTCCAGGTTTTTTAGCAGCAGGGCCATGTTGTTGTGCGCATTCCGCTGAGGCCCCGCATAGCGGGCAGAAAAAACCCCCGGTGCGCCACCGAGGGTTTCTACTTCCAAGCCGGTATCATCGGCAAAGCAAGGGGTTTGGTAGCGGGTAAACACGTAGTGGGCTTTTTGCCACGCATTGCCGGGCAGGGTGTCTTGTTCTTCAGCCAACTCCTCGCGGCAGCCGATGCTCTCGAGGCCCACCAGCGAAAACGACTTCCCAACCAAAGCCTGCACTTCGGCAATTTTGTGTTCGTTATGGGTGGCGAAGCAAAGCGTCACGACACAATGGCCAGCAGTTCCACGTCAAAGATCAAAATGGCATTGGGCGGAATGCGGTCTGAGCCGGCTCGTCCATAACAGTACCCGGATGGGATGTACAAGGTGGCCTGCGTCCCCACGTTCAGCAGCGGAAAAGCGATCTGCCAGCCCACAATCAGGTTTTGCAACGCAAACTCAATGGGCTGTGTGCGCTGGTCAAAGACTTGCCCGTTGGAAAGCAGCTTGCCCGTGTAGGTAACACGCACGGTATTGGCCAGCGTAGGTTTCGGGCCCGACCCTTCTTCCACCACCACGTACCGGAGGCCGCTTTCATGTTGGATGGCCGTGATGTTGTTGGCCGCCAGGTGGGCATCAATGGCGGCAATGTCTGCGTTCAGTTGATCTTCAAATGACGGTATCTCCGGTTGTTGGAAGCAAGACGTACAA
>JALONI010000087.1 GCA_025455015.1 Cyclobacteriaceae bacterium | reverse complement strand
TGGGGGGCACGGTGCGCTACAATTTTACTTACCGGGAGATTGTCATCGTAGATCTCTCGGCCACCTTGAGTCACCAGCGCACCGACTATGCGTTCGAAAACCAGATCGATCAGGAGTTTTTCAATAAGACCTATCAGGCCGAGCTAAACCTGAACTTCTGGAAGAACTATTCGCTGAACCCGGCCTTCGAATACCTTGTGTATGATAGTCGCGCCAACGATTTCAACCAGACCATTCCGTTGTTAAATGTGTCGGTGTCGCGGTTTATGTTGAAGAATAAGGCAGGTGAGTTGAGGGTTGGCATCTACAATCTGTTGGATCAGAATGTAAGCGTGAGCCAAACGGCCAACAATAACTATTTACAGCAAGAGCGCATGAACAACGTGGGCCGCTACGCGATGGTAAGTTTTATTTATGCGCTGAACAAGCAGTTGAATCCCATGGGTGGCGGTCGGAGGGGTGCACGCATGATCATTCGCCAGTAATGTCATAGCTGTTGGCTCAGGCGGGGTCCCGGTTCGTTTGCCGGCAGCCTTTTTGTAGTTGAGCAATCGCGTGGCAAAGTGTTATCTTTGTTTATGCGAGTATTTTTTTTCCTTTGGTTTTTGGCCGCCATGGCAAAAGCGCAACCCTATATTCCCAAGTTTGACGTGCAAGGCCACCGGGGCGCCCGCGGCCTCATGCCGGAGAACACCATCCCCGCATTTGTGGCCGCGTTGGACTCGGGCGTGACCACCCTGGAATTGGATGTGGTCATCACCCACGATGGTCAAGTCGTGGTCAGCCACGAGCCGTGGATGTCTGCGGCCATCTGCCTACAGCCGGATGGCAGCGAAATAGAAGCAAAGGACGAAAGGCGGTACAACATCTATGAGATGAGCTACGCGCAGGTACGTCAATACGACTGCGGCTCCAAAGGCAATGCCCGTTTTCCGGAGCAACAAAAACAAAGAACATCAAAGCCATTGTTGACAGACGTGATCAAAGCCGTGGAAGATCACATTAAAGGTCGCTCCGGCTATGAAGTTGACTACAACATCGAAATCAAGAGCATGCCCGAAGGCGATGGCAGGTTTCATCCCAAGCCGGAGGAGTTTTCAGACCGGGTACACGCGGTTATTGATGCCTACCTGCCGTGGGATCGCGTGGTGATCCAGTCGTTTGATTTTCGCGTGCTGCGGTACTGGCACGGGCGTTATCCGGATGTGCGTCTGGCGGCATTGGTCGAAAACAAGAAATCCATCGATGACAACCTGGCGGATTTAGGGTTCACCCCGTCTATTTATAGTCCGTATTTTAAGCTGCTTACGCGGAGCCAGGTCAAGTACCTGCATCAAAAGAAAATCCGCGTGATACCCTGGACCGTGAACGACCCCAAGGATATGCTGGCCGTTAAAGGCATGAACGTAGACGGCCTCATCACAGACTATCCCAACCGGGCGGCCAGGTATAAGTGGACGTTGCGGATAAAAGCCAAGGGGTAATCGACTTACGTCATGAACGCATTTTGGGTGTGGATGGCGGTAGGCAGTGTGCTAGGTATCCTCCTGCTGTTTTGCTTTTTTGTAGTTATGCAAAACAGAGAGGTGATCAAGGCTGCACAAAAAGCACTGGAAGACGAGAAAACGCGGGCCGCAAATGCCCTGCATGACTTGAAGCTGGAAAAAGCCCGGAATGAGAAATTGCTGGCCGCTGAGCAGAAGAGAATTGCACATGATCTGCACGATGACACCGTGCAGCGGCTGGTAGCCATCAGGTTGCGGTTGGAGCAGTTGACCTATCTCTCTCTTCCTGACCGCGCGCTGGCAGAGGTGAGGTGGATGAAGCACGAGTTAGATGATACCGTCAATACGTTGAGGTATCTGATCAAGGGTATGGTGCAACCCAAGTTTCACGAATTTGAATTTTCGTACTTGTTTGAGCAATTAATTCAGTCGGTGAGTGCTATGCATCATGTCAAAATCGACTGTCTCGTCAAGGGTGTGGAAGCCGACATGGATCTACCCCCGCGCGTGAAGCAGCACCTGTACTACATTGTGCAGGAAGTTTGCCACAATTTCCTCAAGAACTCCATGGGATTTCAATTACAAGCGCAGTTGACTTGGCATACCTCGCTGGAAGTTAAGATTATCGACAATGGCCGCGGTTTCTTGCCAGGACGGCAATTTGGCGTGGGCATGCTGGCGATGGCTGAACGAGCCAGGGCTATTCGGGCATCACTCGTTGTCCGCCAAACCACCGAGGGGCTTGTGACCACCATCACGTACCCCGCTATCGCACAGTCAGCCCATCAGCCCATTGCGTAGCGCGTAGGCCACCAACTCGGCTGTATTTTTTGTGTTTGTTTTTTTGAGCATTTCTTTTCGGTGCCCATCGGTGGTGTATTCGCTCATGTGAAGGTCGGCCGCAATTTGCTTGGTTGAGAAACCTTGGCAGATGAGTTGCAGAACCTGATGTTCACGTTTTGACAACGGCATCGGGTTTCGCGAGAGGTTGAGTTCGTTTCGTGCCAGGCGCTCGTGTAGTTCTTTCGCGTAGAATGTTTTTCCGGCCAGTACCGCTTCCATGCACCGCTTCAGCTCGTCTGCATCGGTGCTGCGTTTGAATAACACACCGTGTACTCCGGATTGGATGAGCTCCAGGATGGTGTCCTCCTCGTCAAAGCCCGTCATACCCACGATTTTCAGTGCCGGGTACCGTGCTCGTAGATGCCCGATCAGTTCGATCCCGCTCATGCCGGGCATCCGAGCATCTATTAGAGCGAGATTAAAATGAGCGGCAGCCATTTTCTGGAGGGCGCTGTCGCCATTGAGGCAGACGGTTACTTGACAAGGGAACTTTTGCAGCAATAACGCAGCAATCCCGTTGGCTGTAAGCTCGTGATCATCAATAATGAGAAGCGAAACTTTCATTTTTGATTATGCCCTGAATATCTTTTAGATAAAGATACCCCGGTTTCGGGGATAAAGCAACCCCCCATTTATGGGGGGTGGCTTGCTTGTAGGTTAGACGAATTGTTATTTCGTTTTTATATCAAGTTAGTTTTTCAATCAACCAAAACAGAACCTTATGAAAAAGTTAAAAAACTTGGAAAAATTCGAGGGAGGGTCAGACTGTACCATCATTAGCATTGGTGCTACGTTTTTTAGCATTTTAGGCCCCTTTACAGGCGGGATTGGATATGTCATTGCCGGAGTTGGCTATGCAGCGGCAGGCATTTGCTATGCTTCCTCTGGCTCGCATACTGGCGGTGTGAGCATAGGTGGTGGTGGCCAGGATGTTTATGGTAATCCATTACCCCACGCACAGTAAACCTCGGAGGGCTATACTAAGTCACCATTATCTAGGTTAGCTGTTTCAGGAACTATCACTTTAGTCGATGTCCACGCGGTTCCAGCAGGTGCTACAGATTTGGGGTAGGCAGAATTAGTTGTGCGGTTTACGCCTGGAGCTAGCGCAAAGATTGGATTCACTTACAGCCGCCTTAACTGCCTAAGGCGGCTGTACAAAAAATCATTCATCATAAGCCTTTTTCATTGTCACTTTCATTAATCTTGTGATTTGACACGGTTTTTTGCATTAGATGTTTTCTAGGCGTTGATTTTTCCAACGCAGTTCAATCTTTGATTTGTTCGTTAGTGGTCTATTAAGGGGTCGCAAAACTTTCAGCATTTAACGTACGCTGAACGCGCTTAGTCTTATAGAGATGCCCCGGTTTCCGGGGATATGGTCTCCCCCCATTTATGGGGAGTAGTCTTGACTTATTGAGAAATTGACTGTTATTTTCTCATGTTTGCAAAACAACTGCAGCTGGAGCAGGGTTTCCGAGCGAAAATTACCTCAGTTTTGTAATTTATATGAAAAAGTTAACTGTAAACGAGATTGAAAAAATTGATGGAGGTTGTGATCCATTTTTTGGAGTAATGGCAATTGGATTTAGTACAATTGGTGTTGTCGGCTATTGGATGGGTCCGGCTGGTTGGCCCGCGGCTGTACTTAGTTCTCTCATTGGAGTCGGTATAGCACGTTACTGTTCGTAACTTTAACTATCAAACTACAGGGGCGAAGCCCCCTTTAGTTTGACTATGTGTAAAAGCATGAAAAGGAAAATCATTCGGTTGGCTGTATATACATGTCTTATTATAGCTCAAACTATATTATGTATTGTTTTTTTCCTCATTAAAGGGGATTTGAATTTTTTGTTCTTTGCTTTTCTGAGCATGTTCCTTTTAATTGTTTTGTTCCTACCAATGCTGATTAAAAATACTGCGATAGACGCGCGGGCTAAGACAGTTTGGTTGTTGTCTTTTGTGTTTTTGACGCCAGTTGCGATCCTCTATTATCTCTATCGGTACCGGAGTCAAATAGAGGAGTTTAAGTTTTTGCATTAGCAGTTTTTTCCTGCTCCGTCTTGGATATTTAGTCACAATGTTTTTAAATTGGCAAATGCCCGAATAGTTCGGTCCCACTCATCCACCGCATGCGGGTAGGTATTAGAGCGAGATTAAAATGAGAAGCAGCCGCTTTTGGAAGGGTGCTGTTAGCATTAAGGCAGACGTTGCATGATAGGAAAAATTTTTAGAAGCTATCTCAAAAATAGTAAAATAGGACTATTGGGTTAAAACAGGAGTTTTGTAAATTAGTGGGCATCTGTCACCCCATTTTTTGCAGATGCTATGAAAATCACCGACCAACAATGGGGGGTCATCGCTGAAATCCTCCCAAAGACCAAGAGCGCACCGGGCAAGCGAGGCCGTCCCGGGCAAGATCAGCGGCAGGTATTGAACGGAATACTATGGATATGCCGAACAGGTGCGCAATGGGCCGAACGACCCGATAAGTATCCCCCTTACCAAACCTGTCACCGGTATTTTCAGACTTGGGTGAAGGCGGGTGTTTGGGACAAGGTTCTTTGGGCAGTTGCCGGGGATTTACGGGACCGTGGGAAAATAGATATCACCGAATGCTTCATTGATGGAACTTTCGCAAGTGCCAAAAAAGGGGGCTTTGTATTGGAAAAACTAAGAAAGGCAAAGGCACCAAGATCATGGCAATCGCAGACGCTTCTGGTATTCCTATCTCCGTATGGACCACCGGAGCAAGCACCCATGAAGTAAAGCTGGTGGAACAAACTATTGACAAACGGTTTATCCGCGAAAAGCCGAAGCGTATCATTGGAGACCTCGCCTATGACAGCGATCCATTGGATCATCGGCTAAAGAAAAAGAAGGTAAAGCTTATTGCACCGCACAAGAGTAACCGTAAGAAGCAAGCCACCCAAGACGGGCGTGAGCTTAGGCGCTATTGCAGGCGATGGAAGGTTGAAAGACTATTTGCCTGGATACAGAACTTCAGGCGTTGTGTCGTCCGGTATGAAGTCAAGCCCGAAAACTACCTCGCTTTCGTCCAACTTTCTTGTTTCGTAATCATGACAAAGTATTTTTGAGATGGCTTCTAGCTATAACGCAGCGTTCCCGTTGACGGTAAGCTGTGGTCATCAACAATGAGAGGCGAGACTTCCATACATGATGGCACCTTGAAAATTTTTAAACAGAAAAACCCCGATTTCGGGGATAAGGCAACCCCCCATTTATGGGGGGTGGGGTTGATCAATAGAAAGCCGGACTATTACTTCGTAATGTTTTGCAAAACAACCGTGCCAGACGGGGTTCTGGTGATTAACCACAAGCTTTAATACCATGATAAAACTCAATTCAGAAAAATTGGTAGGCTTAAAAGGTGGTGTAGATTGCTCGACAATCGGAGGCGCTACCGTTGGCCTTGTTGTTGGCTTTGCTGCTCTTGGTGTTGCTACTGGCGGCCTAGGTTTTGCTGTAGCTGCAGGTTTATCAGGCTATTTCGGAACCACCGGTTTGCTTCTTTGCGGCATGGGGGCATTTAAGTAGTCTACGTTTTGTGTTTGGAAATTAACTAAATGAAGTAACAATGAAAAAAAATGATATTCAAAGTCTTGATAAAATCGAGGGAGGGGGATTTTGGTCTGGATTCTGTGCAGGGATAGGAGTCGCCGATGGAGTGGGATCGGTGGTAGCCGGATTAGCCGCACGAGGGGTTATCACTCTAGCATCTGGTCCTGCGGCTCCCGCAGTCGCTATAGGTCTTGGGGTGGCCAGTATAGGTTGTGCGATTTACGCCTTGAGCTAATGCAAAGATTGGATTCACTGACACCCGCCTTAGCTGTCTGAGGCGGGTGTCAGCAAAATTAATCAACATGAAACTATTCCTTACCTTTTTTATCGTCCTTATTATAATTGGCACTGCTCTTTTGGTATTGAACTTCGCCGAGGTGTTGATTCTCTCTAAAGCTGTTCAAGCTTTGATTTTTCTATTGAATGGTTTCGGGGTAGCTTTTTTTTTGCTGAGAGGTCGTAAAGCTGCTAAAGGGAGTCGAGGCTAAAATTCTGTTTGGTGAGAGTTTTTTCTTTACTCATTTTTTGTCATTTGGGCTTGATTTTTTTAACAGAGCAATTTCTACTTTCTGACAATTTGTACTATGAAGCATACGGTGATGTTTTGCCAGTTGATGCTATTGATCGCCTCATTTCAAACGGGTCAAATTGGAGTTGGCTGGCTTACATTTGTCTGCCGATCTTTGTAATGCTACGAGTGCTTTCTGTTTGTTTTTTATTACATATTGGTTCACTTTTTATCAAAACGAATACAAGTTTTACCTCCCTTCTCCGGGTACCTCTACAGGCTGAGTTTATTTTTTTATTGCCGGGCTTTACTAAACTGATCTGGTTTCTTTTTTTTTATACAGAGTTTACGCTACATGACTTGCAGTATTTTGCACCACTTTCCGTGTTAAGTATGGTCAACCCTTTGGAAACTCCTAGTTATATGATTTATCCATTACAGCTACTTAACTTGTTCGAAGCTGGTTATTGGTGCATTCTGGCTTCGCGACTTGGAGATATTCTCAAGTTTGACTTTGCAAGTAGTATTGCTTTCTTGGCATGCACCTATGGTGTCGGTCTTTTGCTTTGGGTAATTTTTATTATGTTTTTGACCGTTAGTCTTGGTTGATATGATAAAGCGGACCTCCATTATTGTTTGTGTGGTGATGCTATCTATACTTGCAGGACTTATGCTCCAAGGCATCAATAAGAAATTGGCAGCAAAAAGAGAGGCTTTTGAAAAAGTTCGATCTCTCCCTGTCAACGCAAATCTGTTTACGCTGGATAGTATTGAATTTCGTTTTCCCGTTGGAAAACCGATAGTTCTTATACTGTTCAATTCAACCTGCGGGTATTGCGTCAAAGAACTAGACCAAATACAAGCGAACATCGGAAAGTTTGATGTTGTAGAGTTGGTTTTCTTGTCCGGTGAACCCATCTCGGTCATTAAGGGAGTTGCCATGATGTTTATTTCTGCAGACAACGTCAATTTTGTAAAAATGAATGCAGATGATTTATACGAGAACTTTGGAGCGGTGAGGTTTCCGACTATATTTATCTATAATACAACTGGTCAGTTAGTGAAGGAGTTTAAAGGCGAGACGAAAGCACAGGCAATTCTGATGTATGTCCGACACTAAGTTAATTGGGCGTGCACACGTCCGCCAGCTCGACCAATCCGACTGTGGTGTAGCCTGTCTGCTTTCAGTTATTCATTTTCATGGCGGGACTTTCAGCCTGGAAGAGCTTCGCAGGCTAAGCGGCACCTCTCGTCAGGGTACAACGCTGTTGGGTTTGTTGCAAGCCGCCCACCAGCTTGGTTTCGATGCCGAGGGGTTGGAAGCGGAATCCGTATATAATTTAAACGAACTTTCCGAACCCGCCATCCTACATGTATTGATCGAGAACCAGTTGCAACACTTTGTCGTGTTCTATCCCGATACTTCCCACCGGTTTTCGGAGAATAGCAACACAAAAATAAAGATTGGCGACCCGGCCAGAGGATTGATCGAGCTTTCTCCTACAGAGTTGGACAAGATATGGCAGAGTAAGGCCCTTTTGAAATTGGCGCCAACCGATCGTTTTGAAAGGGCCGCCCTCAAAAATGCAAAAAAGAGAAAATGGATTGTCGATTTGGTACGAGAGGATTTACCATTACTGATCGTGTCGGGCGTGTTGGGAGTGGTCATTGCGATGCTCGGCATTTCTTCCGCTGTTTTCTCTCAGAAACTTATTGACGAAATCCTGCCGGCAAGGGATACCGAAAAACTGCTTTTGAGCCTTGTATTGGTGTTGCTTTTGTTATTGGCTCGAACGGGTCTTTCGCTTCTGCGCGGCATTTTTATGGTTCGGCAAGGCGTTGATTTTAACAATCGTATCATCGGTAGCTTTTACGGCAGCCTGCTCCGATTGCCGAAGTCCTTTTTTGATACCCGCAAAACCGGTGACCTGGTTGCCCGTATGAACGATACCCGTAGAATTCAATCGGTGCTGGCAGTATTATTTGGTAGCGTAAGTATCGACATCTTAGTGGTGTTGGTTTCATTGGTTTTTGTATTCATTTATTCGATTTGGGTGGGCATACTCATTGCAAGCTGTCTTCCTGTATACGCGCTCGTATGGTATCGTTTTAACAAGTCAATTGTGCATGCCCAAAAAGAAGTGATGGGCGGGTACGCATTGGCGGAGAGTAATTTTATTGACACCATCCACGGGGTCGCAGACATCAAGCTGGCCAACAGATTGAGTTTCTTTGAAAATGTAAATACTGTGGTTTACGGGTTCTTTCAAGCCAAGCTAGCAGCGCTGGGGCGGCTGCAAATCAATTTCACAGCGGTGTCGGAGGTGATTGGCGTGATCTTTATGATGGCCATTTTTGGATTGTCTTCTTGGCTGGTAATTGCGGGCCAACTGCTTATAGGTGAGTTGGTCGCCCTGCTGGGAATAGCCGGGGGAATTATTCCTTCCGTTAACCGATTGATCATCTCCAACATTCAGGTACAAGAAGCGCTGGTGGCGTTTGACCGGATGTTTGAGTTCACGGGCTTGCCGAGAGAAGACAACGATGACGGGCACTTGGGCGAGGCAGCGGGCATGGATGAGTTGGTGATGCAAAATGTCTCGTTTCGGTTTCCGGGCCGCAAATCTGTGCTTTCAGGCGTCAGCTTTCAGGCGAAAGCGGGTATGTTGGTGGCATTGCTGGGCGAAAGCGGGCATGGCAAAAGCACGGTATTGCAGTTGTTGCAGAAGTTTTATCAGCCGGAAGACGGTGACATTCGGGTCAATGGCATGTCATTAAAAGACGTTGATACAGCTTGGTGGCGATCGCAGGTGGCCTCCGTGCCGCAAGAACCCAAAATTTTTAATGGTAGTTTGATCTTTAATATTGCGCTGGATGACCAAATGATGCAGCTAAGCCGCGCGATTGAATTTTGTGAACAGTCAGGATTTGGGCCTTTTTTTCGTCAGTTCCCACAAGGGTATCACACGCTGGTGGGTGAAGAAGGCATAAACTTATCGGGTGGCCAAAAGCAGTTGGTTGTCTTGGCAAGGGCGTTGTTTCGTCAGCCACGCGTTTTGTTGCTTGACGAAGCCACGGCTGCCATGGATCGAAAAACCGAGAAGTTTGTGTTAGACTTATTGAAACAACAGAAAAAAGGACGCATAACACTTCTGGTGACGCATCGCATGACGGTGGCAAGCCAGTGTGATGAAATTGTTATTTTGGAGAGCGGCACGGTTGCCGCTGCCGGGACTCCAAAACAACTCATGGCTACCACTAATTTTTTCAGCGAATCATTTGACTTAACCCGATGAGACCGATGCGCTTTGTAACTGTATTTTGGGTATTGACATCCTTAATGTGTCAAGGACAAGAAATTATAATAGACGAACGCGAAGGCGCGCCCGCAGGCATCATACGTGACTCGGTGGGCAACATTCTCTCGCCCAAGCAGGCGAGGAAGATGCTCAAGACAGGCAAGTATATTTCTGTTCCCGTAATTACCGAAAACATCCAAGTGGAACATGTTATCCGAAGACTCAAACGGGAAGATGGTGACAGATACAAAACCTACGGAAGTGGCGAGACGATTATCTCCACAACGGGTTTGCCCCACAAGACGAAAAGGTCGCCCGGAGATACCCTGTCGGGATTTTTGGTAAACACGAGAACGGATGAGACAAAGACAGTAGAGCAGTTGCCGCAATGAGTTTTCATGGCTTAGAGTGTCTGGAGAAGGCAAAAAGCTGGATGGCGATGTAGTGAATCGCTTGGCGCTGCTCATCGATAATTACCTGCGTGTGAACTACATTTTTTCCGGAACAAAGTCATGGTCATCGATTGACTCCAGGCTATTGACACAGGTAATGAAGAGACATCAGAATGGTTTTCTGACGGAATCTAATTTTTCTTCCGACTTTGAGGGTTTCCCATGGTATATCGTGATCGACCGGAAACGAGTAGTGGTGATGTTTATTCCTCCGCTGCCCAACGAGATCATTGCGCTGGAAGCCATCGCCAAAGTACTGAAAGAAAAAGACCGGGTCGTGCCGGATAAAAAGGATTAGAGTTCCCCTTCGTGAGCAAAAGGGGCCACATGTGAACCGATTTTTCATAAGTGTGTGTATTCGTGTATTATTGCGCCCAAATTGAATACATGCACCCTTCACGAAAAGATATCGCCTACCACGTCTACGGCATCGGCAACGCCATCGTAGACATCGTCACCGAAGTCGAGCACGATTTTTTTGAAAAGAACAACATCGAAAAAGGCGTGATGACCCTCGTGGACGAACAGCGCCAACAAGAGCTCATGCGCGCCATCGACATGAAAAAGAGCAAGCTCACGGGGGGCGGTTCTGCGGGCAACACTGTCACCGCCATCAGCCAGTTCGGGGGCAAAGCCTTCTATTCGTTTCTGGTGGGCCAAGATGAGCTCGGCAAATTTTTCTTGGACGACCTGGCCACCAACGGGGTGGATACCAACCTTACCTATGGCCAGTGTCCGTCAGGCCACACCGGCCGGTGTTTGGTTATGACTTCGCCCGATGCGCAGCGCACCATGAATACCTTTTTGGGCGTAAGCTCATTTCTGTCGCCCGAGCATTTGCAGGAGCAGGCCATCCGGCAATCCGCGTACGTGTACCTGGAAGGCTACATGGTGGCCAGCCCCAAAGGCCATGCCGCCATGCTCGAAGCGAAAAAGATAGCCGAGCGTCACGGGGCCCATGTGGCCCTTACGTTTTCCGACCCCAGCATGGTCAAATATTTTTCCAAACAGATGGAAGAAGTAGTGGGCGCCAGTGTTGATCTGCTGTTTTGCAACGATGAAGAAGCCATGATTTACACCGGCACGTATTCCATCGCGGAAGCGCGCGAAAAGCTCAAGCAGGTGGCCAAGAAATTTGTTGTGACGCTCGGTGCCAACGGAGCCCTGATTTATGATGGCGACACCTTTATCCACGTGGAGCCCTACCGCGTATTGGCCGTAGACACCAACGGGGCGGGCGATATGTTTTCGGGTGCGTTTTTGTACGCCATCACCCACGGCCACAGCTATGCCGAAGCTGGCAAATTGGCCTCGCTGGCGTCTTCCAACGTGGTGGCTCAATGGGGCCCGCGCCTGGATGCTGCTCGTTTACGCAAGTTGTTGCAAGCGATAAAGGCCTAATGATCAGCCATGTGTGATCCCCCCAAGGTGAAAAAACATAGCTCAAAGTTGTAAAATCCGCAAAAGCTAACCATTTTTGCACCCCTTTAAAATTGCATACTAAGACCCTTGCTATATGAAACGCACGTTCCAACCTTCCCGCAGGAAACGCAAAAACAAACATGGCTTCCGCGAGCGCATGGCCACAGCCAACGGCCGCAGGGTATTGGCCGCCCGCAGAAGAAAGGGGAGAAAGAGACTGACCGTTTCGGACGAAACCACGTTCAAGAAACGCTAACACACCTGCCGGGGAAACCCTGATGGTGGAAAAATCAGGTGACCCATGGGTTCGTTTGCTTTCCATCGATCCGAGCGCCTCAAACGCCAAAAACTCATTCAGGAACTCTTTAATCGGGGTTCCTATTTTTATTTGCCGCTCGTCAAGGTGTTGTACTTAACGTTGCCGCCCGAGGCGGCTCACCACCAAGTCCTTTTCTCCGTATCCAAGCGTTCGTTCAAGCGGGCGGTTGATCGCAATCGCGTAAAGCGAAGAATGCGCGAAGGATATCGGCTGAATAAACATCACCTAAACCACCTGCCCCAAAAACTGGTCATTGCGTATATTTACACGGGCCGTACCATCGTTCCCTCAGCCGAACTACACAGCCAAGTGGTCGTTTCACTGGGGAAATTGATGGCTATCTACCAACGCCCTAAAGCAACCAATGCGTAAGCTGTGGTCTCGTTTCATGTCGCCAAAACTCGCCCGGATAGCCCTGGTGCTCATCTTGGTCATCGCGGTCTCCTTTGCCGCCCCAACCGACAACTATTTTGAGGTGGCCAAAAGCCTGGATGTCTTTGCCACGCTGTTCAAAGAGGTAAATGCCCTGTATGTGGATGAAGTGGACCCCAAACAGTTGGTAAACGCAGGCATTACCGGCATGCTCAGCAACCTCGATCCCTACACCAGTTATATCCCCGAAGAGAGGCGCGAGGCTTTCAGTATTCAAAACACCGGGCAGTACGCGGGTATTGGCGCACTGATCGGGCACGTCAACAAAAAAACCGTGGTCACCCACCCCTATCCGGGTTTTCCGGCATCGCGCGCGGGCATCCGTGTGGGCGATGAGTTTATTTCCGTGGATGGAAAAGATGCCCGCGGCAAGTCCACCACCGAAGTGAGCACCCTGCTGAAAGGCAAACCGCAAACGGAGGTGAAACTGGTTGTCAAGCGCCATGGCCAAAAAGATAACTTGACGTTTACGCTAAAGCGAGAGCAGATCAAGATCAATAACATCACCTATGCGGGCATGCTATCGGCCGGGGTGGGCTACATCCAGTTGGGGGAGTTCACGCCCGGGGCAGGAAAGGGAGTGGCCGAGGCCGTCACGCGGTTAAAAAACCAGGGGGCCAACCGATTGATTCTGGACCTGCGCGACAACCCGGGTGGCTCGCTCTACGAAGCGGTCAATATTGCCAACGTATTTTTGCCAAAAGGCCAGCGGGTGGTGTCCATGAAAGGCCGGGCAGAAGAATGGAACAAGACGTACACTACGCTTAACAACCCCGTAGACGCGCAAATACCTGTGGCCGTCCTGATCAATCAGGCCAGCGCATCAGCCTCCGAAATCGTGGCGGGCGCCCTGCAAGATTATGATCGCGCGTTGTTGGTAGGCCAGCGCTCCTTTGGAAAGGGACTGGTGCAAACCACCCGCACGGTAAGCTACGGGGCCCAGGTAAAAATCACAACCGCCAAGTACTACATTCCCAGTGGGCGGTGCATTCAGGAGTTGGATTATGCCCATCGGCAAGCCAACGGCCAGGTCGAAAAGATAGCCGACTCGCTCCGGCATGAGTTCAAAACCGTCAGCGGGCGCACGGTGTTGGATGGCGGTGGGCTCAAACCCGATGTGGAAGTGGAACCCGATCGGCCCAGCGCCTTTGTCAAGGCCCTCATCCAAACAGGGCTGGTGTTCGATTACGCCACGCGTTTTTGCAATGAACGCGCTGCCCCCAGTGATATGCGAAATTTTGTGTTTACCGATGCCGACTATGCCGATTTTGTGGCGTGGGTGAAAGCACAGCCATTTTCGTATCAAACCCCGCTGGAAAAACACGTGTTAAGCTTACAGGAAGCCGCGCAGGCCGAACAGTATGAAACCATACTTCAGGAGCCATTGCAACAACTCAAGCAAAAAACACAACCCAGTGCTGCGGCCGATTTGGCACGCTACAAGAGCTACGTGCAGCGGGCGTTGAGCGAGCAGATTGGCTTTCACTACTACCAGTACGCAGGCCAGCGCGAAAGCACCCTCGCCTCTGACAAAGAGCTGGCCCGAGCGGTGCAACTCCTGTCCGACCCCGCAGCCTA
>JALONI010000086.1 GCA_025455015.1 Cyclobacteriaceae bacterium | reverse complement strand
TCTCAGGCCCAAATCATCAGCACGTTTGATGCCGATGCTGATGGGTGGACATTTCTCAATTCAGCCACCACACTTACCCCGAGTCATGCTGCCAGTGGTGGAAATCCAGCCGGATTTATTTCGGTTACCTACAGTGCAAATGTTAGTTTCAGCACACAAAACTGGATAGCACCAGCTAAGTTTTTGGGAAGCCACGTGGTGCGTTCGATGTGTACACCTCCGCTTTCGGTCAACACAACCTATCATGTTTCGCTTGTTGATACGTTTTGCGAAAGCGTGCCGGTAGCAGTTACGGCTATCATCAGTTTTACTCCGCCTCAACCTGTTATTACTTCCAGTATCACTCCGGTAGGCAATGCACTTACCATTTGTGCTGCTGCATCGCTTACGCTTTCGGCACCCAATGGGTTTGCTACTTATCTCTGGTCAAATGGCGCTATAACACAACAGATAACAGTTAGTGCTTCGGGTACATATTCGGTTACTGTAACCAATGCTGATGGCTGTTCGAGTCCGGCTTCGGATGGATTAACAATTACTGCTCTTCCAAATCCATGCAGTAACACCGCTCCGGTTATTTCCAATGCACCTATCAGCACCACACTTGGCAATGCGGTGTAGCTCGATCTATCAACGTTGATTTCGGATGCTGACAACAATCTTGTGTTAAGTTCTTTAACCATCGCGCAGCAACCCGCCAGTGGCGCGGTGGCTACACTCAATGGAACTTCGTTGGAAATTGATTACAATGGGCTTCCGTTTACCGGAACTGAAACGATAGGCATTCGTATCTGCGATGTGTTTGGTGAATGCACCACGCAACTGTTTTCAATAACCGTTATCGGTGAAATTGAAATCTACAATGCCGTATCACCCAACAACGATGGTAAAAACGAAATCTTCAAAATTCAAAACATCGATGCACTGGAGCCCGACAACACCGTTGTCATTTACAACCGCTGGGGCGCGAATGTGTTTGAAGTTGATAATTATTCCGAAGCCAATGTCTTTTGCGGGTTGAACAAAAACGGCAACGAGTTGCCTTCCGGAACGTACTTCTATAAAATCATCTTCCATTCAACCGGAAAAACCCAAACGGGGTATTTGGTAATGAAGCGATAAACATAGTGGCTCGTTCGTTCAAAACTTAAGACGGTTGTTAAAAATCTGCACTGGCCAAAATGTAGCACAAAAAACTATCAAATGCCCAAAGGCGGATGGGGCAGACCAATAAACTCTTACCAAATTATGAAAACCACACCCCTTTTTCTTGCAATCTGCCTGGCAGCCTGTTCGACCAAACCAGCTTTCAAATACCCGGTCACACGAACCGAACCATTCGACACCACTATTTACGATGTAAAAATCTCCGATCCCTATTTCTGGATGTCGCGTAAAGCGAATGAAGACGAATTGAAGACGTGGGCAAATGCACAAGGAAAGCTAACGCAACGTGTTTTAGACAGTATTCCGAATGGCGATAAACTGGCTGCAGAAATTGAGGCTGGCTACCTGAAAATGCAAGACGAGATTTGGAATTTGACTGTCGTCAATGAGATGTTTTATTACTACCGCGATGTCCCGGAAGTAGGACCTTCTTTGTGTAAAAGGAAAAATATGGACGCTGAGGAAGAAATTGTTTTCGGTGGTGGGATTACCATTAACGGTCAACGGTATCGGAGCCGTAAAAACAGGCATGCCCATAGAAGGCCATTTGTGGCGATGATGCTGGTGCAGCGAGGCGAGGCGAACCCACACATTCGCATTTACGACCTGGATAAAAAAATATTCTTACCGGATAGTATCGCTCCGGTTATGTTCAACGATGCGCGCGGTGTATCCATGACCTGGCTTCCGGACGATAGCGGTTTGCTCTATTCGCAAGCACCTCCAACAAAAATGGAAAGTGAAAAATATTACAATGGAAAGATTAAACTTCATACGATTGGAAATACGATTTCACAAGACGAAGCAGTGTTTGGAATGGGAGTAACCGATGCTATACAACTCAAGGATTTTGAAACACCTTACATCTACAGTTTCAACTCTTCAGAATATTTATTGGCGCGCATCCGAAATGGTGCCGATGACAATTACGCTTTCGCAGTTCACTATAAAGATTTAAAAGGAGCCAACACTCCCTGGAAGCGACTTAACCAGTATGCAAACCTGGGCGATGGGTTTGATGCACAAGGTCAATATCTATATGCCGCTACAAAAGACCATCCGCGCTATACGATTGTACAGATTGATATGTCGGCAGGCAATGAGCCCGTTCCGTTTATGCCAGCCCAAGATGAGGTACTGTCATATGTAGATGCTTCTCATTCTTCGGGCATCGTAGCGGCCAAAGATGCCTTGTATGTTTTGTTCCGAAAGGTAGGCGACATGGGCATTTATAAAATTGATTACCGCTCCAAGCGCATATCCAAAATTAAGCTTAATCGCAAAGGCTCCATGGCAGATCTGGTATTAAAAGGTAACAACGACTTAGTCTTTGGGCAATTCAGTGCGCTTCACTCCATGCAGTATATGCTCTATCAACATGATCAGGACACCATCGCAGCTCTTCCCTTTTCAAAAATCAGTTTGGATTTAAGTAATGATTTTGTGACGGAAGTAATTTCAGTACCTGCACGCGATGGCAAAAAGATTCCGGTTTCATTAATCTATAAAAAAGGATTGGCGTTAAAAAATAACAATGCTCTTTACATTGAAGCCTATGGAAACGGTGGTGCCGTAACGGACCTATGGTTAGACCCCCATAAACTTCCGTGGATGAGCCATGATGGCATCTATGCCTACGCTCATGTAAGAGGTGGTGGTGAGTTAGGACTTGAATGGATTGATGAAGGACAATTTCCGAATAAAATGAACTCAATCAATGATATGGTAGATGTCGCAGAATACTTCGTAGATAATAATTACACGTCAGCTGATAAACAATTTGTGATGGGTGGAAGTGCCGGAAGTTTTCTGGTGGGCAATAGTATTAATCAACGCCCCGATTTGTTTGCCGGTGGAATTTTTCAAGCAGGATTACCCGACTTAGCCACGTATCGCGATGCCGCCTATGCCAGAGAGTGTGGCAGTGTGGGTGATATTGAGACGAAAGAAGGTTTTGAATCAGTGTATAGTTTAAGTTCTCTGTATCACATTCCGAAGAATACAAAACTACCGGCTATGCTGGTGGTGCATGGTGGCACGGATTACATCATTGATCTTACCTCACCATCACGCTATGTGGCTACTTTACAAGCCATGCAACAAGGAACACGACCACAATTATTTATGGTGGATTGGGAAGGTGGCCATTTGGGTGGCGGCATAGAAGAAGTTATTAACACCTTAAAGTTCATGCTGTGGCAATCGGGGCATCCAACTTTTCAGCCAACCCACAAGAAATAAACACGTTGGCCAAGCGGGGCTCATCATCTGAAAAAAGGGGAGATAAAAAACAATATCAATCTCCTCGTCCAGAAACTGTCATCACATCATTATGTGATTTTATTTTCGCAGGAAAGGCAGGAATTTTCCACTATGAAAACACCGGCCGTTTTGCTTTTCTCGCTATTGGTTACGCTGATTGCTCCTGCGCAACACACAAAACTGTTCGATTTTACCGGAACCAATGGCACCGATCCGTGGGGATCGCTGATAACCGATGGCACCCACTTGTATGGCATGACGGCCGAGGGGGGATCGAATAATAATGGAACCATCTTCAAAATTTTGCCGGACGGAACCGGTTTTGCGAAATTATTTGACTTCCAGGCAGCAACTTCTGGCAGTTTTACACCCGGGTCATTAGTTTTTGATGGAACGTTTTTGTACGGCATGGCAGCCGATGGCGGTAGCAACAATGACGGCACGGTTTTTAGAATCCGACCCGATGGTTCTGGCTTCAGTGTACTACTTCCGTTGGCATCTGCTACCACCGGGGCAACACCTTATGGCTCGTTGTATTGGGACGGCACCTTTTTATATGGCATGACCAGCGTAGGCGGTGCGAATAACTTTGGAACGCTGTTTAAAATTTTGCCGGACGGCACTGGCTTTAGCAAGCTGCTGGATTTTAACGGCACGGGAAACGGAAGCTTCCCATTTGGTTCCTTGATCTCCGATGGCACTTTTCTATATGGCATGACATCTTCCGGGGGCACCAGCAATTTTGGTACAATTTTCAAGGTTTTAAAAGACGGCACCGGTTATCAAAGACTTTTGAACTTTACGGGCGCAGCCAACGGGAGAGAACCCAACGGAACGCTGCTGTATGACGGCAGTTTTCTCTATGGTATGACCCTGCGAGGCGGCACGGCCAACGATGGTACAATTTTCAGGATACGCACCGATGGCACCGGTTTTGGTAAGCTATTTGACTTCAACATTGTGACCCAATTTGCCGATAGCCCCTTTGGCGATTTGGTCACGGACGGTACACACCTCTACGGCATGACCTACTTTGGCGGTGTTGGAGGCACCAATGACTACGGCACCCTTTTCAGAATCGCTCCCAACGGCACCGGCTTTACGCGTCTGCATGATTTTACTGCAATCGCCAACGGATGGTTGCCATACGGGTCACCGCTTTTAATCGGATCAACACTTTATGGCTTAACGCAACAAGGCGGTGCAGGCGATCAGGGAACCGTCTTTCGGTACGCATTGCCGGTTGGTGGCCCTCCCACCATTACCTCTTTCGCGCCCGCCTCCGGCCCCATTGGCACCTCGGTCACCATTACCGGTACCAACTTCGACACAACCCCTGCCAACAACATCGTCTACTTCGGGGCCACACGCGCAGCAGTGACAGCGGCTACTTCCACACAACTTACCGTAACGGTGCCCACCGGGGCCACGTATGCCCCCATCACCGTGCTCAATGCTGCCACGAACTTGCAGGCCTACTCCATGGGCAACTTTACCCCCACGTTCACCCCTAACAAGGGCACGATCATCGCTTGTGATTTCAGCCCGAAGGTGGACTTTCCGGCTAACGCCAACCCGGGTTCTTCGGCTGCGGCCGACTTCGATGGCGATGGCAAGGTCGATCTCGTGACCGGAAACAATGGCGGCCTCACCCTGTCGGTTTTCCGAAACACGAGCACAGGCGTGGGAAACATCAGCTACGCAGCCCCGATCGACTTATCGTTGATTGCCTTTCCTCAGTCGGTGGCCGTAGGCGACCTGGATGGCGATGGAAAGCCCGACATCCTGGTGGCCAATCACCAGTTTGCCAATAACAACGTTTCGGTTTTTAGAAACACCAGCACGGCAGGTTCCCTGAGTTTTGCACCTAGAGTAAGTTTTGCGCCTGCGGAAGACCCGTCATCGGTGGCCATCGGTGATGTGGATGGCGATGGCAAAGCCGACCTAGCGGTAACCAATCAAGGCAGTAATTCAGTATCGATTTTTAGAAACACCGGCACAGGCCCCGGCACCATCACTTATGCCGCGCGGGTAGATTTTACTACCGGAACAACGCCCGTTGCTGTTTTGTTGGGCGACCTGGATGGCGATCGGAAGCCGGACCTCGCAGTGGTGAATAATGGTGGCAATACGGTTTCCGTTTTTAGAAATACCAGCACCGGAGCCGGCAACATAGCCTATGCCGCCAGAATAGATGTGGCCACCGGCACGGGTCCACGGTTCGTTTCGGCAGGCGATCTGGATGAAGACGGTAAACTTGAACTGGCAGTAGCCAATACAGGCAATACTTCGGTGTCAGTATTACGAAACACCAGTACAGGCGTGGGTAACATTGGCTTCGCGCCTAGGGTTGACTTTGTGACGGGGTTAAACCCTCGTTCGGTTTCGATTGGCGATTTAAATGGCGACAGCAAAGCCGATCTTGCCGTGGCCAACGCGGGCAACGAACGAGTGTCTGTTTTTAGAAATACGAGTACGGCAGGCACCATCAGCCTGGAGCCGAAAGTGGATCTGATCACCGCCATAAACCCCAACTCGGTGGCCATCGCGGATCTGGATGGCGATGGCAAAGCAGACCTGACCGTGACCAATAGCGGCAGTTCGTCTCTATCGGTTTTGCGAAACAACCCAAACCTGGTGGGTGATCCTACCCTCGCCTCTTTTGTGCCCATAGCAGGGCCTGTCGGCACAAGCGTGACGATCACAGGAACCAACTTCAGCCTGGTGCCTGCGGAAAACGTGGTACGGTTTTTTAACAACCGCACGGCCACTGTGACGGCCAGTACAGCCACCACCCTCACGGTCACGGTTCCCACAGGCGCAACTACCGGACGAATTTCCGTTACCACGAACTGTGTGACCGTCACCAGCGCAACAGACTTTACCGTAGGGGTAGTGGCATTACCTGCCATCACCTCCTTCACTCCCACCTCCGGCCCCATCGGAGCCACCGTCACCATCACCGGCACCAACTTTGGCACAACACCTGCCAACAACACCGCTGC
This sequence comes from Cyclobacteriaceae bacterium, assembly GCA_025455015.1. Classification (GTDB taxonomy): domain Bacteria; phylum Bacteroidota; class Bacteroidia; order Cytophagales; family Cyclobacteriaceae; genus ELB16-189. Next base: position 7,566 of record JALONI010000086.1, on the reverse strand, counting down.
CTTTAACGGAACAACAGCTGTCGTTACGGCCAGCACAACAACTTCCATTACCACCTCCGTGCCCACGGGCGGCACCACTGGAAAAATCACGGTAACGGTTAACGGTAATACCGCCACCAGCGCCACGGACTTCACCGTTACCACGCTGGCCAACCAGCCGCCCGTCATCCAACCAGCCGTAGCGGCCGTTCCCATCAATGGCATCGTAACCCTCGACCTGTTGCCCTTGCTCAGCGATCCGGACGATAACCTAGACCTCGCCACGCTTGCGCTGGTCAGCAGCACGAGCGAGCAAGGCGCATCACTCACGCTGAGCGGCACCGCCACCTTGACGCTCGACTACGGGGGCGTTGCGTTTGCCGGAACGGACCGCGTGGAAATTTCCATCTGCGACATGGCCAACGCCTGCACTCAGCAGAACCTGGAAATTGAAGTGGGCGGAGACGTGACCGTCTACAATGCGTTTTCGCCCGATGGCAATATCCAAAATCCAATCTTTTTCATCGAATACATCGAGCTGCTGCCCGAAGCGCGCAACAACCGGGTGCTGATCTTCAACCGCTGGGGCGATGAAGTGTGGGCTGGCGACAACTACGACAATAGCCGGGTGGTGTTTGCCGGCAAAAACAACACCGGAAATGAACTTCCTTCGGGAACGTATTTTTACAAAATCCTCTTCAACGCCACGGGCAAAACACAAACCGGGTATTTGGTGCTGAGGCGGTAGCATCGGAAGTGGCCGAAAAATAGTATTTTCGGGATCATTGTTGGCAAAAGCATGATCTCATGAAAGTTTGGATATTTCTGCTGGCGGGCAGTATGGCACTCTCCACCGCCCACGCGCAACTCACCAGCACATTTGATACAGGCACCGAGGGATGGACCGCCATCGATAACCAATCGGGCCCTACGCCTACCTTCGTTGCTTCGGGGGGAAATCCGGGTGGGTTCATTCAGGTGAGAGATGGCGTGGGGGGCACGGCTGCCTATTTTGTAGCACCGGCCAAGTTTTTGGGCAACCGGGCTTCTTCCTACGGCCAAACACTTCGTTTTGATCTGCAGGTCTCCATCACGGCCAACAGCAGCACGGCCGGAGTGCGGCTGACGGGTGGCGGTCTTGTGCTGGTAAAACTATTGACGCCCGATTTTCAATTGCCGGTGGTGCGGCCGAATTGGTCGTCTTATTCGTTTCGGTTAGACGAATCAGTAGCGTGGCGTGTGGGTTCCACGGGGGGACCGCTCGCCACACCCGCTCAAATCCAAACGGTGCTGGGCGCATTGACAGAGCTAGCCATCAACGGAGAGTACAGCACAACCGGTGCGGATGAAGGCGGATTAGACAACGTGGTGATGGAAGCGGGTGACCCTGGATTGATAACCGTGTATAATGCTCTATCGCTCAACAACGATCTTCAAAATGACTTTTTTCGTATTGACAACATTCAAACCGTAAGCCCTGTGAACACGGTAACCGTCTACAACCGGTGGGGCGATGAGGTATGGATGGGAACCAACTATGACAATGACCGCGTGGTGTTTGTGGGCAAAAGTCAGGACGGCAGCGTGTTGCCGTCAGGGGTTTATTTCTATCGTATCAACGCGGAGGCCGGTGAACCGTTAACGGGCTATCTCCATTTGCGGAAATGATCTCGCGATGGCGGGTGTGAGGTCGCTTTTTTCAAACCAACAACTCACCCTACTCTGGTGCATTTGGCCGAAATTCGATTGGTTCAAATAGCCTTTTTTGGTACATTTCTCCCCTATGAAAACACGGATTTCATACGCACTCTTTTTCCTGATCAGTTGTTTTATTGTCGCCACACAAAGCCATGCGCAAATCAGCAGTACGTTTACCATCAATGCTCAAGGTTGGACGACTCCTGATGACGCAGATGGCACCATTGGATACAGTGCCACGGGCGGCAATCCAGGAGGTTTTGTTTTTGGCAATCCCTTTGTGATTGTTCTTGGGGCTACCACCCTGTATGTGCCATTTTACTTTGTCGCACCTGCCACCTATCATGGCAACCGAAACACCTACTACAACGGTACCCTCCGCTACGACATTCAGCAAAGCTCTACCGGTGTACCTAACCTGTATGCCGAGGTAATCATCGGCAATAGTGGGGGAGTTACCTTGTATTACTTTCCCACCACCTCCAACCAGCCCTCGGTTCCTCCGGGTTGGAGCACGTACTCCGTAGTACTCAACAATGCCTTGGGATTTTGGAAAACAACCAACAGTGCCACCGGGCCGGCAGCTTCCGAAACACTCATTCAAGGTGTGTTGGGTGATTTGGCCCGACTTGAAATCCGCGGACTGTATCGCGATGCCAACACCACCAATCGTCTCGACAATGTGACCTTCACGCCCCCGATTGTGGTGACCACCCAACCTACATCGGCCGTGGTTTGCGAAGGCACTACCATAAATTTTGCTACCTCAGCCATTGGCAATCCCGCCATCACGTATCAGTGGCAGCGCGAGTCCAGTCCTTCAGTTTGGACAGATTTGACCAATAGTGGGGGCTACAGCAATGTAACCACCGCTACCATGACGGTGAATACAACCGGCAACTTTGGCGCGGGTCTTTACCGATGTCGCATTTCGGGCACGGCTGTCGTAGATGCCTTTTCGAATGTAGCTACGCTTACCATCAATCTGAGACCAAACGCACCCCCATCATCCGGTGCCGCACGCTGCGGCCCGGGCGCACTCACGCTCACCGCCTCCGGAGGAACAGCGGGACAATACCGCTGGTACACGGTCCCCACGGGCGGAACGGCCATCACCGGCCAGACCAACGCTACCTACACCACCCCTTCCATCAGCACAACCACTACCTACTACGTGGCCATCAACAACGGCACGTGTGAAAGCAACCGAACAGCGGTGATCGCCACGATCAATACACCCCCGAACGCACCGCCTGCCACCGGCAGCGCCAACTGCGGCCCGGGCGCACTCACGCTCACCGCCTCGGGAGGAACCGCAGGACAATACCGCTGGTACACTGTCCCCACGGGCGGAACGGCCATCACCGGCCAGACCAACGCGACCTACACCACCCCTTCCATCAGTACGACCACTACTTACTACGTGGCCATCAACAACGGTACGTGTGAAAGCAACCGCACAGCCGTGGTGGCCACGATCAATACGCTACCCTCGCCACCCACTGCTACCGGTGCCACCTCGTGCGCACCGGCCAGCGTCACGCTGAGTGCCGTTGGAGGAACATCCGGCCAATACCGCTGGTATACTACGCCTACCGGGGGAACTCCCCTCTCGGGCCAAACAGCCTCCACGTTTGTGACACCCTTGCTCACAACTTCCACAACTTTTTATGTGGCGATAACAGACGGTACATGCGAGAGCACGCGCACGCCCGCAGTGGCAGCCATCGCCCAACCGGGCTGCGACAACGTACCGCCCATGATCCAAACCGAGCCATTGATTACGCAAATTGCCGGTCAGGTCATCATCGATCTCGTTCCGCTCATCCGCGATGACAACAACAACCTCGTGCTCTCAAGCCTTCGTATCGTGGCTCCGCCAGCTAGCGGAGCCCCGGCTACGATCGATGCGTCCTTCCGTTTGATCATTGATTATTCGTCTGTGGCTTTCTCTGGAACGGAAAGCATCACTATCGAAGTATGCGATGCGTTTGCCGCCTGCACCCAAGAAACCTTTTCGATCGAAGTGGTGGGCGACATCGAAATCTTCAATGCCATTTCGGCCAATCAAGACAATCGAAACGAGTCGCTGCGCATTGAGCACATCACGGCTTTAAGCGCTACGCGCCAAAACCAAGTGCTCATCTATAACCGGTGGGGTGATTTAGTCTGGGACGGCACCAACTACGACAACGAGACGGTGGTATTTACGGGTCGCTCCAACCAAGGCGAGCCCTTGCCAACGGGCACCTACTTCTACAAGATCGTATTTCAAAGTGGCCGGCCCGCACAAACGGGCTATCTGCAAATCCGATAGACTGGCAGACTGTTTTCTTGGCAGTCATCAAAAATTAATTGATTGTTTATCAATGTGTTATATAAAAACAAATACATGTTTAAACATATATTCTGAAAATCCCGTTACTATTGCATCACAAAAAACCGAATCAAACATGAAAAAATTGTTCGCTTTTGGCGCATGCTTATGGATGGCCGCTGCCGCCACGGCCCAAACCACCTGGACGATCGACAAGCCGCACTCAACCATCGGCTTTAGCGTATCGCACATGGTGGTATCCGAAACGACTGGTAACTTCAAAGACTTTGATGGCAAAGTGGTGAGCCCTGCGGCTGACTTCAACGGGGCCGATGTGGAATTCACCGCCAAGGTAGCTTCCATCAACACCGAAAATGCCAACCGCGATGGTCATTTGAAATCAGACGATTTCTTCAGTGCAGAGAAATATCCTGACATCGCCTTCAAAGGCAAGCTGGTAAAAGAGGGTGGCAAATACCAACTGAAAGGTCAGTTCACCATGAAAGGTGTTACCAAAGACGTGGCTTTTGATGTCACCTACGGTGGCACGGTAGATACCGGCCGTGGCGTAAAGGCCGGCTTTAAGTTGCTGGGCAAAATTAACCGACAGGATTTTGGCGTGAAGTGGGCCAACAAATTGCAAGACGGCAGTGCCGTGGTTGGCGATGAAGTGGAAGTAACATGCAAAATCGAATTGAACAAGCAAGCGTAAGTTGATGGAAGAGGCTGTACCACGCACATGCGTGGTACAGCCTCTTTGCTTTTATGACCCTCGAAGAAGAAATCAAACAGACCAAGTTTCGGAACATCCACCAAAAGGCGGTGCTAAATCTTCTTTTTACGGCCAACTGGGTGCAAAACAAACAGCGCGAGTTGTTTGAACCGTTTGGCATCACCGGCCAGCAATACAACATCTTGCGCATCTTGCGCGGCCAGCACCCCCACCGCATCAGCGGAGCCGAGATCAAAGACCGGATGCTGGACAAGAACTCCGATGTCTCGCGCCTGCTGGATCGCCTGCTCGCCAAAAGCCTCATCGAAAAAACCGCGTGCCCCAACGACAAACGCGCCTCTCACATTGGCATTGCCGAAAAAGGATTGGCATTGTTGAAGACGTTAGACACGGAAATGAACCGCTCGGATGCCAAGGTACTAACCCTTACTGATCAGGAAGCCACTTTGCTGAGCGAGCTCTTGGACAAGAGCCGTGGATAAAACGCGCTACGCGCCCGCAGCCTGCTCTACCATTTTTTTGGAGCCAACATAGAAAGCCGTGCGCTGGTGCAGTGTTTTCGGCTGGATGGAAAGAATCCGTTGTACCCCATCGGTGGCTTTCCCCCCGGCTTGCTCGGCAATAAATGCCAGCGCATTGCACTCGTACATCAGCCGCAACTTGCCCTCGGGCGCGTGGGCCGAAGTGGGGTAAATATAAATGCCCCCTTTGAGCATGTTGCGATGAAAATCTGCCACCAGCGAGCCAATATACCGACCGGTGTAATTCTGCGCTTTGCAAAACTGCAAGTAGTTGACCACCGGGGCGGGAAACGTGGCCAACCCACTCTCGTTTACCGAAAAAATCTTTCCGTCCTCCGGCATCTTCAAGTCGGGGTGCGACAAAAAATATTCACCCAACGTGGGCTCATACGTAAAGCCATTCACGCCAAAGCCCGTAGTGTACACCAGCATGGTTGAAGAACCATACAGCACATAGCCGGCTGCCACCTGCTCTTCTCCGCGCTGCAAAATATCTTCCTCCGAAATGGGCGTCCCCTCTTTGGTCTTTCTGCGGTAAATGGAAAAAATCGTGCCGATGGAAACGTTCACATCGATGTTGGATGACCCATCGAGCGGATCGATGGCGATCACATACTTGCCGTGGTTGGTAAGATCGACAAACGATTCCGTCTCTTCCGAAATGATGGCGCAGGCCTCTCCCCCTTTCATCAGCGCACGCGTGAACCGGATGTTGGCCAGCACATCCAGTTTTTGTTGGCTCTCGCCAAAGGTGTTTTGCGACCCCAGCGCGCCCATGATGTCGATCAGCCCGGCCTTGTTTACCTCCCGGTTTACCACCTTGGATGCCAACGCAATGTCGCGGAGCAACTGCGACAGCTCACCGCTGGCGTAGGCAAACTGGTCTTGGTTGTTTTTGATGAAGCGGTCGAGCGTGGTGCCCATGGGCTGCGCAATGCGCGACTGCTCCACGATCTGAACCGGGTTTTTCGAAGCTTGAATTTTACTCATACTTTTGGCCGTTCAAATATACAGTGCAATCGTTTGAAATAGTGCTAAACCGATGAGAGTATTTAAGTTTGGCGGTGCCTCACAGAAGGACGCCAGCGGCATCCGCCACGTGGCCAACCTATTGGCTGCGGTGCCCCGCCCCCTGGTGGTCGTCATCTCCGCCATCGGAAAAACCACAAACGCCCTGGAGGAAGTGGCACACCTCGCCTTCCGAAAAGCCGACCCCACACCGCCTCTGCTCCGCATCAAAGCAGAACATACCGCCATCGTCCACGACCTTTTCCCCCACCCACAGCCCACCGTACAAAAACTCACTGCCTTTTTTGATCAAATCGATCGCAATCTTCATTGGCCGGATGAAGACATGCTGTACGACCAAATCGTGTGTGTGGGCGAACTGCTCGCCTCCACCATCTTGAGCGATTACCTGGCCTTGCAACAACTGCCGGTACTGTGGAAGGACGCCCGCCAGGTCATTTGCACTGACAGCCGCTACCGCGAAGGGCGCATCCGCTGGGACGTAACCCAAGAGCGGCTGGCGCCCTGGAAGGGCGAAGCACAAGATGCCATCCTCGTTACGCAAGGGTTCATTGGCGCCAACGAGCAGGGGCACGGCACCACGCTTGGCCGCGAAGGCTCTGACTTCACCGCAGCCATTATCGCCTCGTGCCTGGCCGCAGACTCAGTCACGATATGGAAAGACGTACCCGGGGTAATGAATGCCGACCCGCGCAAGATTGCTACGGCCATCGTCTTCGACCAACTGCCCTACCAGGAGGCAGCCGAGATGACGTATTTCGGAGCCTCGGTTATCCACCCCAAAACCATTAAGCCACTGGCCAATGCCGGCATCCCGTTGTATGTAAAAAGTTTTGTGGACCCCGGCCTCCCCGGCACGGTGATCCACGACTGCAAGGTCAGAAACCTGCCTCCGCTGATCGTGTTCAAAGAAAATCAATGCCTCATATCGTGTAAAGTCACCGACTACACGTTCATCAGCGAAGAAAACCTGCGTTTGATTTTTGTGGCGTTGGCCGAGGGCGACATCAAGATCAACGTCATGCAAAACTCCGCCATCTCGTTTTCGTTTTGCGTGGATTTCCGCGAGAACCGAATCATGCGGCTGATAGACCGATTAAGTGAGTCGTTTGAGGTGTACTACAATACGGGGCTTACACTGATCACGATCAAAAACTATGACGAGGCCATCGCGCAGCAGTACCGGCAAACAAAAAATATCTTGATGGAGCAGGCTTCGCGTTCTACGTTGCAATTGCTGGTGCGGCCAACCCCGTTGTAAGCGCAGCGAAGGGCCCCGATCCCCGACC
>JALONI010000085.1 GCA_025455015.1 Cyclobacteriaceae bacterium | reverse complement strand
TTCTAAATTAAACTCCTCTTGATTAAACTTCTCTTGATTCTTCATTATACGTCAAAGTTAGTGTTTAGCATTCTTTGACACAGTTCATTTTACAGCCTCTTTTCAAATCAGCCCATTTTCAAATTGATTTACATGAAAGCTGTTTACACTATAGCCTTACTCGTGCTTTCAAACATCTTTATGACGCTGGCGTGGTACGGGCATTTGAAGTTCAAGGAGATGAAGTGGAGCGAAAACCTTCCGTTGCTGGGGGTCATCTTCATCAGCTGGGGCCTTGCGCTGTTTGAATACATGCTCCAAGTGCCTGCCAACCGAATCGGCTCAAAACTGTGCGGAGGTCCTTTTTCGCTGGTGGAACTGAAAGTCATTCAGGAGGTGATCACCTTGGTAGTATTCGTGATTTTCTCGTTGGTTTTTTTCAAAACCGAATCCTTCCGACTGAATCACCTGATCGGCTTTGTGTTTTTGGTGCTAGCGGTGTACTTTATTTTTAAAAAGTAATCCCACCACAGAAACCTCCAACCTTGAACGTTGAACCTTAAACGGTGAACGTTGAATCTTGAATTTTGAACTTTGAATTTCAAATCACCGCATCTCCTCTCCCCGCTTGGTTTTCCAGCGTTGATGCATCCACACCCATTGTTCCGGAAATTCACGCACCACCGATTCAATAAAACGGGTATAATTCTGCGTGTTTGTCACCAAATCATTTTCTTCGTGACCCGTTTCCACCAAGGGTATCTCCGGAAGGATGTGCATGTGCTGCATGCCATCTTCGCCCAGGAAAATGTACGTAGGTACCACCGCGGCTTTCGTTTTTAGAGCCAGTACCGCAGCTCCCACCGGGGTGGCCGCGGGCATACCAAAGAAATCCACAAACCGGCTTTTCACCCGCGTATCCTGATCAATCAAAATCGCCACGGTGCCCCCGGATAGCAACGCCTTGATCAGCCGCAACGTTTCTTTGCCGCGCTCGATGGCCACCGCTCCGTAGGCGTTGCGGTAGTCCCACAGCAATTCGTTGAGCCGTTCGTCTTTCAGTCCGGTGCCAATGATGTTAGGCTTCAGCCCGCGGAGGGCCATGTTGGTCACTTGCAGATCAAAAGCGCCCAAATGGCACGTAAGAAAAATGACTCCTTTGCCTTTGGCAAAGGCCCGCTCATAGTTATCCAATCCTTCGGTCACCAAAAACTTTTCCAGATCCGCCAAGGATGTTACGTTGATGGAGCGGAGGACATCGCCCGCGTTTTTCCCCAGCATCGCAAACATGCGCTTGCTCAGGGCCAGTATCTCACGCTGCGACTTTTTTCCGGCATAGGCCATGCCCAAATGAACGATGGCCCGCTCACGGGTTTGCCTGGCAAAGGCGTAGGCAACCGTACCCAAACCACCGCACAGCGACAACCACCACCTGCGCGGCATGGCATTAGAGACAACGATGAGCACGCGCACGAGGTAGTACACGGCTGTGTACTTGGCCCGCTTCTGAAACGGTTTGGATTCCGACATTCGCGCAAAGATAGGGGATTGCGTAATTTTCGAGTCAACCCCACGTGCATGAAACGCCTCTTGCTGATACGCCACGCCAAGTCCAGTTGGGATGACCCCACACTCCGTGATTTTGACCGGCCGCTCAACCACCGCGGCCAGCGCGATGCCCCCCGCATGGCCAAGCGACTGAAAGAAAAAGACATACACCCCGACCTGCTGATCGCCAGCCCGGCCGTGCGCACAAGGGCTACTGCCGAAGCCGTGGCCACCGTTTTGCGCGTTGAAGCCTCGCGCATCGCCCGCGAGCCACGGCTCTACCATGCAGACGAACACCAACTGCTGGCGGTGGTGAGAGCGCTGCCCGACTCGCGCGATCGCGATCAGGTTGTTTTACTTTTTGGCCACAATCCGGGCCTTACTGACTTTGCCAACCGTCTGTTCTCCATCGACCTTGTCAATATTCCTACAGCCGGGATTGTGGCGGGTGAAATACGGGTGCCAACGTGGGCAGACACTGACTGGGGCGATGGCCGGTTTGAGTGGTTCGATTTCCCCAAAAGCCGGAACGAATAGCGAATCGGAAATGGTCAGCGCCTGCCGTGGTGGTTTTCTCAAATACCCTTGACCCAATCCACCGCACGCTTTTTTAAAAAGCCGAATTCGCGAAAGCGATACCCCAGCATGAGCTTTACGATGGAGGTGGAGTTGCTGTAACGAATGTCGTCCACCCGCAGGTTGCGCGACTGCAAGCTGAAACCCACACCCCCAAAAAACCGCTCGCTGTTGTAGCCCAGTGCCAGCCGCACAATGGCATAGCTGTTGATCGACACATTGTTGACTTCCTGGCCATTGGCCAACCGCACATATACCCAGTTGTGGGCCGGTCCAAAACCCAGCGTGCCGTTGGCAAAAAATTTCTGGTACACGTAGGTGTAGGAGTAGCCGGGTGCCAAGCCAAACGTGGTGTAGCGCATGCGCATAAAATCCGTGTCCACATCGCTGCCGCTGCGCAAGGACGAATCGCCCGAGATGCGAAACGAGTTGATCGTTCCAATGATCATCCAGGATCCCCGGTTCTTCAGCTGCTGTTCGGAAAAGTTGTAGGCCGAACGCAGCGAAAAGCGGTTTCGGTCGAAGACGTAAAATCCTGACAAGCCAAAATTGCGCGACTCAATGTCGGCCCGCTGCGGAAATACGTTGTTGGTGGCGCGCGAGGCATCATCCAAGTAGAAGCCCTCGTAGCGCTGCCAATAGGCATCTACCCCCCAAAACTTTCCGATGACATTGAGTTGCAGATCGCGCACATCGGTGTCGCCAAATTTGGCCGTGCTGGCTTGGTCTTCGGGCACGGCAAAGGCTAACTCCGCGGCCACTTCAAACAAGTACACGCCCACGCCCAAACTGGTGCGCGAGTTGGGGCGGTAGCGAACCACTTCGTTGGTATTGATATTGCGCGCATCAAACCCGAGGCTCCGGCTTTTAAGTACACCCCACACATTAAAATGATCGGGAAACCGTCTGATAAAATGGGCGCTTAGCGAGTCGTGTGAGGACGGCTGCGCGAGCGAATCGGTCTGCGCGTGCGTTTGCACGCCCGCCATCACCATCAGCAAGAGCCACGCGTACCGCATCAAAGTATGTATTCGCTCAGGTCTTTGCTTTTGACCAGGGTCTGAAGTTTTTCCCGCACCAAGGCCCGCGTGACCACGATGTGCGCAGCTCCGGACAGCCGATCGGGCACATCAAACAAAAATTGGTTTAGCAATTTGCTCATCACCGTATGCAGCCTTCGCGCCCCAATGTTCTCGATTTCCGCATTGATCACAAAGGCCGTCTCGGCAATTTCCTCCAGGGCATCATCGGCAAACTCGATGGTGACGCCCTCTGCGCCAAACAGCGCATCGTATTGCTTGGTCAACGCATTTTTGGGTTCTCGCAAAATACGCACAAAGTCTTCGCGGGTCAGATTATCCAACTCCACACGGATGGGAAACCGCCCTTGCAACTCCGGAATCAAATCAGAAGGCTTGGAGATGTGGAACGCCCCGGCTGCAATGAACAACACATGGTCGGTTTTGATGACACCGTATTTGGTGTTGACCGTGCTGCCCTCCACAATGGGCAACAAGTCGCGCTGCACGCCTTCGCGGCTCACATCGGGCCCACCCCCATTTTTGCGCGAACCGGAAGCGATCTTGTCTATTTCGTCAATAAAAATGATGCCGGCATCTTCGGCCCTGCGGATCGCCTCTTCTTTCACCTCGTCCATGTCAATGAGCCGGGCGGCCTCTTCTTCCAACAACAGCTTGCGCGCTTCCGATACGGTCACTTTTCGTTTGCGCGGTTTTTTGGGCATCATACCGCTGAGCATTTCCTGCAGGTTGATCATCGAAGCTTCGTCCATCATGCCTGCGCCAATCATCCCAACGTTCGGATTGCCCCCTTGCTTGATCTGGATTTCGATTTTGCGGTCTTCCAATTCCCCGTTGCGTATCTTCTCACGAAAGTGATTGCGGGTGCGTTCGTTCAGTTCTTCGTCTGTGGTGGGCGTGGCCTCGTCACTACTGGCGGCAAAAGCCCCCGGCCGGGTGGCACTGGCCTTGAGCGGGGGGATGAGCGCATCTAAGATGATCTCTTCGACAGCCGCAGCGGCTTTCTCTTTTACTTCTTCCTTTTTGCGCTGCTTCACCATATTCACCGATTGCTCCACCAGATCGCGCACCATGCTCTCCACATCGCGGCCCACATAGCCTACCTCGGTAAACTTAGAGGCTTCCACTTTCACAAAGGGAGCCTCGGCAATCCGTGCCAGTCTTCGGGCGATCTCGGTTTTTCCGACACCCGTGGCGCCAATCATTAAGATGTTGTTGGGCACGATCTCGCCCTGCATGGAGGGGGGAGCGTGCATCCTGCGCCAGCGGTTGCGCAAGGCAATGGCCACGTTGCGTTTGGCCTCGTGCTGGCCGATGATGTATTTGTCCAACTCGGCAACGATCTGTTGCGGGGTTAAAAAGGAAGCGGGAATCATGTTGCAGTCTTTGGGCTTTTAGGTGTGGAGCACGGGTGTTGATTCGGTGACCACCAAGGCCAGCGCCTGTTTCACTTTTTCGTTGGTCAGCGCTTTTGCCAATACCTGGTCAACGGTGTCCACGTAGTGAAATGTCAATCCCTTCAGGTAGGGCTTCTCAATTTCATCAATGTCGCGCTTGTTTTTCGCGCTCAGGATGATCTCTTTGATGCCCCCCCGTTTGGCCGCCAGTATTTTTTCTTTGATACCCCCCACGGGCAGCACCTTTCCCCGCAGCGTGATCTCGCCCGTCATGGCCACTTTGGCCTTTACTTTTCGTTGCGTAAAAATGGACGCCAGGGAGGTGAGCATGGTAATGCCGGCCGAGGGGCCATCTTTGGGCACTGCCCCCGCAGGCACGTGAATGTGCAGATCGTACTGCTGAAACACGCGGTGATCAATACCCAACGACTCGGCATTGGATTTCAGGTATGACAGCGCGGCCATGGCCGACTCTTTCATCACTTCGCCCAACTGCCCCGATAAGGTGAGCGCCCCCTTGCCGCGGCTGATGCTCGACTCCACAAAAAGAATATCACCGCCCACTTGCGTCCAGGCCAAGCCTGTCACCACTCCGGCTTGTTCGTTGCCCTGGTAGAGTTCCTCATCAAAAATCTCTGCCCCCAGCACTTTCACGACAAACTCGGGTGTCACCTGGCGGATGGTTTCCTCCTCCATGGCGATGGCCTTGGCTACGCTGCGCACCACCGAGCCAATTCTGCGCTCCAAGTTGCGCACGCCTGATTCGCGCGTGTAACTCTCAATGACTTTGAAAATGGCCTCTTTTGAGAACTTGAGTGCGCTTACGGGCAGGCCATGTTCTTTTACTTGCTTGGGCACCAGGTGTTTGAGCGCAATTTGCACTTTCTCCTCCACCGTGTAGCCGCTGAGTTCAATGATCTCCATCCGGTCGCGCAGGGCAGGTTGAATGGTGTCCAGCGAATTGGCCGTAGCAATAAACAACACTTTGGAAAGGTCGTACTCCACCTCCAGGTAGTTGTCCATAAAGGCGCTGTTCTGCTCGGGGTCAAGCACTTCTAACAAGGCCGAGGAAGGATCGCCCCGGAAGTCGGTCCGGATCTTGTCGATCTCGTCCAACACAAAAACCGGATTGCCCGATTTGGACTTTTTGATGTTTTGCAAAATTTTGCCGGGCATGGCCCCGATGTAGGTCTTTCGGTGGCCCCGTATCTCCGCCTCGTCATGCACCCCGCCCAGCGACATGCGCACGTACTGGCGTTGCAGCGATTTGGCAATGGACTTGCCCAGCGAGGTCTTCCCCACCCCGGGCGGGCCATACAAGCACAGGATGGGGCCTTTCATGTCTTGCTTCAGCTTCAACACCGCCAGGTATTCCAGGATGCGGCTCTTGACTTTCTCCAACCCGTAGTGATCCTGATCCAATATCTTTTGCGCGCGCTTCAGGTCAAAGTCATCTTGCGTGTACTCGCCCCAGGGCATGTCCAGCAGAAACTCCGCATAGTTCATGGACACCGGAAACTCAGCCGACTGTGGGTTGACGCGCTGCAATTTGTCCAACTCTTTGTTGAAATGCTCCGCGGCTTGCTTCGTCCATTTCTTCTGTTCGCCACGCTTGCGCAGTTTTTCAATCTCTTTGTCGGGGCCATCATACCCCAGTTCATCTTGCAGCACCTTTATCTGCTGACGCAAAAAGTAGTCGCGTTGCTGCTGGTCGATGTCCGTATGCACCTTCTTCTGGATTTCATGTTTGATCTCCAGCATTTGAATTTCGCGCAGCATGTACTGTAGCAACAGGGTGCCCCGCTCGGTAATGTTTGTTGTCTCGAGTATCTTTTGCTTGTCGGCCACTTCCACGTTGAGGTTGGACGCCAGGAAGTGAATCAGGAAGGCGGTGCTTTGGATGTTGTCAAGGGCTACTTGTGCTTCTTGCGGGATTTCAGGATTCAGACGCAAAATCTTGCTGGCTGCGTCTTTGAGCGATTGCACCAGGGCTTTCGTCTCTTTGCTCTCCAGGTCAATCTGAGGTTCCGTTTGCAAGTCGATGTGGGCCGTCAAAAAAGGTTCTTCCTGTACCGTTTGGCGGATGGCAAACCGGTTTTTGCCGTGGATGATGATGGTGGTATTGCCATCGGGCAGCACCAGCATTTTGATGATGCGGGCCACGGTACCCACGCGGTGGATGTCGTCAATGCCGGGTTCTTCGGCCTGCTTGTTTTTTTGGGCCACCACGCCTATGATGCGGCTGCCCTGGTACGCCTTTTTGATCAGCCGAATGGACTTTTGACGCGTAACGGTAATGGGGATGACCACCCCGGGAAACAGCACCGTATTTTTGATGGGTAAAATGGACAGTTCCTCCGGCACTTCACCCGGTTTCAGGTCGCTCTCCTGCTCCGGGTTTATCAACTGAATCAACTCTTCCGAATCTTCTTGCGCCAAAACGCCTTGGGGTGATGAAGTAAAAATCATTGAAATGCCAATTTGACACAAAAAAGCCGTGTCTGCAATAAAAACGTTATTGTCGGCATTATGGTCAATAGCAGTGCCAACCTTTGTAATTCATGCGTAATTTGCCCACATTGACACACTTGCCACCCGGTCGGCTGCCTATGATGAAGTATGTTTTCCTTTTTGTAGCTGTTTTTTTCTGGGGTTTTCCACCCGCACACGCCCAGCGCAAAAAAATGAAGAGCGGGGGTGTGGTGCAAGTAAACGACTCGGTGAAAACCTACCGGCAGTCTGACATTTTTACCTTCCCCAACCTCCACCGCCTCCAGTTTTATACCCAGGGCAGCGCACTGCAAAAAATCCGACAGTTGGAAGCGGCCGGCCAGGACGAGGAGCTCTACCAAAACCTTCGCGCGTTTGTCAAAAATTTTGGCGTGGAGAATTTTAATCGCAACGTAAACCTGATCTGGCGGCTGGCGCGTCTTTCCGAAAAATACGGGCCCGCGGGCGAGGCCATTCTGCTGTACCGACTGGCGCTGAAACACCACGTAACCGGAGCCGACTTGCAAGGGTTACGCGAACACTATGACTCGCTGGAAACGGACAAATCCAGCTACTACGTGCCGTTGGATTTTTACTATGAGCTGGTGGACTTCCGCAAAGAGATTGACACGCTTCGCCCGCCCCATGCGGTGCTCACCAACATGGGCCGCGACATCAACTCCGAGAAAGAAGACTACGGGCCTTCGATGGGCAATGTGGACTATCTGCTGCTTTTCACCAGCAAACGCAATCAACACGCAGGCGCCACGGGACGCACGTTTGACGAAGATCTTTTTTACAGCGTAAAAGTGGATGGCCACTGGACCGAAGCCAAGGAGTTGGAGAACATCAACACCCATTACAACGAAGGGTCGGCCTGCCTCAGTGGCGATGGGCAAACGCTGATCTTTGCCCGCTGCAACGCGCCCGGTGGTTTGGGCAGTTGCGATCTGTACCAAGCCAAAAAGAAACGCGATGGCACCTGGGGCGAAGCCAAAAACCTGGGCACGGTGATCAACAGCAGCAGTTGGGACTCCCATCCTTCCCTAACCCCTTCCGGGGATACGTTGTACTTTGCCTCTGACCGCGTGGGCGGCTTTGGGTTATCAGACATTTACTATGCGGTGAAAAACAAACGCGGTGAGTGGAGCCGCGTGCACACCGCGGGGCCCATCATCAACACACGCAAAAGCGAAGTGAGCCCTTTCTTCCACCACCGGCACAACGTGTTGTACTTCAGCTCCAATGGCCAGCCGCTCAACTTTGGCGACTTTGACATCTATAAGTCGTGGCACCAGGGCGGTGGCTTTGAAGAGCCCAAAAACATTGGACCATTGGTAAACGGGGCCGCCAGTGAGTATTATTTCACCATCGATTCACAATCGCATGATCTGTACTACGCACGCTCGGAAGCGGACGACCCCAAAAACCTCGATTTGTTTTCCTTCCCCGTGCCGATGGAGGCCCAGCCGCTGGCCACGGCCAATTTAAAAGGCACCATCACCCTGAGCGGCACCGGAGGGCGGCCTGCCAAAGGCATCGTTTCGGTCATTGACCTGGACAAGGGCGTAGAGGTGGCCCCGCGCTTCCTGCGCGAAAACGGCACGTACAACTTCTCGCTCATCAATAAACGCAACTATCTGCTGATCATTCAGGGCGATGACTTCTTCCGCATTGAAGAAGTATTCTTTATGAATGGCGACATCGAAATCAACAAGGAGGCCACGCCTCTGGAAAGCAAGATCGCCTTTCAATCACTGGAGTTTGAAAATGGCAAGGCGGAGATTCTGCCCTCAATGCACACCGACCTGGCCAAGTTGGGAAACTTTCTGTTGGACCATCCGCAGGTGAAGCTGCGCATCAGCGGCCATACTGACTCACAGGGGCGTGAAGAAGTAAACCTCAAATTATCACAGGCGCGGGCCGATGCCATTAAAGCCTACCTGGCGGCCGAGTTTCGCATTGCCGAGGGGCGCATCACCGCCATCGGCTATGGCAGTGCCAAGCCTATTGCGCAAGAAGAAACAGACGACCACCGCCAGTTGAACAGGCGTGTGGAGTTTGAGATTTTCCGATAACCGCTTGCTATATGGACACCCCGCGTACCCCCCAACCAAACCGATACGCCATGACCGCGCACAACCCGGACATCCGCCCGAAACCCGGCACCCACCGGGGTGGAGCCGTGCTCTTCATTGCTTTTGACTTTGACCGCCAGCACAACGCATGGGTGAAAAAACTTCCGCAGGCCCGCTGGAGCCGTTCGAAACGATGTTGGTATGTACCCGATACACCTGCGTTGCGAAAAGAATTGAATTTGCCCATGGCAGCGTCCGGCACGACAAATGCCGACTTATCGCCTGCCAACCAGGCAGCCTTAAAAAATATGATTGACCACATGGTTCTCAAAGGCTTTAGTGCCAATACCGTGCGTACCTATCGAAACGAGTTTTTGCAACTGCTGCTGACCTTGAAAAACAAGCCGGTTGACGAATTGCCGGCCAAGCGCCTAAAGGACTACCTCGTTTATTGCCTCACCAAGCTTAAACTAAGCGAAAGCACCATCCACAGCCGGTTGAATGCGCTCAAGTTCTACTACGAGCAGGTGCGGGGCCGCGAAAAATTTTTGTGGGAAATACCCCGCCCCAAGCGCCCGCTGCAATTGCCAAAGGTGATCAGCGAAGAAAAGATACTGTTGGCACTGTTGAACATTAGAAACATGAAACACAAAGCACTGCTTTTTACTGCGTACAGTGCCGGTCTTCGCATTAGCGAGGTGGTATCATTAAAAGTAAGCGATATTGACAGCGACCGTATGCAAATTCGGGTAGAAGGTGCCAAAGGCAAAAAAGACCGCCTGGTCACGCTGGCGAGGGCAACCCTGCAGGTATTGCGCGAGTATGTGCGCGAATACCGGCCGCGCTATTATTTGTTTGAGGGCCAAACCGACTCCGCGCATTACCACCCGCGAAGTGCGCAAGCGGTATTTCACCAGGTTTTTGAGAACCTGGGGTTACCAAAAAACATCAGCTTTCACAGCCTGCGTCATAGCTTCGCCACCCACCTGCTGGAGCAGGGCACCGACATCAAATACATACAAGAATTGCTCGGCCATAACGACATCCGCACCACGCTGCGGTATACGCATGTAAGCCGGAAAGAGCTTGGCAAAATCGAGAGCCCCATCGACAAAATTCTGCGAACTGCACGTGGTGATATATAGGCGTATATACGAAAGTATATACGCGCGATAATTTTGTAAAATGCACGCAGCCAGCGTGTTGCGTTTTTTTGTGCGAGAGAAAAGTTTCGTATATCTTTGAGTTGTGCGCAACCCCGCTGGACAGTTACGGTGACTTTATGACATGAGAATTTTACTTGACACAAACATAATAATTCACCGAGAGGCCAGTCGACTAATAAATCGAGACATAGGAGTATTATTCAACTGGCTCGACAGACTACATTATTCAAAGTGTGTTCACCCACTGACAGCATTAGAACTTAATCGACATGTCGACAGTCAGACAGTAAAGACAATGAGTATTAAGCTCGGCAACTACCAAATTCTTAAGACCGAAGCTCCACTACATGATGAAGTAAAGAAAGTCGGACTAAAGGTCGACACCACTTCAAACGATAAGGATGATACAAGATTACTAAATGAGCTGTACTGTGACAGAGTTGACCTTTTAATTTCTGAGGATAAAAAAATTCATACCAAAGCAGGACTACTTGGAGTTAGTGATAGGGTATTTAGAATAGAGTCGTTCCTTGAAAAAGTTCTTTCGGAGAATCCGGAGTTCATTGATTACAAAGTCTTATCAGTTAAGAAAGAGTATTTCGGCAAGATTGACATCAAAGACCATTTTTTCGACTCATTTCGAGAGGACTACGTTGGGTTTGACAAATGGTTCAATAAAAAGGCAGACAATGAAGCATATATCTGTTATGACAATTCAGTTCTATCAGCATTTTTGTTTTTAAAAGTTGAGGATGAGAAAGAAAGTTACATTGATATAACGCCATCATTTGCTCCAAAGAAAAGACTTAAGATTGGAACCTTTAAAGTAACAAGTAACGGAATTAAACTTGGCGAGAGGTTTTTGAAAATAATATTTGATAATGCAAGGCAGTATAAGGTTGATGAGATATATGTCACAATTTTTGAGAAGCGTTCAGAGCAAGCAAGACTTATCGCTTTACTTGAACAATGGGGTTTTTCATATTATGGATTAAAGCAATCTCAATCAGGCGAGGAAAAAGTATACGTTAGAAATTTCTCAAAACAATCAAATAGAGAAAATCCAAAACTGACATACCCGTTCCTATCCAGAGAGTCTGACGTCTATATTGTTCCTATTTATCCTGAGTATCACACGGAATTGTTCCCCGACAGTATTCTAAGGACAGAAGATAAAGAGGACTTCCTTGATAATGAACCACATAGAAACGCGATTAGTAAATCCTATATCTCTCACTCGAGAGTAAGAAACCTAAAAAGAGGGGACATTATTGTTTTTTATAGAACAGGCGGCATTTATCAAGGTGTGGCAACTACTATAGGTATTGTTGAGGATGTTTTTATAGAAATTAAGGATGAAAACGAATTAGTTGGGCTTTGCCGAAAGAGAACAATACTTAAGGAAGATGAATTAAAAAAATGGTGGAATAGATACAAGACTAATAAACCATTTGTTGTAAACTTCCTTTACACATATTCATTCAAAAAGAGGCCAAACTTAAAGCAACTCATTGAACTAAATGTAATTCCAGATATTTCGGACATGCCAAGAGGTTTTAGGCAAATAAGTTGGGAAGTTTTCACTAAACTTGTTAGATTTTCGGGACTATGAAAGTAATGTTATCTATCAAACCAGAGTTTGCAGACAAAATCTTTAAAGGGTCAAAAAAGTTTGAGTTTAGACGCTCAATATTTAAAAATCCTAACATCACGAAAATAGTTGTCTATGCTTCATCGCCAGTTCAAAAAGTAATTGGTGAATTTGAAATTGACCATATCATGAAGCTACAATTGAATGAGCTCTGGCAAAAGACAAGCAGACATTCTGGTATATCAGAAGACTATTTTTATCAGTACTTTGGTGACAAAGAGCATGGATTTGCCATCAAAATTAAAAGCGTCAAGAAGTACAAACGACCACTGTGTATAAGACGGGACTTTGACTTGACTCCACCACAATCATTTGCATATATAGTTCCGACAAAGCGGGCCAGCGCACAACAGTGTGTTTATGCCAGCTGCGGGTGACGTGTTAAATTGAAGTTTAGTTTTCATATTTAGTTTCGGTACGTGGGACAGTACGCGGCTTCGAAAGCCGCAGCCGTCATAAACACGGGTCGTTATGCACAATGCCGCGGGACAGAGACGGTGCTTCGAATATTGGCACTTCTGCTTGCCGCTCATTCCACCGCGACAGCCAAGCAAGCAAAAGAGCCAATTTGTGGGGTGAAAATTTATTAGATTTGTTTCCAACTAAATGTCTATAAAGACATGTCTAACAATAAAAAGTACAACTATGAAAAAATTGCTTTCAGTGCTTGTTTCCTTATCACTAATACTCAGTTGCGATAGAGAAAAGAATGAAGAAAAAGATTGTGGATGTGTTTCTCCAACAACGGGCACAATCCCTGAATCCGCTAATCTCATTGGTCAAATTGGATACAAAGTGCAACTTGATCCAAATGATACATACTATAACGATAAATTTTGGATTGGCTACACGAAACCTGATTGCAATAATTGCATCCATCACATGATTGTTTGCAATGAAGAGATACTTGATGACTTTCAAAATTTAAAAAATCCCCCCTACGAAAATGTACAAGTAAGATTTTCTGGTCACCTGAAAGAACTATGTGAAAGAACCTTTCACCCAGCCGATGAAACTTTTGATCATATAATATTAACCAGCATCGAAAAACAATAAATTACTCTTTACCACACAAATCAAACGATTATGAAAAATTTACTATTACCCTTTTTACTGTTTGTGCCTTTGCTTTCAAGCGCGCAGGAATTGTTTTGGTATCAAAACAAAGATGAAACTGTGGAATTTGTGGTGTCGCAAGATGAATATTTTGTTTCGTTCAAAAAGGAAGATAAAACCATAGTTCAGAACAAAGCGATAAAATTCACTGCTCTGTCAGAAACCACCGCAGTGATTTTGACCGAAAAAGATACGCGCTCTTTTGAAGAACGTAAGGCCACCATAGCTAAACAATTTAATGATCAGGTTAATGGTGTTGAGCCTGTGTTAGTTTATGAAGATGGCACACGTCAATTATCCAATGGCTTGTTGACATTGAAATTGCGTGATGCAGTAACCCTTGATAAATTGTTGGGTGATTGGAAATATGAATTTGTAACCGATGAATTTGTTGAAAATCAATACATCATTTCTATTGAAGGTATTTCAACGCATCAATTGTTTGCATTGGTGAGCGAGCTAAACCACAATAAGAACATCGATTTTGCCGAGCCTGATTTCACCCGATTTTTGAAGCCACATACTACAGACCCCTTTTATAGCAGCCAATGGGCGATTAGCAACCAAGGTTATTTGGGAGGAACGGTTGATGCAGACATGGATGTGGACGGGGCGTGGGCATACGCTACTGGACAAGGAATAAAAGTCGCGATTATTGACGAGGGGGTTGATTTGACGCACAATGACCTTACTTCTAATCTGCTGTCAGGCTATGATGCCACGGGTAGTAATTCTCAAGGCGCGCCAAACGAGGCAAATAACGACTCGCATGGCACTAACTGTGCAGGCATTGTGGCTTCGGTTGCCAATAATAATACTGGAACAGCAGGCATTGCTTATAATGCTAAAGTAATCCCAGTAAGAATAGCTTATACTAACGGATATCCATTAGGAGATAATAGGCGTGCATGGATCACAAGTGATTCATGGATAGCCAACGGTATCAACTGGGCGGTAAATAACGGTGCAGATGTTCTAAGCTGTTCGTGGGGTGGAGGCAGTTCATCATCGGCAATCAATAATGCCATAGACAATGCGGTGAA
>JALONI010000143.1 GCA_025455015.1 Cyclobacteriaceae bacterium | reverse complement strand
ATGGATTATGCACAACGTATTTGTTCCCTTACACACTCCATCCGCAAAAATGCGAAGATCAAAGTGCGCACCCCGTTGCAAAAAGTGCTGCTGCCGGTGTTGGACGACCAGTTTGCCGGGCGCGTGCGCAGCGTGGAGTCCATCATTAAAAACGAGGTGAATATAAAAGAGATCCAATACATTGACGATACCTCCGGTTTGTTGGTGAAGAAGGTAAAACCCAACCTGTCCAAGCTGGGCCGTCAATACGGGCCCAAGATGAAGGATGTCTCCGCGGTGATTGCCTCGTTCTCGCAGCCGGAAATACAGCGGTTAGAGAAGGAAGGAAAGCTCTCGAAGGGAGGGTTTGATTTGGAGCTGGACGATGTGCTCATTACCTCCGAAGACATCCCCGGCTGGGCCGTGGCCAGCGCCAATGGCATGACGGTGGCGTTGGACATTCACATCACCGAAGAACTAAAACGCGAAGGCATTGCGCGCGATTTTGTAAACCGCATCCAAAACATGCGCAAAGACATGGGGCTGGAGGTATTGGACAAAATCGCCATTGAAGTGGAAAAGGATGGCGAGTTGGCTTCGCGTGCACTCACGGAGTTTCAAGACTACATCCGCACCGAAACGCAGGCCGTAGCCATGGATTTTAAAACCCAACTCACGTCATCCACGGAAGTGGACATGGATGAGTTTGTGTTGAGAGTAAAAGTGACGAAGCAGTAATTGACAAAATGAGAATAGCGCGATATTTTTTGGTGGCGTTAGCCGTGGTGTTGATCGATCAAACCAGTAAGGTGTTGGTTCATACCTACATGTACGAAGGGCAAACCATCAGCGTGTGGCCCGGCAACGAGTTTTCGCGATTCGGCTTCAAGCTGCATTATTTGCTCAACCCCGGCATGGCGTTCGGCATTCGCTGGGAGAGCGAGTTTGGCAAATTGGCCCTTACGCTGTTCCGGCTGGTGGCCATGGTGGGTATTGGGTACTATCTCTACAAAATGGCATTCCAAGCGCACAAGGGGTTTTTGATTTGTATGGGGTTGATTTTAGGTGGGGCCGTAGGCAATGTGATTGATAGTGTATTTTACGGAGTGATTTTCAATAATGCGCTGGAGGGCTCGCCCACTCCGTGGTTTCATGGGCAGGTGATTGATATGTTGTATTTTCCGTTGTTTGAGTTTCAATGGCCGCCATGGCTGCCCCTGTTAGGCGGCAGAGATTTTTTGTTTTTCAGCCCGGTGTTCAATATTGCCGATTCGTCCATTTTCATTGGCGTGGTGCTGATCTTGATTTTTCAAAAGCGCTTTTTTGCCGAAGAGGCAAAATTGACAGAGTCAACGTCCGCTTCGGTGACGGATGCACCCAACGCCAACAGTGACTTGCCGTCTGCGCCTGTTTCCAACCCCGAACCCTGAGCCATGGCCGAGTCGTTGACGATCGCAGCCGGTACCAAGGAGGAACGTTATCAGTCGTTGCTTCCGCAGATTGAGGCGCTGATAGCGGGAGAGACGGATCGCACGGCCAACCTGGCCAACGTGGCTGCCGCCTTGCGGCAGGCATTTGGTTTTTTTTGGGTTGGTTTTTATTTGGTCAACGACCATCAACTGGTACTGGGCCCTTTTCAAGGCCCCATTGCCTGTACGCGCATCCCGTTTGGGAAAGGTGTTTGTGGCACCAGTTGGAAGGAAGCCCGCACCATCGTGGTGCCCGATGTAGAGCAGTTTCCCGGCCACATTGCCTGCAGTTCAGACGCCCGGTCGGAGATCGTGGTGCCCGGGTTCCACGAAGGCGCGGTGGTGCTGGTGCTCGATGTGGACAGCGACCGCCTGAACGATTTTGACGAGGTGGACGCCCGGTATCTCGAGAAACTGATGCGCAGCGTGGAGGCCACCCTGGGCTAAGCCGCCCGGGTGACTTCGTCTCCCTTCTCGCCCACGTTTTTTTTGGCCTCACGCGAGGCAACATGTTCCCATGTGATGTCACCCACATCTTCCGCGTCCTCAGGGGGTAGAAAAAAACGCCTGAGCAGCAGCATCAGGGCCAAAAATCCGACCCCTATGAGTGACAAGGCAAGCGCTAACTTTTCCATACAACCCATAAACCAACAAAAACACCGGTTGGTTCAAGCCCCTTTTTCCTTCGAAAAAAGTTAAACCGTATCCGCGAGGGGCACCGGAGGGGCGTTTGGGCCTTGGCAAACCCGGGGCTGGCGCCACACGCAGATAAATCCACTGGCGGTATTTTTGGTCTCAAGGCGTTTCCCTACTTTCATCGCCACTTACCCCCCACCCATGAGCAACTATTCACGAAGAAATTGGCTGAAATCGGCTGCCGGGCTTACCGCAGGCATGATGATCACCTCGGCTTGGGCCGATTCACTTCTTGCCGCTCCGGCAAGTCGCGCGGAAGAGTACCTTAACCCCATGCTGGCCCCCGGCAAGCTGACGCGGCTCGGATCGAACGAAAACCCTTATGGTCCCTCGGCCAAGGCCCGCAAAGCACTGGTGGCCGCCATGGACGAATTCAACCGATATGCGAATGACGCGGTGACCGACCTTCGCCAGGCCATTGCCGACAAGGAAGGCGTTACGGCTGACCACATACTGGTGACGGCCGGCTCGTCCGAAACCCTTTGCCTTGCGGGGATGGGTGCGGGCTTAGAGGGCGGAGCGGTGCTGTCGGCCTTCCCCACGTTCCGGTTGTTGATGGAGTATGCCGAGAAGTTTCAGGCGCGGTGGGATAAGGTGGACTTGGATGCCCAACTGGTGCATGACCTGCCAGCCCTGGCAGCAGCCATTAAGTCAGACACGAAGATTCTTTTCCTGTGCAACCCCAACAACCCCACCGGCACATGCATCGCAGGAAATATTTTGCGGGATTTTTGTTTGGAGATGAGCCGGAAAACCACCGTGTTTGTGGATGAGGCCTACATCGAATTTTTGGAGCCGTCTGAGCAGCGCACCATGGTGGAACTGGTAAAGCAGGGGAACAACGTAATTGTATCAAGAACCTTTTCAAAGGTGCACGGGCTGGCCGGCTTGCGCATAGCTTATGCCATCGCGCCTCCCGACACGATCAAAAAATTGCAGCGCTACCAAATGGGCCCGGTCATTAACCAAGCTGCGCTGGCAGCCGCCAAAGCCAGCTTGGAAGACGAGGAATTTGCGGCCTTTACGCGGAAAAAAAACAACGAGGCGCTCGCCTTTTTCAGCCAATACCTGACGCAAAAAGGTTGGTTTCATGGTCAGTCGCGGGCCAATGTGGTACTTTTCCCCGCGCCCAAGCCGGGCAAGTACATTCTGGAACAAACGCTCGCCAAAGGCTTTCAGATTCGGGTGTGGGACTATCAGCAAAAGGAGTGGTGCCGCGTGAGCATCGGTACCTTAAACGAAATGAAGGCGTTTACCAAGGCTTTTGACGAAGTGTTGGCATAGCAGAACCAGGCGCGAGATCATAAAAAAAACCAGGCTTGCCTGGTTTTTTTTGTGTCGTGGGTTGCGGGGTCAGCCGCTAGGCCAATACCGGTTTGGTGACGGGCTGTTCCACGGGCCGTTGGCCCAACAGGCGCAACTGCTCGGTGTGCGCCACCAAGGCCTGCCAAAACGTTTCTTTGGATTTGTAAGGCACGCCAAACTCGTTGGCCGTTTGCTCCACAATGGGCGCGATGGCGCGGTAGTGCACGTGGCAGATGTTCGGGAACAAATGATGCTCTACCTGGTAGTTCAAGCCGCCTACGTACCACGAAAACACTTTTTCTTTGTGGCCAAAGTTGGTGGTGGTGTGCAGTTGATGGATGGCCCATGAGTTCTCCAGGTTGTCATTGGCATCGCCTACGGGGTATTCGGTGCCTTCAATCACATGGGCCGGCTGAAAGATGATGGCCAGAATAAATCCGGCTACGTAGTGCATCACAAAGAAACCCAGAAA
>JALONI010000142.1 GCA_025455015.1 Cyclobacteriaceae bacterium | reverse complement strand
AGCGGCAGGTGTACCAGAAAAATACCCGTCACGATGATCAACGCATGAAACAGCAAGCAGTAACGCGGCTTAACACCCAGTGCCAGCATCGACCCCGAAAAAATTTCGCCCCCTGTAATGGCACAGGCCAATGGCCATCCGAACGCAAAACCTTTTGCCTCCAGAAAGGTACCGAAGTCGGGCAGCGACTGATAATGAATGCGCGCCACCCCGTGGGTGACAAAGATGATGCCCAGCAAGCCGCGAAGCAGCAGCAGCGGGTGTTTCTCAGAAAGGGCTGGTAACTTCATCGGTGATGGGTGAGGGTTCAGAGCGTACACATGCCTTGTCTTCGCATTACTGCGCCAAACGTGGGCACTGCCGACATTCGTTCATTGCCGTTTTACGCCCGATACATGCGAACTGATGGCTTGCCACCGCCCCGCGCGCCTGATGAGCACATTGGACGACTTGTACGTGGTTCGGTAGGGCTTGCCTTCTGGGTCGGTGCCCGTGACCAGGCCTGTGCCCGACACGATGGCTGTGCCATTTTCAAAAACGTCCAACCGGTCAATGGTATAGACAAAGGACGTGTAGCCGGGTTTATGGGCTTTGATGTATGCCAGTTCATCGCGTTTATTTGTTACTTCGCCACCGGCATCGATCAGTTGAAATTCCGTGGCCAAGAGGCGGTCTAACAACACCGTATCTTGTTCGCGATAGGCCTTCGGCCATTGCACCTGCTTGAAGTGACGCAGGGTGGCTTCGTCATCGCCCTGAGCAAACGCGGCAACCGGAGCGAAAAAGAACAGAGCGAGTAAATACTTCATCGCGTAGGTGATGTCATTTGAATGAATGTGATCCATTTCTAGGCACCCGCCCCTTCCTGACGATAGTGGCTACTCCGCCACCCGTGGCAGACCGAAAAATGGAACGACTAACCGGACTCATACCAGCAAAAATTTGTCATTTCCGCCAGAAACGTATGCTGGTTGCGTTCGTTTTTCCCGACCTGCGGAAAATCGGGTGCGAGCGGAGGAGTTGATTCTTCCAACACTGACGACTAGCGGAGTGCCTGCTTCATCCAATCTACCATTTTCGCTACGGTTACCGAGTCATAGACCCCATTTTTCTCTACAAATGCATCGGATGCAGATGTATAGCTGTTCCAATGATGGTCCATTCCTTTGCCTACCATGCGGCTAACCTGCCCGGCCCTTCTCGAATTCAACTCGTCTGCGAGCAATTGGCTATCTTCCAAATCCATAATCCAATCGTACTCACCGGCAATCACCAACACCGGCACGGTGACCTCGGCCCAGTGCTGAAAGAAATTCTGCCGCTGTAGTTGATGGTAAAAACGAGCCGGCCTACCGTATTGATGCTCGGGCTGGTCGTACCACCGGTCGTTCAAATGAGGCCATGCTCGCGCTACTTCGCGTGGCGAAAGTGCCTGTAGCAAATAGCGCGTATGAAATTCAATATACTCCGGCATGAGCACGCTGGTTTCGCGCTGACTTTTGCCACTTAAAACCAAACGCCTGCGCTCCAGGTCAATCATGTGTTCGAGCCATGTCTTGTAAACGCTGACGGCCGATACGTAGGCCTTCACGGAGTGGCCTTTGCCGATCATGGGGGCCAGACTACCTCCCAAACTGGCCCCGAACAGTATGATACGCGTGGTATCTACATCTTGTCGGTTTTTCAACATTCGTAAGGCTGCCCGGTAACCGTTCAATTCGTGTTCCAGATCGCAATCTGCGCACGCAATACCCTCGCTGTCGCCCACGCCTGGCTTCTCCACTCGCATCACTACTGCGCCCGTTTTCTCGGCTACATCCCGAAGCATTCTGGTCCATGAATCGTTGCCATCGGTTAGTTCCACGGTGGCACACGACAGCCACGCAACAAATAAAATGGCGGGCAACCGGCCCGTGGCATTTTTGGGTTTGGTCACAAATGCCCTCAACGGTTCGCCATAATCATTGACCACCACCATGGGTTCTGCCAGAAGGCTGGCAAATTACTCGAGGGGGGCAGCGGGTGGAGTAAACTGCACCGTCCGCACGATGGCCGAACCGGGTTTGCGAATGGCGAGTCGCATGGATACTCCGCCACGTAGTTTCCGCAGCTCCTTTTGCAATGTGTATTCATCGCTAAGGGCAACTCCGTTGATCGAAATAACAAGATCGCCCGCGCGCAAACCGGATTTCTCGGCCGCGCTGCCCGCCAGCACGGATGTGATCAGCGCCCCTGGCTGATCAGTGGTTTTTTGCAGACGGATGCCTGTATCGGCTTTCCGTGTAAGGCTAAGGGGCTGGGCATGCGCGCAAAAGCCGCTTACGAGCAATAGCCCAAAAAGGAATGACGTTTTCATATTCGGTTGTTTTTCCGGTAAAAATCCGCGTCATCACGCCTCCATTCCTGTAGATTTGAGAATCTGGAGAACTAATTTGCCGAAACATGGAGGTACGCGTGGTCTTGGCGGCATTGGGCGGGGTGGCCGTACTTAACACCTTGGTTATGGCGGGGCTATTGTGGGCAAACCATCGAGGCTCAGTCAAAAGCAAACTGCTGGCGCTGATTTTTTTCTGCCTGGCGGTTCGGGTAGGCAAATCGCTGCTGGTTGCTACGGCACCGGGGCAACCGACCATAATACCGGCCATCGGGCTCTTGGGCATGATCGCCACCGGACCGTTGTTTTGGTTGTATGTAGGGCTATCTCGGTCTACTGCCCATTCCTGGCAATGGCGGAATCTGTGGCACTTTATTCCACTACCGATAGCCACGCTACTCCTGCTGACAAACTCCGAGGCCGTTGTTTTTTGGCTGTACGTGTTCGGTGCTGGACAGCTCCTGCTCTACCTTGGGGCGGCTGCCCGCACGGCACACCGCTTTCCACCGGATGGCAGAAAAAAAATGAGCACGGTGTTTACAGCCTTGGCTGTACTTTGGATGGTGTATGCGAGTCAGATTTTTATTGAAACGACCAGTGCTTACTTAGTAGCAACCGCTGTGGCCGTGGTTGCGCTGTACGCGCTGGCGTACTATGCATTTCGCCATCACCGCCCATTCCGTTTGGCTGAACGTGAACCGCTGCCGGACAGCGCCTCCCCCGAACACATAGCGAAACGTTTGTTGGAACTAATGGAACGAGAGCAACTTTTTAAGACACCCGATCTCACCACGGCCCGTCTTGCCAGCGAAGTGAACGTAAAGCCGTATATCATCTCATCAATTGTAAATAGTCGGTTTTCAAAGACCATTCCTGATTTTGTGAATGACTACCGCCTACGCGAAGCCGAACGCATGCTGGCCAGTAACGCCTTTGTGCATTACAGTGTAGAGGGTATTGCCTTTGACTGCGGATTTAACACGCCTTCCGCCTTTTATGCACAGTTTAGACGAAAGCATAGCTGCACCCCCCTCGAGTACCGCGAGCAGGCGAAACGCGTCCCTCATAAAAAGTGAAATTGCAGCAAGGCCATAAAAAAGTGATTGAGGTGTATATCGATGTGGCTAAAATTTGGCATGAATCCCAAACCGTCTCACCGTATCTTCGCTTTCACCTCCGTTAAACCCCTCTGCTCCAAATAGGTATACAACTCTTTTGCCTCCTCGCCCCCCACTTTGGCATGATGTAAAAGTGTAAAGCCATGAGGCCCCAGTGCAGTGAGTAGCTTTGGATACGCTTCCAACACGGGCTTTACCAATTCGGTCTTTCCAAGCATGGTTAATACAAAGAGATTGACCCGTGCGAAAAGGACCCGTGCGACCCGCACGCGGTGTGTATCAAGACGTCTCCCGGACGTCACACGTGCGTGTGCAAAGCCGGGTACCGTCAGAACCCGATCGAACCCGCCAAATGCGATGAGATTGACCCGTGTCAGGACTACCCGTGCGACAAACACGCAGAGTGTCGCAAGACCGGTGCCTTTTCCAGTCCG
>JALONI010000013.1 GCA_025455015.1 Cyclobacteriaceae bacterium | reverse complement strand
GCATCATCGGGCACCCGATCCGATTCTTCGTCCACGCGAACGACATGTTGGTGGCTGGCGATCACGCGCGTTTTCACGGTGGTGGGGCGCCCGGCCGTCACCACCAAGCCTTCGGCCGAAAGTCCGGCTTGCTGCAAGATGGAATCAAGGCGTTTGCCGGCTTCGTCATTTCCGCGCAGGGCCACCAAGATGGGGGTGGCCCCGAGTGCTTGCACGTTCAACGCCACGTTGGCAGCACCGCCCAGCCGCACATCGCGCTTTTTCACGGTTACAATGGGTACCGGTGCTTCGGGCGAGATGCGCTCCACCGCACCCCAGATGTAACTGTCCAGCATCACATCGCCCACAATCAGGACTTTTAACTCAGTGAAAGCGTGAAATATTTTTTCGAGGGAGTCCACGACAGATCCGTTGAATTTCTTAAGTCAGTAACGTCAATGCGTTCTTGATGCGGGCCAACGCTTCGCGCAACTCTTTTTCGGATGCCGCGTATGACAACCGAATGCAGCGGGGCTCACCAAACGCATCGCCCGTCACGAGCGATACGTGCGCCTGCTCCAACAAGAACATGCAGAAGTCATCGCCATTGGCAATGGTTTTGCCCTGAAATTGCCTGCCGTAGTAGGCACTCACATCCGGAAAGAAGTAGAACGCCCCCGTGGGATAGTTGGCTTGGATGCCCGGTATTTCCTGGAGCAGTTGGTACACGATCTCTCTGCGCTTTTTATACTCCGCCACCATCGTTCGGGTGGGCGTCAGATCGCACGTGATGGCCGCCAATGCCCCGCGCTGTGAAATGGAGCAGTTGGCGGAGGTCAACTGGCCTTGCATTTTGTTAGCCGCATCGGCAATCCACTTAGGTGCCGCCATGTAGCCCACGCGCCAGCCCGTCATGGCAAAGCCTTTGGCAAAGCCATTGATCGTAATGGTGCGCTCAAACATCCCCGGAAGGGATGCGATGCTGGTCTGATCGCCCGTGAAGTTGATGTGCTCGTAAATTTCGTCTGCGATGATCAATAAATTATCATGCTTCAAGACTACATCCGCGATGGCCTGCAATTCCTGCCGGGAGAAAACCGAACCGGTGGGGTTGCATGGGGAAGAAAAGATAATGGCTTTGGTCTTGGACGTGAGTGCCTTCTCCAATTGAGTGGCGGTGACCTTGAAGTCGTTTTCCAGCGTGCCCTTGACTAACACGGGGGTGGCTTCGGACAGGCGAACGAGGGCATCGTAGCTGACCCAATAGGGCGAAAAAATAATCACCTCATCGCCCGGGTTGAGCAGGGCCAGCATCACATTGGCAATGGACTGCTTGGCTCCGTTGGAGACCACGATGTTTTCGGCCTTGTAGGGCACGTGGTTTTCGGTTTGGTATTTGTGAGCCAGGGCTTCGCGCAGATCCTGGTACCCGGCCACAGGCGGGTAAGAGAAATATTTTCCTTCGTCTATCGCCTTCTTGGCCGCATCGCAAATGTGTTGGGGGGTTTTGAAATCAGGCTCGCCCAAACTCAGGTTGATCACGTCTATGCCGCGCGATTTAAACTCGCGGGCTTTGGCGGCCATGGCCAGCGTGGCGGACTCCTGGATGGACTCAATGCGGTTGGAAAGTCGGCTCATAAACTGAAAAATGAAGCCAAAAATAGCAAGAAAAGGTCTTGGATGCGTGCGTGGCGCGCGGCCCTAATGAAATAATACGCGGGCGCTGATGCTTCGACCCAGGGTGATTTCGTCTGTGTACTCCAATTCGCCCCCCACGGCCACACCCCGGGCAATAGCCGTTACCCGCAGCGACAAGGGCGCCAGTTTTTTGTTCACGTAAAAAGCAGTCGTGTCACCTTCCAGGGTGGGGCTTAGCGCGAGTATGATCTCGCGCGCTTCTCCGCTCATGCGCCCCAGGCGCGCCAGCAGCGAGTCGATTTTAAGCTCCGAAGGCCCGATGCCATGCATGGGCGAAATGACACCCCCTAACACGTGGTAGAGGCCGTTGTATTGTGCCGTATTTTCAATGGCCATCACATCCTTGCTCTCTTCCACCACGCAGATCACGCTGCGGTCGCGCCTATGGCTGCGGCAAATGGTGCATTCGTCCTCGTCTGAGATGGTGTGGCAGTTTTTGCAAAATCGAATGTTTTCGCGCAGCCGAACCAGCGCCTGGGCTAAGGCCTGGGTCTTGCTTTCGTGTTCTTTGATCAAATGCAGCACCAGGCGAAGGGCCGTTTTTTTTCCGATGCCCGGAAGCTTGGCTACTTCGGTAACAGCCTCCTCAATCAGTTTGGACGGAAACTCCATTGAATCCGGAGCAGGTTAAACGATTTTGGCGTCAATGCCTGCCTGGCAGATGCCCTCTTGCATGGGCTTGAGTTCATCCCACGAACCGGTTTTCACCGTACACTTCCCCTTGTAGTGGATCAGCCACGTGCATTGCTCGGCCTGCTCGGGAGTATGCTTGCACACGCGTATCAGCGTGGCAATAACGTGGTCAAAAGTGTTGAAATCATCGTTATACACCACCAAATCACGCACATCGGTGGTGATCACGGCATCCAATACATCCACATCCGTGAGTTCTTCTACCGCGGTATTCATTCTGGCACGGGGCTTCATGGTTAAAAATGATTTCAAAAGTAAAAAAAATTAGCAAGTTTTGGCAGAATTACCCTCATGCAGCCCACTCTTGTCGTCTTTATTTTGCTGGTCTACTTTGGCGCGTTGATCACGATTGCGTATGTCACCTCCAAAGGTGCAGATTCCAACACCTTTTTCACGGGCAACCGCCAATCGCCTTGGTACCTGGTGGCCTTTGGCATGATCGGGGCCTCGCTGTCGGGCGTCACGTTTGTGTCGGTACCGGGCGATGTCGGCAAATTTGGCTTCGCCTATTTTCAGGTGGTATTGGGCTACCTCATCGGCTATGGCATCATCATCACCGTATTGATGCCGCTCTACTACCGGCTCAACCTGATTTCGATTTACACATACTTAGAGCAACGATTTGATGGATGGGCGTACAAAACCGGATCATTTTTTTTCATGGTCTCGCGTTCCATCGGCTCGGCCTTGCGGTTGTATCTCGCGGCCACCATCCTCCAACTTTTTTTATTTGATGCGTGGGGTGTTCCTTTCTTTGTGACGGTCATCACCACCATTGTGTTGATTTGGATATACACCTTCCGCGGAGGCATCAAAACGATTGTTTACACCGACACTTTCCAGACGTTCTTCCTAGTCTCCGCGGTGGCCATTGCCGTGTGGCAGATCAGCGCCCAACTGGGCTTTGGCTTTGCGGACATGGTGAGCGCCATTCAGGACGGAGGCTTCGGCCAGATTTTCTTTTGGGACGACCCCCACGCACGCCAGTTCTTTCCCAAGCAGTTTATCGGAGGAGCGCTGATTGCCTTGACCATGACGGGCATGGACCAGGAGATCATGCAAAAGAACCTGACGTGCCGAACGCTGCGCGATGCCCAGAAAAACATGTTCTGGCTCAGCATCACGCTGGTGTTTGTAAACCTGCTGTTCCTGACCTTGGGTGCGCTGTTGTACCTCTACGCGCAAGCAAAAAGCCTTGCGCTGCCGCCCACCTCCGATCAACTCTTTCCCTTGCTGGCACGCGAGCATTTGGGGTTGCTGGTGGGCGTCTTCTTTTTGTTGGGCATCACAGCTTCTTCGTACGCCAGTGCCGACTCCGCGCTGGCGGGCCTTACCACTTCGTTTTGCATCGACTTTCTGAACTTCCGAACGAAGGACGAGAAGCACAAGCAGCGCCAGAAGTTTTGGGTACACATCGGCTTCAGCCTGTTGTTTTTGATCATCATTTTGATTTTCAAACAAATCAATGAACGATCGGTGATTGATGCGGTGCTCAACGTGGCGGGCTACACATACGGTCCGCTGCTCGGGTTGTTTTCGTTTGGGTTAATTACCCAGCGCAGCATCAAGGGCTGGCCTATCCTGCTGGTGTGCGTGTTGTCTCCTGCGCTGTCGTACGCCATCAGCTACTATTTCAGGCAGTGGTGGGGGTATCAGTTCAGCTATGAGATTTTGGGCGTAAACGGTATGCTTACTTTTGTGGGATTATTTCTCATCTCCCGGAAGGGAAGCCCGAACCCCAGGCCACGTACTGCTTAAAGTTCCTTGGCGGGATCCCAAAAGTGCTTGGCAAAATCCTGCACCTGATCTTTCACCACGCGCACACCTTCGCGCTGCAGCCGTTTCTGCATGGTGGTGGGCGTTTCAAAGTGGTGTTTGCCCGTGAGCAGCCCCTGCCGGTTCACCACGCGATGAGCCGGCACCTCTTTCAGGCCGTGGGCCGCATTCATGGCCCAGCCCACCATCCGCGCACTCATTTTTGTACCGAGGTATGCGGCAATGGCACCGTAGCTGGTCACACGTCCTTTGGGTATCAGTCGAACCACAGCATAGACATCGTCAAAAAAACGATACTCTTTCGGAGGCGCAGGTGCCATTTTCTTTTTCATCGTGGCAAAGGTGATACCGTCTGACAAACCTCGCAAATAAGCGATGAGCGGTTCGCGTGAGCAGCGAAGATAACGTAACTTTGCAGTCGTTTTTCCGGATGAAGACCAGGATTCTTTTTGCATGGGCCATGATGACGGGGGCAGTGGCCCTGGCGCAAAAATTTGTGCTGCCCGACTCGCTCGGCTGGAACGTGTTGCCCGAGGGCAAAACGTTGATTTTACAATTGGCCACCACGGACGCTGCCAAACCCAAGTTCTCGATGGACGGTGCCAATGGCCACGGGTTTGTGCTGGACAGCCTGGGGCGCCTGGTGTGGACACCGTCCTATGAAATGGCAGACCGCATCGAACGAAAAAAAGAAGTGTCCGTTATTTTTCAAGCCGACTGGGCCGATGGGCGAAAGATACGTTTACCGGTGACCTTTGTAGTGACCCACGTAAACCGCCCCCCAGAAATTGAAGAACTGCCCATTTTTTATGTCCGCCAGTCAACCCCCAACCGCTATCAGCTACCGGCCGAATACGTAGGCGACCCCGATGGCGACCCGGTCGTGTTCAAGTCCATCCCCTCTCAAATGCCGGAAGGATTAGCCCTCACATCGCAGGGCCAATGGACGTGGGCACCCTCGCGCAATCAATTCAACAGCCTCAAAAACAACCCGCTGCTGGTCGAGTTTTTAGTGCAAGACCAGCCTGACAAAACCGAAACCAAAGGCCGGTTAAAAATTGCCCAAACGCAGTTGGACCTCCCACCGGATTTGTTGCTGGTGCCCAGCGACACGCTGCTCACGGTGAAGGAAGACACGCGCATCAACTTCAAGATTTACGTGTCCGACCCGAATGGTGATGACAACATCTCCCATGTCGAATTTGTGAGTTCCGACATGCGTGTTCCGCGCGAAGCACTCAAAAGCAATACCTCGTTGCAATATGAATTTACGTGGACGCCCGGCTATGCCTTTGTAGAGGAGGCCGAAAGGCAACACGAAGCAGAACTTTTGTTTTTTGCCATTGACAAATCCAACAACCGGGTGCAGCGCAGGGTGAAGATCATTGTGCTGGATGCCGAGAACATGGAAGAAAAAGACCGCCTGCTGTATCAAAAATACCGCAGCGCCTTGGTGCAGGCCAAATCGCTCATCGATGAATTGGATGAGAACCACGAAAAGCTGAACCGCATGTATAAGCAGGCGAAAAAAGGGAAGAAAAACAGAGCCATTATTAACGCTTCGCTGGGGGCTACCACCGGTCTCTCGCCCCTGTTGCTGGAGAACGAGGAAGGCAAGATTGTGTCGGGCGTGGGCGGCACGGCCGTACTTACGCTGGGCACGTTGGAGGCAACCGAAGTGGTGGGCAAGTCGCGGTCAGACATCGTGGAAAAGCAAAAAATCAACGTGGAGCTGCGCAACCAGCTACAGGTGGAGGGCGACAATTTTGCGCGCAAGTATGCCCTGAAAAGCAGCCGCAGGGGCAAAGATTTTGAAATTGACCGCGACAAACTACAGCCCGTGCTGAACAACCAAAAGATGGTTTTTCTTGAGTTGGATGCCGCCAAACCACTGACGCGCAGGTACGATAACAAGGACATCAAAAAGACGTTCCCCGATTTCAGCGAGGAATAACACCCCCGTTTGTGGAAATGCCAAGAAGCGTTAATTTTACAGCCTCTTGGCCGAAAGGGTGTGGGCGCGGGCCTGCGAACCCCAACGAAGTAGGCCAAGCCTTTTAGAGGAGTGGTAGAGTGGTTTATTGCACCGGTCTTGAAAACCGGAGACCCTTCACGGGGTCCGGGGGTTCGAATCCCTCCTCCTCTGCATTGTATGAAGAATCTCGCACCCCAACGTGCGAGATTTTTTTTGCCCATCCGCCCGTACGACATCACTTTTCCAAAAAAAATGCAGTGGACGGTCTCTGTTGAAGCCACGCGCAAGAGGATCAACGCAAGGAGCACGTATTCTTCTGGTTCTAGCACCTGTCTACCGCATCGCCCGTTCCAATCGCTTATTTTTGAGATTCATGTTCATCACCTCCATTTTGCGGCCATAGTGTAGGCTGGCATTTATTTCATAGCCAAACAACAGCACCGTGGTGAGCAACTGAATCCAAATCATCAGGGCGATGAGTGCACCAATAGAGCCATATACCTTGTTGTAGCTTCCGAAGTGCGACACGTAGTAGGAAAATCCGTACGACACGCCCAGCCCCGCCAAGGTGGCCAACCGCGACCCCACAGAAAAAAAATTCCAATTGTAGTGTACCGCAGGGCCAAAGTAATAGATACACGAAATGGCTATAAAAAACACAGCGAAAATGATCACAAATCGCAAAATGAAAATCAGGTAGATGGTGTAGTCTGTCAGGTTGATGTTCAGCCGTTGCGCATTGGCAATGAGATAGTCGATAATCACCTGGCCGACAATGAGCAATACTACGGCTGTCAGCAAGGCCAAGGCCAGCATGAGGGTAAGGCCCAAGGCGGTGATACGCATGCGCCACACGCTTCTCTTTTCTACGGTGCGGTAACAGGCATTAAACGCACGCATCAGGGCCATCATGCCGTTGGTGGCCAAAAACATCGAAAACAAAAAACCAAAAGTCAGCAATCCGCCACGCTCCTTGCTCACAATATCTAAAATGGTGGAAGAAATGACTTCAAACATGCTGGGGGGAAGATAGCCCTCCAAAAAAACCATGATGCTGTCGGTATTGATGGCCGGGAAATAGGACGAGATGTAGGGAATGAGCGTGAACAAGAAAATAACGGCCGGAAAAATCGCCAAAATAAAGTTGTACGAAACGCTGTTGGCTCGGTCCAATATCTCATCCTCATCCACGTTGTGGGCAAATATCTTTAAGAAGCTGTAGAGCGAGAGATTGTCGTAGCGCTTAAAACGGATTTTCTTGAGCCAGTTCCGGCCGGAACGGGCAGAGGTGAACTTGAGAATGCGTTTGCGCGTAACGTATTTCATGGAAAGTAAGGAGCAAGCACCTGTTGAAACACCTCGGGCGGGCGGCACGGGCGACCCGTTT
This sequence comes from Cyclobacteriaceae bacterium, assembly GCA_025455015.1. Classification (GTDB taxonomy): domain Bacteria; phylum Bacteroidota; class Bacteroidia; order Cytophagales; family Cyclobacteriaceae; genus ELB16-189. Next base: position 37,210 of record JALONI010000013.1, on the reverse strand, counting down.
TTTTATCCACAAAAGCCAGGTGCGTTTCTCCCTGGTGTATCAGCTTTCCTTGGTCATTGAAAATCTCATAGTTGAAACGGATGCGTACACCCGGCTTCTCGCGGATGGTGGTGCGCACCGTCAGCAAATCATCATACAAGGCCGCGGCCAAAAATTTAGAGTGATTTTCCAGCACCGGCATCATAACACCCATGTCTTCCAATTCCTTATACGTGAGTCCCAACTGACGCAAACTCTCTACCCGGCCCACTTCGTAAAACATCGCGTAATTGCCGTAATACACGTATCCCATTTGGTCCGTTTCACCATAGCGTACGCGTATCAGGGTTTCGGAGGTGTACATTATCGGTTTTGGGCGGCTTTGCGTTGTTCGGCCGTGAGTGCCCGCTGGTATTTGCGGGCATTTCTCATATGCTCGTCATAGTGGGTAGCAAAATTGTGATACCCGGAAAAATCTTCCCGTGAACACATGTAAAGGTACGCGTGCTGTTCGTAGTTGAGCACTGCATCAATCATGGAAATTTGTGGCATGTTGATGGGGCCGGGCGGCAGGCCGGTGTACTTATATGTGTTGTAGGGCGATTCCACTTCTTTGTGCTCGTTTAACACGCGCTTGATGGTGAAGTCGCCCACGGCATAAACCAGCGTGGGGTCAGCCTGCAGGGCCATGTCGCGTTTCAGGCGGTTCATGTAGAGGCCGGCAATGCGCGGTGCTTCGTCTTCACGGAAGTTTTCGGCCTGCACAATGGAAGCCAGCGTAGACACCTCAAGGGGTGAAAGGCCAATGGCTTTCGCCTTCGCCAGGCGCTGTTCGTTCCAAAACTTCTTGTACTCTTCGTACAGCTTGGCGACCAAATCCTCGGGTGACACGTTGAAATACACCTCGTGGGTGTTGGGGATAAACATCGCGATGATCGTTTCCTTCGTAAATCCTTCCGGATTGCTGTCCACAAAACTGCTCAAGGCATCGCGAAATTCGGCCGATGTCATGCCCACGTTCCGGGTTATTTTTTCATATAAGTCCTCCACCTTGCGCGCATGAGAAAAGGTCACATTTACCGGCTCCTGCTTGCCCGATTTCAGTACCTTGATGGCTTCGATGTTGGTCATCCCGCTGCGCAACAGGAAGCGGCCCGGGCGTATCTGCTCGTCATAATTTGACAGGCGCGCCACAAAACTGAACGAAACCGGGTCGTTGATGAACTTTCCATCGTACAGCTCGCTGATCACCTGCTGGTAGGTAGCTCCTGAACGCACCACAAACAACTGATCTTGCCGATCCACCAAAATATTGGGGGTGAAGGCTATCTGGTAGCCATAAAACACAAACGTGATAAGCAGCATGGAGCCGCCCAAATAGAATACGAGCTTTCGCTTGCTGAGGGGTTCATTTTTCAACTCTGCCATACCATTCAAAGTTAAGAAATTAACAAATAGGCATGCGGTTGGGTTGGGCAAACAAAAGCCCATTTTCGATAAACGAAAATGGGCTTTCCTAACCGCAAAAAGCCGCCTTATGTCAGAATTTGATACCGGGGAAGTGGGCATTATCACCCAACTCCTCCTCGATGCGGATCAACTGGTTGTACTTCGCCATACGGTCCGAACGCGAGGCCGAACCGGTCTTGATTTGTCCGGTGTTTAGCGCCACGGCCAAATCGGCAATTGTGCTGTCTTCCGTTTCGCCCGAACGATGAGACATGATGCTCTTGTACTTATTGCGTTTGGCCAGGTTCACTGCATTGATCGTTTCCGTGAGCGAGCCAATTTGATTCACCTTGATCAAAATGGAGTTGGCCACCCCCAAGTCGATTCCCTTCTGCAGAAAATCCACGTTCGTCACAAACAGATCGTCCCCCACCAACTGCACTTTGTCTCCTATCTTCTCTGTCTGCTTTTTCCATCCGTCCCAATCTTCTTCAGCCATGCCGTCCTCGATGGAAATGATCGGATACTTCTTCGCCCACTTAGCCCAGTAGTCAACCATCTCGTCCGACTTCAGCTTTTTGCCATCCGACTTCTTGAACGTATAGGTTTTTGTTTTCGCATCGTAAAACTCTGAACTGGCGGCATCCATGGCGATAAAGATATCCACACCCGGCTTGAATCCTGCTTTTTCGATGGCCTTCAGTACAATCTCAATGGCTTCTTCGTTTGACTTAATGTTGGGCGCAAAGCCACCTTCATCGCCCACGTTGGTCGAAAAGCCTTTATCGTGAAGCACCTTTTTTAGGGTATGAAACACCTCGGTGCCCATGCGCAATGCATGTGAGAACGTATCGGCCTTCACAGGCATCACCATAAACTCTTGAAAGTCGATGGAGTTGTCGGCATGGCTACCTCCGTTTAAGATGTTCATCATGGGTACGGGCAAGGTGTTGGCGTTGACGCCACCGATGTAGCGATACAATGACTGCCCACTTTCCATGGCCGCGGCTTTGGCGATAGCCAGCGAGGTACCCAAGATGGCGTTGGCTCCCAGCTTACCTTTGTTAGGGGTGCCGTCCAACTCTATCATAACCTTGTCGATCAAATTCTGCTCAAATACAGACGCCCCGACAATCTCAGCCGCAATTTTGGTGTTTACATTTTCCACTGCCTTGAGCACGCCTTTGCCCAGGTACTTTTTCTTGTCGCCATCGCGCAGTTCAACTGCCTCATGGGTACCGGTGGAGGCACCCGAGGGTACCGCAGCCCGGCCAAACGCACCGGTTTCGGTATGTACATCTACTTCAATGGTGGGATTGCCACGGCTGTCCAAAATCTGGCGGGCATGGATACGTTCGATTAAGCTCATTGCTAGGGTTGATTTTGATTGGTGAAAAGTTATTGTTTATCCGTTTCCTTTTATGTTTCCTCACGGGAAAAATGGGTAAAGGCTCCGTTACGATTTTATCAAGGCGAGGAACTGGTCAAACAGATACCTTGAATCGTGCGGCCCGGGAGATGCCTCCGGATGGTATTGCACCGAAAAAGCCTTTTTGTTTTTCAAGCGCAAGCCCATGATCGTATGGTCGTTTAAATGCCGGTGGGTAATCTCAATTTCAGGATGTTGTTCCAGTCCCTCGTCTTTTACGGCAAAGCCGTGATTTTGAGACGTCATTTCGCCCAGCCCTGTCACCAGGTTTTTTACCGGATGATTTAGTCCGCGATGCCCGTGGTGCATTTTAAATGTTTTTAACCCGCTGGCGAGGGCCAGTATCTGGTGCCCCAGGCATATGCCAAACAAAGGCTTGTTGGCAGCGAGTATTTTCGTTACCGTCTCCACAGCATACGGCATCACCGCGGGGTCGCCCGGCCCGTTGGAAATAAAGTAGCCGTGGGGTTGAAACGAATCCATTTCCGCGAACGCGGTTTTGGCCGGGAACACTTTGACAAAACACCCACGCTCGCTCAAATTCCGGAGGATATTGGTTTTTATGCCTAGGTCAAGGGCGGCAATGCGAATGGGCGCTTGGTCATCGCCAAAGGTGTAGGCCTGCCGTGTGCTCACCACAGAGGAGAGCTCAAGCCCATCCATGGAGGGCAGCTTTTTGATCTCCGCCCGCATCTGGTCCGGTGTCAACTCCGAGGAGATCAGGGCATTCATGGCGCCTTGGCTGCGGATGTACCGCACCAGCTTACGCGTGTCCACATCGGCAATGCCGGTGATCTGGTTCTTCTCGAGGTACTGCTGCAGGCTATCCTTGGCGGCTTTGCGGCTAAACTCATCCGAAAACTCGTTCACCACCAGGCCGCTGATCTGTGGCCTGCCCGACTCTTGCTCTTGTTCCACCGTGCCGTAGTTGCCAATGTGCGCGGCCGTGTTGACGATGATCTGCCCCGCGTAAGACGGATCGGTGTAGATTTCCTGATACCCCGTCATGCCAGTGTTGAAACAGATTTCGCCCCCGGTGGTGCCTGACTTTCCAATGGCCCGGCCTTCCACGAGGAGGCCATCGGCCAGCAGTAACAACGCTTTTTTCGTCAAGGAAACTGTGATTTTTAGTGCAACAAAAATACTCTTTTGCCGAGGCGTTTAGCGGCCTTCGGGATCAAATCTTTCCGCATACGTTTGATCCGCAAGGCAACTCGATCCGACCGGTTTTTTGGTCATAAAAAAAGGGATTGACCGCGCGTTCAATCCCTTTCTCATTTATTTCTAACCAACCACTATTCCTCCTTTTTGGTCTTCTTAGCGGCTTTTTTTGGTTTGGCGGCCTTTTCCTCGGCTGCCGGAGCTTCAACTGTTTCGACCTCCGTGGCGTCTGTTTTCTTGCCACGCCCCCTGCGGGTTTTGGCCTTTTTGGTGGCCGCGTCCTTCTTGTAGATGTCGTTGAAGTCCACCAGTTCCAGCAAACACATTTCGGCATTGTCGCCCAGACGAACATCGCCCATTTTGATGATGCGCGTGTAGCCGCCTGCCCGGTTGCCCACACGGCCAGCCACTTCACCAAACAGCGTGGCTACCGACTCTTTGTTTTGCAAGTACGACATCACCGTTCTGCGCGAATGCGTGGTGTTGTCCTTTGCCTTGGTGATCAGCGGCTCTACGTACTTGCGCAAAGCCTTGGCTTTGGCCACCGTGGTGGTAATGCGCTTATTCATGATAAGCGAAGAAGCCAGGTTTGACAACAGCGCATGCCGATGCGATGATGTGCGGCCGAGGTGATTTACTTTCTTACCGTGTCTCATTAGTCTTCGTCCAGTTTATATTTTCCCAGGTCCATGCCGAACGTCAAGTTCTTGTCGGCTACCAATTGTTCCAGTTCCGCCAAGGATTTCTTGCCAAAGTTGCGGAACTTCATCATGTCTGAAATCTCCAACTGCACCAGGTCGCCCAGGGTTTTTACATCGGCTGCCTTCAAGCAGTTGTATGCGCGTACTGACAAATCCAGGTCATGAAGAGGAGTCTTCAACAGCTTGCGCATGTGCAGCATTTCCTCGTCTACTTGCTCAATTTCGCTGTCTTTGCCGGTTTCGAGTTCGATTGATTTGTCCGAGAACAGCCGGAAGTGCTGGATCAAAATGAATGCCGCGCCTTCCAACGCCTTTTCCGGATGGATGGAGCCATCGGTTTCAATGTCGATCACCAGCTTTTCGTAGTCAGTTTTCTGCTCCACACGGGTGTTCTCCACACTGTACTTGACATTTTTTACCGGGGTGAAAATGGCATCGATGGCGATGAACCCGAATACCTGCTCGTTGGGCTTATTCTCTTCTGCGGGCAGGTAGCCGCGCCCCTTCTCCACGGTCAGTTCAATCTCGAAGTGAGCCGTCTCGTCCAGGTTGCAGATCACATGGTCAGGATTCAAAATCTCAAAGTTGCTGGTGAACTTAGCGATGTCGCCTGCCTTGAACTGCTTTTGCTTCTTGATGTTGACCGTAATTTTAGACTCGTTCACTTCGCTTGTTTTCCTGAAGCGAACTTGTTTCAAGTTCAAAATAATCTCGGCTACATCCTCTACCACCCCTTCGATGGTCGAAAACTCATGCAACACACCTGGTATCTTGATGCCCGTAATCGCATATCCCTCCAATGAAGACAACAAAATCCTTCTCAACGCATTTCCGATGGTAACCCCATATCCTTTCTCCAGAGGTTTGAATGTGAAAAGACCTCGGAAATCATCCGATTTTTCCATCACCACCTTCTCCGGCATTTGAAATGCAAGTATTGACATAATGTGATTGTTTACGTTAGTATTACTTCGAGTACAATTCCACGATCAACTGCTCGTTGATATTCTCGGGAATATCTTCGCGGGGCGGTAGGTTGATGAACTTACCGGTCATCTCGTTAACGTCCCACTCCAGCCAGTTGTATTTTTTTGCTCCCTGTATGGACAGGCTATTGTTGATGGTTTCCAGCGACTTTGATTTCTCACGTACCCCCACCACATCGCCCGGCTTCAGTGTGAACGAAGGGATGTTTACCACATCACCATTGACCAGGATGTGCTTGTGCACTACCAGCTGGCGGGCCGCCCTGCGCGTAGGGGCAATACCCATGCGGTACACGGTGTTGTCCAAGCGTGCTTCCAACAATTGCAGGAGCACCTCGCCTGTCACACCCTTTTTGCGCGAAGCCTTGTCGAACGTGTGCGCAAACTGGCGCTCCAACACGCCATAGATGTATTTGGCTTTCTGTTTTTCGGCTAACTGCACAGCATATTCTGATTGCTTGCGCTTTTTGCCTTTGCCGTGCATGCCCGGAGCATAGTTCTTCTTCTGAAGCGCCTTGCTTTCACCGAGGATGGGCTCGTTAAACCTTCTGGAGATCCGTGCCTTGGGGCCTGTGTACCTTGCCATAGTTTTATTTCAAATTGGTGGGCTGAGGGTCGGGGATTTGCCTGCTCCTCACTCCGTTAATATTTTCTCTTCTTGTCAGTCGTTACAAAAATCAAATCGGTTTCAACCTGGGTTATACCCTGCGCTTTTTAGGCGGCCGGCAACCGTTGTGCGGCATGGGGGTCACATCGCGGATGATCGTCACTTCGATACCCGCGCCCTGGATGGTGCGGATGGCCGACTCCCGCCCTGCGCCCGGGCCTTTCACAAACACCTCTGCCTTGCGCATGCCCAGTTCAAACGCCTTGGTGGCACACTCCTGCGCAGCCATTTGGGCGGCATAGGGTGTGTTTTTCTTCGAGCCTTTGAAACCCATCTTGCCAGCCGAAGCCCAGGAGATCACCTGCCCGGTGGAATTGGTCATGGCAATGATGATGTTGTTGAACGTGGCGTGGATGTGCGCCTGGCCCACCGCCTCCACGTTTACCACACGCTTCTTGCTTTTATCTTTCTTCTTTTCTGCCGCTGCTGTTGCCATAGGGAAAAGTAATGAGTGTTCTGTTAGTTAATTATCCTTTGGTTGCCTTCTTCTTGTTGGCCACCGTCTTGCGCTTGCCCTTGCGGGTACGCGCATTGTTTTTGGTGGTTTGGCCACGCACGGGCAAGCCTTTGCGATGGCGCAGCCCGCGATAGCACCCAATGTCCATCAGTCGTTTGATGCTCATTTGCACCTCTGACTTGAGCGATCCTTCAATCCGGAATTGCTCGGCAATGACAGCACGCACGGCATTTGCTTCATCGTCATTCCAGTCTTTTACTTTCTTGTCCCAGCTTACGTTGGCTTGCGAAAGTATTTTCTGAGCTGACCTACGGCCAATGCCAAAAATGTACGTGAGGCTGATTTCGCCTCGTTTGTTATCGGGAATATCAACCCCTGCGATACGTGCCATAATTATCCTTGTCTTTGTTTATACCGTGGATTCTTCTTGTTAATCACATACAACTTGCCTTTGCGTCTGATGATCTTGCAATCAGCGCTGCGCTTTTTGATGGATGCTCTTACTTTCATAACTCTTCATTTGTAGGCCTCACCAGCCTTTTTTATTTATATCGAAATGTGATCCGCGCTTTGGTTAAATCGTACGGAGACATTTCCAATTTCACTCGATCGCCCGGCAACAAACGGATGTAGTTCATCCGCATCTTGCCGGAAATGTGGGCCAATACCTCGTGCCCGTTTTCCAATTGCACCCGAAACATCGCGTTTGACAACGCTTCGGCTATCGTTCCATCTTGCTCTATCGACTTTTGTTTCGCCACGGATACGTAAAATTTCGTTCTATATGTTCAAATGTCGTTAGTACCTCTGCTTCTCCGTTTCTCAATGCTACCGTATGCTCAAAATGAGCACTCGGCTTGCGGTCGGCCGTACGGATGGTCCACCCGTCTTTCTCCTGCACCACACTCTTTTTGCCCAGGTTGATCATCGGCTCAATGGCAAACACCATCCCGTTGACCAGCTTCACCCCTTTGCCCTTTTTGCCGTAGTTGGGCACTTCCGGGTCTTCGTGTACACCATGTCCTACACCGTGTCCCACCAACTCCCGCACCACACCGTATCCGAACTTCTCGACATAACTCTGGATCGCAAAGCCGATGTCACCAATCCGGTTACCCAACTTCACCTGGCCAATGCCCAAGTAGAGCGAGTCGTACGTCCGGTTGAGCAAGTCCATCACGGGCGGGCTCACCTTGGGCATCGGATAAGTATAAGCGGAGTCGCTGTACCATCCTTGGTACTTCACGCCACAATCCACCGTTACGATGTCCGTTTCCTTTAGCTCATGCCCTCCGGGAAATCCGTGTACGACCACATCATTCACCGAAATACACAACGAGGCCGGAAACCCCTGAAAGCCTTTAAACGAAGGCGAAGCTCCGTGATCGCGGATGAACTCCTCGGCTACTTTGTCGAGGTGCTGGGTTTTGACACCCGGCTTCACATGCTTGGCTATCTCCCCGTGTACCCGGCTCAATAGTTCAGAGCTAACGCGAATCAATTCAATCTCTTCGTCCGTCTTGAGGCGAACCATGTTACCTTAAGCCGCAGCAAACTGAGAACGTCCTTTTACTCTGCCCGACTTCATCATGCCTTCGTAATGTCTCATGAGCAGATAGCTTTCAATTTGCTGAAGCGTATCCAACACCACACCCACTAAAATCAGCAGCGAGGTGCCCCCATAAAACTGAGCGAAGTTCTGGCTGATGCCGGCCAACACCGCAAAGGCAGGAAGGATGGCAACAATGGCCAAAAAGATGGCGCCCGGTAAAGTAATTCTTGATAAAACCGTATCGATAAACTCGGCTGTTTGTTTGCCTGGCTTCACGCCCGGCACAAAGCCTCCGTTTCGTTTCAAATTTTCAGCAATGTCGTTGGAAGGGACCGTGATCGCTGTGTAGAAAAAGGTGAACAGCAGAATCAACAAGCCAAACAACACGTTGTACTGCCAGGTGGTAAAATTGTTAAACGCGGTGAGCACATAGGCCCCCGCATCGGTATCGGCCCACGGCTGGGCGGCCAGCGTTGGCAAAAACATGAGCGCTTGGGCAAAAATGATCGGCATTACACCGGCCGAGTTCAACTTCAAGGGAATGAAATCGCGCTTGCCTCCGTAAAGTTTATTACCCACCACTTGCTTGGCGTACTGAACGGGAATCTTGCGCACGGCCTGCGTCAGCGCGATCACGCCCACCACCACAAAGAACAGGGCCAGTAACTCAATAATAAACAGGATCAGCCCGCCTGACTCCAACTTCAAACCTACTTCTTGCTGGATGGCCACCGGGAAGCGCGACACAATGCCGATCATGATTAACATGCTAATACCGTTACCGATGCCCTTGTCGGTGATGCGCTCGCCCAACCACATGCAGAACATGGTGCTACCAATCATAATGAGAATGGAGCTGAAGGTGAAGAAGAACCCGGGGTCGATAATGACGTTGGCCGGCACCTGGGTGCGCAGATAACCGTACGCTTGCGCAGCGGTGATGGCGATGGTGAGCACGCGCGTATATTGGTTCAGCTTCTTACGCCCACTTTCGCCCTCCTTTTGAAGTTTGGTGAAACTGGGCACCGCTACTGTCAATAGCTGAATCACAATGGATGCCGAAATGTAGGGCATGATACCCAACGCAAACAACGACACGCGACTAAACGAACCGCCCGAAAACGTATCGAGCAAACCCAACAGCCCGCCCTTGGTGGGGCCGTTGGCCAGTTCGGCCTCGAGGGCCACCGCGTCAATACCCGGCAATACGATGTATGATCCCAACCGGAAAATGATCAGGAAGCCAATCGTATTGAGGATGCGGATGCGAAGGTCCTCAATGGAGAAAATGTTCTTTATAGTCGTGAAGAAACGCTTCATCCTTAAATCGTTGTTGCAGTGCCGCCTGCAGTTTCAATGGCTTTGGTTGCTGTTTCAGAAAAGGCATGTGCCGATACATTGATTTTCGACTTCAACTCGCCTCTTCCCAATATTTTCACTTTGTCTTTCTTGCCCACCAGCCCGTTGCTTACCAACAGCGCCACATCAATGGCCGAAGCGTTGGTCTTTTGGGCCAATTGCTCCAACACATCCAAGTTGATGGACTTGAAGTACACTTTGTTGTTGTTCTTGAAGCCGAACTTGGGCACGCGCCTTTGAAGCGGCATCTGCCCGCCTTCAAAGCCAATTTTCTTGCTGTAGCCCGAGCGCGATTGCGCGCCTTTGTGGCCGCGGCCTGCCGTGCTGCCGCCCGAACCTTGCCCGCGCCCGAGGCGCTTATTTGTTTTTACCGAGCCTGTGGCCGGCTTAAGTGTGTGCAACTTCATATTACAATTCAGTTACGCTAACCAGGTGGCTTACTTTACGAACCATGCCCTGGATAGACGGGGTGTATTCTACTTCTACGGTGGCGTGCAACTTCCCCAAGCCCAACGATTTGATGGTCCGTATCTGGGTGTCCGGACGTTTGATGGTGCTGCGCACCTGGGTGATTTTGACCTTTGCCATACGAGTTTATCCGTTAAATACTTTCGATAGTTGAATGCCTCTGTTACGGGCAATGGTGTTTGCATCGCGCATGGTAGTCAACGCCTTGAACGTAGCCTTCACCACGTTGTGGGGGTTAGACGAACCCTTTGACTTGGCTAACACATTATGTACGCCTGCGCTCTCCAATACGGCACGCATCGCACCCCCAGCAATAACACCCGTACCGGGCGAAGCAGGCTTCAGCAACACGTATCCGCCTCCAAATTTTCCGGTCGACTCATGCGGCACGGTGCCTTTGATGATCGGCACTTTCACCAAATGCTTCTTCGCGTCATCAATACCTTTTGTGATGGCATCGGTTACTTCATTGGCTTTGCCCAATCCGTACCCGACTACCCCATTGCCATCGCCCACAACCACAATGGCAGCAAAGCTGAAGCGTCTTCCGCCCTTTACCACTTTGGCCACGCGTTGGATGGCAACCACCTTTTCTTTCAGGTCGATTTCGCTTGCCTTTACTGTGCTGACGTTACTTTGAGTCATGCTGTTAGAATTTTAAACCTGCCTCTCTGGCTGCTTCGGCCAAAGCTTTTACGTTACCGTGATACAAATACCCGTTGCGGTCGAAAACGATCGTGTTTACCCCCGAGGCAATGGCGCGCTCGGCCACAATTTTGCCCACCTGCTTGGAGATGGACAGGTTCAACCCTAGTTTCTTATCAATGTCGGCCGAAGACGCAGAAGCCAACGTGTGGCCTTTGCTATCGTCAATGACCTGTGCATAAATGCCTTTGTTGCTGCGGAACACCGACAACCGGGGGCGCTCCGAGGTGCCCTCCAGCTTCTTGCGGATACCCGCCCGAATGCGGCCGCGTCTTTGTTGTTTCGTCTTAATGTTTGCCATACGTCAATTATTTAGCGGCTGCTTTACCAGCTTTTCTGCGTACATACTCACCCACAAAGCGGATACCCTTGCCTTTGTACGGTTCTACCTTGCGCAACGACTTGATTTTGGCAGCTACCTGCCCCACCAGTTGCTTGTCGATGCCTTCCAGGGTGATCAGGGGGTTCTGCCCTTTCTCCTGGGCGGCCGTTATTTTCAATTCCGAAGGGATGGCCACAAACACGTTGTGCGAAAAGCCGAGGCTCAACTCCAACACGTTGCCTTGGGCCGAAGCCTTGTATCCCACACCCACCAGTTCCATTTCGCGTTTGTACCCTTTGCTCACGCCCTCAACCATGTTGGCGATGAGCGCGCGGTATAACCCGTGCTTGGCGCGGTCTCCCTTTTGCTCGGACGGACGCTGCAGGGTAACTTCATTTTCGTTCTGCTCAATTTTAAACTTGCCCACCAACGATTGCTTGAGTTCGCCCTTAGGCCCTTTCACAACCACCTGGTTTTCGCGCTCAAGATGCGTAATCGTTACCCCCTTGGGGACCGTTATCGCGAGTTTGCCGATGCGTGACATAGTGGCTGCGGATTAATAGATGTAACACAATACTTCCCCACCCACCTTGAGCACGCGTGCTTCTTTGTCGGTGATGACACCCTTGGAGGTAGACAAAATAGCGATGCCCAGCCCGTTGAGCACCTTGGGCAGCTCGGTGGCGGGCTTGTACTGCCGCAACCCGGGCGTGCTCACGCGGTGTAATTTGGTGATGGCCGACTCCTTCGTTTCCGGGTTGTACTTCAACGCGATTTTGATGTTGCCCTGCCTGTTGTCGGTATCCTCAAACTTGTAGTTGAGTATGTAGCCTTTGTCGAATAGCACCTTCGTCATCTCCTTTTTAAGATTGGAGGCAGGTACATCCACCACGCGGTGACGCGCCTTGATGGCGTTGCGCAACCGGGTCAGGTAATCTGCGATGGGATCTGTTGTTTTCATTCGTTTTTACTAAAAAAGCAAACCCGTTTTTTGAAACGGGCTGCAAAGTTATATAACAATTTTTGTTATTCAAACTGTTATCCGGTTTCAGTTGGGGCCTTTTTTGCCCTTTTCTGACCTGGATACTCAGCAACCAATATGTATTTGCGGGGCGCGGCCCCTGCCATTACCAGGACGACTTGGTCACTCCGGGGATTTTGCCCTCGGAAGCCAACTGGCGGAACTGGTTACGGCAGATGCCGAACTTGCTCATGTATCCGCGCGGGCGACCGGTGAGTTTGCACCGGCTGCGCAACCGTACGGGTGATGAGCTCCTCGGCAGCTTGTCCAATGCCTCCCAATTGCCGGCCTCTTTCAAAGCCTTGCGTTTGGCGGCATAGCGCTTCACCAATTCCTCCTTTTTCTTGTCCCTGGCGATGATCGATAATTTTGCCATGTCAACGGGTTAGTTTTTGTTCACAAAAGGCATCCCAAATGCCTTCAATAGTTCGTAGCTCTCTTCATCGGTATTGGCGGTGGTCACAAACGTGATGTCCATACCGTTGATTTTGTTCACCTTGTCGATGGAGATCTCCGGGAAGATGATCTGTTCTTTTACCCCCAGGGTGTAATTGCCGCGGCCGTCAAAGCCTTTGTCGCTCACCCCTTTAAAGTCGCGCACGCGGGGTAATGCCACGTTCATGAGGCGATCCATGAATTCGTACATGCGGTCGCCCCGCAACGTTACCTTGGCCCCAATGGCCTGGTTGTTGCGCAACTTAAAGTTGGAGATATCTTTCTTGGAGCGGGTAGCCACGGCCTTTTGACCGGTGATGGTGGTGAGTTCTTCCACCCCTTGGTCAATCAATTTCTTGTCTGCCACTGCGGCACCAATGCCCTTGTTGATACAGATTTTCTGAATTTTGGGTACCTGCATGACAGAACTGTACTGAAACTTCTGCTTCAGGTTCTGCACGATCTCCTTCTGGTACTTTTCCTTGAGTCTAGGCGTTGCCATTACTTTATAAATTCACCGGTTTTCTTTGCGTAGCGCTGAAGCTTTTGCTTCTCGTTCAACTTACGTCCGGTACGGGTGGGTTTGCCCGTAGCGGGGTCAATGAGCATCAGGTTGCTCATGTGAATAGTGCCTTCCGTTTTCTTGATGCCGCCTTCGGGCTTTGCAGCCGTGGGTTTTTGGTGTTTGGTGATCATGTTGATCCCCTCTACCACAGCCCGGTTTTTGGCAATGAGTATCTCCAGCACCTTTCCCGTCTTATCCTTGTCATCTCCGGCCAATACCTTTACGGTATCGCCTTTGCGGATGTGGAGCTTGGGTTGTTTGTTGTACTTTCTTTCCATGACTATAACACCTCAGGGGCCAATGAAACAATTTTCATAAACTGCTTTTCGCGGAGCTCGCGCGCTACCGGTCCAAAAATGCGTGTGCCGCGGGGTTCGTCCTGCGCGTTCAGCAACACGGCCGCGTTGTCTTCAAAGCGGATGTACGAACCGTCTTTTCTGCGCACCTCTTTTTTGGTGCGTACAATCACCGCTTTTGACACAGTGCCTTTTTTGATTTGGCTGGTGGGCATGGCACTTTTTACCGTTACCACAATTTTGTCGCCCACGCTGGCACTGCGTCTTTTGGTACCGCCCAATACGTGCATGCAAAGAACTTCCTTTGCTCCGCTGTTGTCGGCCACCGTCAATCTGGATTCCGTGCGTATCATAATTACTTCGCTTTTTCTACGATCTCAACCAATCTCCACCGCTTGTTTTTGCTGAGCGGGCGTGTTTCCATGATGCGAACGGTATCGCCTATGCCGGCTTCGTTCTTTTCATCATGCGCCATCAGCTTGGTGGTCTTGTTCATAAACTTTCCATAGATGGGGTGCTTTACCTTGCGGTCGATGGCAACGGTGATTGACTTGGTCATCTTGTTGCTCACCACGCGCCCTACTCTCTCTTTTCTTAAATTACGTTCCATCGCAATTACTTTTGACGTTCTTTAGCCGTTAACTCTGTCTTCAACCGGGCAATGAGCCTGCGGTTTTCACGGATACGCATCGGGTTTTCAATAGCCGACACCTGGCGTGCAAACTTCATCTTGCGAAGTGCCTCTTGCTCGCTGCCGATTTTCTCCTTTAACTCGGCTATGGTTAATCCTTTGATCTCTGCGTTCTTCATATGCTGCTTACTTTGCCTTTACCGCTTCTTCTACGTAGTCTCTGCGGATGGTGAATTTCGTTTTGATGGGCAACTTGCCCTCAGCCAGTGCCAGTGCCTCTTTGGCCGTGGCGGTAGTCACGCCACCGGCCTCAAACAGGATGGTGCCCGGCTTCACAACGGCCACCCAATACTCGGGGGCTCCTTTACCTTTACCCATACGCACCTCAGCTGGCTTACGCGTGATGGGTTTATCGGGGAAAATGCGAATCCACACCTGACCTTCGCGTTTCATGGCGCGCGTCAGTGCTACACGGGCTGCCTCCAGTTGGCGGGCGGTAATCCACCCCGGCTCCAACGCCTTCAGGGCAAACGACCCGAAAGCAATTTGGTGCCCGCGTGTGGCCATGCCTTTCACTTTGCCCTTTTGAGCTTTCCTGAATTTCGTACGCTTCGGCTGTAACATCTTACCTGCTGATTATATCGTTCAACTCACTTAGTTCGAATCTCGTCTGTCGCCCCGCTCGCCTCCACGGCCGCGGCCCCCACGGTCACCTCCGCGTCCTTCTCTGCGGTCGCCACCTCTTCTGCGGTCGCCTCCGCCCTGGCCGCCTTTGTTGTCACCGGTGTTGTTCACCAGCCCCACGTTGGGCGACAAATCGCGCTTGCCGTACACTTCACCTTTAAAAATCCACACCTTGATGCCGATTTTGCCGTACACGGTTTGGGCCTCGCTGATGGCGTAGTCGATATCCGCGCGCAGCGTGTGCAACGGAATGCGGCCTTCCTTGTATTGTTCGGTACGGGCCATATCGGCTCCGGCCAAACGGCCCGACAACTTCACCTTGATGCCTTCGGCACCCACGCGCATGGTAGACGCGATGGCTTGCTTCATGGCTCTCCGATAAGAAATGCGTGCCTCCAACTGCTGCGCAATAGACTCGCCCACCAACTTGGAGTCCAACTCCGGGCGCTTTATTTCGAAGATGTTGATCTGAACGTCTTTGTTCGTCAACTTCTTAAGTTCTTCTTTGATTTTGTCAACCTCATTGCCGCCTTTGCCAATCACCACGCCAGGCCGGGCCGTGTGGATGGTGAGCGTGATACGCTTGAGTGTGCGTTCGATGACCACCTTGGAAATACCGCCTTTCTGAATGCGGGCATCCACATACTTGCGTATTTTGTGATCTTCCACCAACTTATCGGAGAAGTTGTTGCCACCGAACCAGCTCGAATCCCAGCCGCGTACGATGCCTAATCTCAATCCAACCGGGTTAATTTTTTGTCCCATGCGTTTATCTTATTCAGCAGATTTGACTTCAGTTGTTTCGGTAACGGGCATGCGATCCACCACCAGCGTCACGTGATTCGAACGCTTGCGAACGCGGTGCGCACGACCTTGCGGGGCCGGGCGCAGGCGCTTTAATATGCTGCCCCCTCCCACCGAGATTTCCTTGATGAACAAATTGGCCTCTTCCAACTTCACATCCTGGTTTTTAGACTCCCAGTTGTTGATGGCCGAGAGCAACAGTTTTTCCAGGCGGGCAGCCGGGTGTTTGGCCTCGTACTTAAGCAGGCTGAGGGCGTAGCTTACGCGCTGGCCACGGATCAAGTCCGCCACCAGCCGCATCTTGCGGGGCGAGGTGGGCACATCGTTGAGATACGCCACCGCGGGTCCTGTTTTGGCCGCTTCTTTTGCCGCCTTTATCTTTTCGCGCTTGAGTACCGAGCGCTTTACTTTTTTCTCTTCCGTTGCCATAACCGTTACGGGTTTCTATGCGTGATTACTTGCCCTCTGTCTTGTTGTTGCCCGAGTGCCCTTTGAAGGTGCGGGTGGGTGCAAATTCGCCCAGCTTGTGACCAACCATGTTTTCGGTCACGTACACGGGTATGAACTTGTTCCCGTTGTGCACGGCAAACGTGTGCCCAATCAAATCGGGGGTAATGGTAGACCTGCGCGACCATGTTTTGATCACTGACTTCTTGCCGGACTTTTCCATCGCCTCCACTTTCTTGGCGAGGCGGGCGTCCAGGTATGCGCCTTTTTTAATTGACCTTCCCATTATTTTTTCCTCCTTGCAATGATTAGGTTATCAGAATACTTTTTCGGGTGACGGGTTTTCTTGCCCTTCGCCAACAAGCCCTTGCGCGAGCGGGGATGACCTCCGGAGGCGCGACCTTCGCCACCACCCATCGGGTGATCGACCGGGTTCATGGCCACGGCACGGGTGCGCGGGCGGATACCTCTCCAGCGGCTGCGGCCGGCTTTGCCCACACTTTCGTTCATGTGCTCGGCATTAGATACGGCACCTACGGTAGCCATGCAACGCACCAACACATTGCGCATTTCGCCCGAAGGCATCTTCAACGTGGCGTACTCACCTTCGCGGGCCACCAACTGAACAAAGGAACCGGCACTGCGTGCAATGGCTGCTCCTTTGCCGGGTTTCATTTCTACGTTGTGCACAATGGTACCTACCGGTATCTTGGCCAGCGGCAACGCGTTGCCCACTTCGGGGGCTACGTCCGCCCCGGATACCACCTGCTGCCCCACCTGCAACCCTTGCGGAGCAATGATGTAGGCTTTGGAGCCGTCTTTGTAATACAGCTTGGCCACGCGGGCTGAGCGACTGGGATCGTACTCGATTGATTTGACCACGGCCGGCACTCCAAAATGGTCGCGCTTGAAGTCAATCAACCGCAGCTTTTGCTTGTGCCCACCGCCAATGTAGCGCATGGTCATACGGCCCGCGCTGTTGCGGCCACCGGTCTTTTTCAGGGTCACCACCAGCGACTTCTCCGGTTTGCTTTCCGTGATGTCATCAAACCCGGGTGCCAAACGGTGGCGTGTGCCGGGGGTTACTGGTCTTAATTTTTTCAACGCCATGACTGGTTCGTATTATACGTTGCTATAAAAGTCTATTACCTCGCCTGCGGCCAGCGTTACCACGGCTTTTTTGTAATTGGGCTTATTGCCGCTCACTACGCCTTTCTTGGTATAGCGGCTTTTGCTTTTGCCCATCACGCTCAGCGTGTTCACCTTGGTCACGTTCACGCCATACATTTTCTCCACGGCCGTTTTGATCTCCACCTTGTTGGCGTTGATATCGACAATGAAACCGTACTTTCCTTTTTCGTTGAGGGCCGATACTTTCTCGGTCACCAGCGGTTTTTTCAGGATGCTCATGGTATTACGGCTTTAGAATGGAATCAATGGTATTGACAGAACTTTCCAACAGCACCAACTGATCGGCATTGATCACATCGTAGGTGTTGATCTGGTTTGCCAGAATGATTTTGGTTTTGGGAATGTTGCGGCCGGAGAGGGCGATGTTCGTGGCATTGGCAGGGATCACAAACAACGTTCTCTTATCACCCAGCGCCAACGACTTCAAAATGGCTACAAACTGCTTTGTCTTGGGGGCTTCGAAGTTGAAATCTTCGATGATGGCTAAGGCATTGTCTTTTGCCTTGTAGGTAAGGGCTGACTTGCGCGCCAGATCCTTTACTTTCTTATTGAGCTTGAACGAGTAATCGCGGGGTGCAGGACCAAACACACGGCCCCCACCTTTGAATTGCGGGTTCTTGATATTACCCGCGCGCGCGCCACCGGTGCCCTTTTGCTTCTTTAGCTTTTTGGATGAACCGGTAATTTCATTGCGCTGCTTAGACTTGTGCGTGCCTTGGCGCTGATTGGCCAGGTAGCTCTTCACGTCCAACCAGATCGCGTGGTCGTTCGGTTCGATTCCAAACACCTCAGCCGAAAGGCTCACCTTCCGGCCCGTGTTTTCTCCACTCTGTTTTACGACTGCAATATCCATTACTTCTGCAGGATTAACGTTGAATTTTTTGCCCCCGGCACCGACCCGCTCACCAGAATCAGGTTCTGCTCGGGCATGATCTTTACCACCTTGAGGTTCGTCAGCTTTACGCGATCGCCACCCATGCGGCCTGCCAGACGCTTGCCTTTGATGACACGCGAGGCAAACGAGGCGTTACCCATGGAGCCGGGCGCACGCAAGCGGTTGTGCTGGCCGTGGGTTTGACCACCCACCCCGCTAAACCCGTGGCGCTTCACCACCCCTTGAAAACCTTTCCCTTTGGAGATGCCTACCGCATCCAAGAAGTCGCCCTCCGCGAAGATGTCGGCTACTTTTATTTCTTTGCCCAGTTCCGCCATGGCATCAAACTCGTTGCCGAAATCGCGAAACTCGGCCAAGTGACGCTTGGGCGTGGTGTTCGCTTTTTTGAAATGACCTACCATGGCTTTAGCCGTGTTCTTTTCCTTTTTCTCGCCAAAAGCCAATTGTACCGCACGGTAGCCGTCTGTCGCTTCGTTCTTCACGTGCGTAACGACACAGGGGCCAGCCTCTATGACGGTGACGGCAATATTTTGGCCATCCGGGCCAAATACGCTGGTCATTCCTACTTTACGTCCAATTATTCCAGGCATGGTTGAAACCTATTTTGCTTGTTTTTAAATCGTTTTGCGGGTTTTGTCCGCAAAAAGGACTGCAAAGATAGAAGCCGGGTGCGAGATAACAAGCAGGGCGCGCAAAATTTTGGATGACCCTGTTGGATGCCTGCGAATACTATGCGCCCACTCCGCCCAAGGGAACCCAAAATCAGCTAATTTTCAGCGTTTGAAGCCTCTTGTTTCCAAAATATCGCTGTTGGCACTGGCCGTGGTCATCCTTTTTCTGCTGAATGTAGCCGTGGGAAGCACGCCCCTTTCGCCCAGCCAGTTGGCGGAGGGGCTTTGGGGCGAGGGCGATGCTGCGCTGATTCTGTGGCAGTTTCGGTTGCCCAAGGCCGTCACCTGTGTGCTGGCAGGCTGTGGGTTGGCCGTGAGCGGATTACTGATGCAAACGCTGTTCCGAAACCCCCTAGTAGGGCCGGATGTCTTGGGCCTCAGCTCGGGTGCGGGGCTAACGGTGGCCGTCATCTTATTGGCAGGCCCGGCCGCGGGCGCCTTTTTGGGGTCGGCCTGGGGTGTGGCCACCGCAGCCAGCCTCGGCAGCGCACTGGTGTTTTTACTGATGCTGGCGTTTGCCAGGCGGCTGAGCGATCCGGTCTCGCTGCTGATCATCGGCTTGATGACGGCAGCCACGGCCTCCTCGCTGGTGAGTGTACTCCAGTATATGGGTGAAGCCGATGACCTTCAGGCCTACGTGATTTGGACGATGGGCACGGTGGGTGCCACCCACTGGGGCGAAATTGCCGTGTTGACCGCGGCCCTGGGGGCCGGTTTGATCATGGCTGCCTTTCAATTGAAAGCCGTGAACGCCCTGGTGCTGGGCGAGCGCTACGCGGCCACGTTGGGCGTGCCCGTACGGCACACCCGCTTTTGGATGGTGGCCGCCACCAGCGTCATCATCGGTTCCATCACCAGCTTTTGCGGACCGATCGCGTTCGTGGGGCTGGCGGTGCCGCATCTGATCCGGCTGCTGATGCCCACGGCCAACCACCAATATCTGATTCCCGCGGTGGCACTGGGCGGTGCGTTGCTGCTGCTGGCTTGTGACCTCATCTGCCACCTGCCGGGCGCCACGCAATTGCTGCCGCTCAATGCCATCACCTCGCTGGTGGGGGCGCCCGTAGTGGTTTGGATGGTGCTGCGCAGCAAAGTGGCACGGGTGTGATCCGGAGCCAAACGAGCGGCTTCCAACCTTTGGGGACTCTCCGGTTTCTAACGCCAAAGAACCAAAACCAGAAAAGATGCGACCGCTCCCCTCTTCCGGCTTTGCGCTATGCTTGATCGTTGCCCTGGTAGTGGGCTGCCAAGACCCAGCGCCTGCCACACACCTCAGCGAATTTGCCAGTGAGTTCATCAGCCTTCGGCTGGGGGGCCAGCAGGATGCCGCGATGACCGCACAACCCATGATCAACCGCTCCTTTCAAGGACTTATGGGCAGCCTTACAGGCATTCCCGGTGGCCGTGCCAAATCAGACACCACACTCTATGAGCCGTGGCAATCGTGCGCCACCCTCACCGAAGAGACGGGTGACGATGGCCGCGTAACCATCACCTTTGACTATGGTGACGGCTGCGAGGAGGGCTGGGGCGACTACCGGTATACCCTGTTTGGTAAATTTCAATACACGTACCGGTACACCACTGACATCATCGGCTCGGTTTATCGTCACACCTATTCGTTTACTTCGCGATACGACAACTATGGCGGCAACTATGGCAACAGCGACAGCACGCGGTGGTTGTACGATGGCACCTCTTCGTACGAAGGCGAATCGACCTACGACACCGCCCACCAGACGTTTTCCGGTTGGGTTGAGCATGAGAGCCACTCCGAATATGAATACGGTGACAACACGTATGATTTTCGTTCGGATGGACGCTCTTCCTACCACGAGAAGGGCAACACGGTAGAGCGGAACGAATACCAATATGGGCAGGATGACGAGTATTACCAGTCAACCGTGATCCGGCCGGTGTTTACAAGCTACGAGTGTGGAAACCCGGCCTTGATGAGTGCACGCTGCATGATCACACCCTGGATACCCGTGTCGGGCATTGAGCGCGTGCGCTATCGGCAAGATGGCCAAGAGGGCACATTTGAAATCAACTATGGCAATGGCGAATGTGACAACATCATTTTCGTGACGGAGAATGGCGTGACAACACGCATCGACATGGGCCTGTGGATAATCGCGTTCTAAAGACCGTGAACGCCAATGAAAAAACAATCAACGGCCATTTTTTTCTCGCGGTTGCAAGTATGCTTTTTCACATCCTAGCCGAGTTGTTGCATTATTTTTTCAAAATCAAGCGACAGCGAAGACAATGTTTCCGGTGGCATCTTCATCACTTCGTCCATGATTTTTTTCTGCTGCCGGCCAATGCGCAGTGCCTCGCTGTAGCGGATCGTGTCATGGAACGTAACCATGGAATACAAGGGAATCCATTTATCGGGATATAGGGCGTGCAGCTTGGCTTCGATTTTTTTGCGCAACAGAAAATCCGCATCCCCTACCAGGTCGCGCATCTCCACAAAATTATCCAGGGCCAACTGGGCTATGGCATCGGCATCGGGTTTGCGCAGTTGTTGAAAGGCCGGCAGCACGCGGTCCCAGTCGTCCTGATGGTGGTCGAGTAAGTCGTTCAACACGCGGCAGTCTTCAAAGCCCGCATTCATCCCCTGTCCATAAAAGGGTACGATGGCATGGGCGGCATCGCCTATCAACAGCGTATGGTGGCGCACCCACGGATAGCACTTCATGGTGACCAAAGACGAAGTGGGGTTGCTGCGATAATCGTCAATGAGGTCGGGTATGAGCGCAGCGGCATCGGGAAAAACAGACTTGAAAAACCGGTCTACTTCGGCCTCCGTTTGCAGCGACTCGAACGAGGGATTTCCCTCAAAAGGAAAAAACAACGTGCACGTGAAGCTGCCATCGGGGTTGGGGAGGGCAATGAGCATGTAACTTTCGCGGGGCCAAATGTGCAAGGCATTTTTTTCTAACGGAAAGCGGCCCGCAGCACCCGCGGGGATCGTCAGCTCTTTATAGCCGTGTTCAATATAGTCCTGCGAAAAATCAAACCGGTCGGTCAACTGCATGGCGCCCCGTACCGCAGAAAAGGCACCATCGGCACCGATGAGGTAATCGAACGACTCGCTTTTATTGGCAGACGGGTGGGCAAACGTGACGGTCGTGGCTTCGAGGTCTACACGCTCTACGCGATGGTCAAAGAAAAACGAAACACCCAGCCGCTCGGCCTCTGTCACCAGCACACGGTTGAGTCCGCTGCGCGATATGGAGTTAATGTACTGCCCTTCTTTTCCGTAGGCCTGGTACGTGAGTTCGCCTTCCACGCTGTGCATCATGCGGCCATGCATGGGGATGGCATTTTTGCGCAAGTCGTCCTCCATCCCTACTTCGTGCAAGGCACGTATGCCGCGGTTACTCAGGGCCAGGTTGATGGAACGGCCGCCTTCATAGCCTTTTCTGCGCATGTCAGGCCTGCGCTCATACACGCTCACGGCATAGCCTCGCTTTTTCAGGTAGATGGCCAACAGCGACCCGACCAAGCCCGCTCCGATAATCCCGATTTTCATGTTCACTTTTCTGTTTTAACCGTGAAATCTGTAAATTTGATTTTCAATTTTCCCGGTTATGATCGAAAGAAAGGCAAAAAAAGCCATTTCTGCATATTTGATGTCTTTCCCGGTGGTGTGTATCATCGGTTCTCGTCAGGTGGGCAAAACTACGCTGGCCAAGGAGTTGATGCGTCAAAGCGCGGATGAATTTCTTTACCTGGACTTGGAGCTGCCCAGCGACCTGGCCAAACTGACAGAACCGGAGCTGTTTCTTACCAGGAACCAGAATTTTTGCCTCATCCTGGATGAAATCCAAAACAAACCGGATCTCTTTCCCATCATCAGGGCGGTCGTGGATCAGAACAGACGGCCGGGTCGATTCATATTACTCGGATCGGCAGCTCCCACGCTGCTACGGCAAAGCTCCGAATCGCTGGCTGGCCGGATTGTCTATGTTGAATTGGCGCCCCTCACCCTTTCAGAGTGGGCACCGAACCGACCGCTTGACACGCTGTGGCTGCGAGGCGGTTTTCCCCGTTCCACGTTGGCTGCATCTGATGATGAGAGCATCCGGTGGCGAAGCGCCTTTCTAAAAACATTCGTAGAACGAGATTTACCACGGCTGGGGCTGTCTGCCAACACACAAATGCTCCAACGTTTTTTGTCCATCTTGGCCACCACCCATGGCCAACCTTGGAATGCCCAGGCCTTTGCCAAAGCACTTGAAATCACACACCCCACCATTAACCGCTACCGCGATTTTTTTGAGGAGTGCTTCCTGATTCGATCGCTAAAACCGTATTACAAAAACTTCAAAAAGCGGATCGTCAAAAACCCCAAGGTTTACTTCCGGGACACCGGTATTTTACATTCGTTGCTCTCCATCCGATCCATCAATGAGTTGATGGGCCATGCCGTAGCTGGTTTTTCGTGGGAAGGTTTTGCCATCAACCAAATCATCGATTCGTTAGCCGCACGTGACCTTTCGTATTGCTATCTGAATACTCACCACCAAGCCGAGACAGATTTGATTGTGATGCGGGGGGAGCAGATTGTGGCCGTGCTTGAAATCAAGTTATCCAACGCACCCAATGTGCCGCGCGGGTTCATGAACATTGTGGAAGATTTACAGACATCTCATAACTTTATTGTTACGCCAGGCTCATCCCGGTTTCCACTCAATAAAAAAGTAGAAGCCATTTCGTTGCCGGCATTCATAGCCTGGCTGGAAGACATCACAGCCTAAAGGCCGATTCGAAACTCTCCACAAACCGGAACACCTCTTCAAATGTATTGTAGAGCGGTACCGGAGCCACCCGAATGACATCCGGCTCGCGCCAATCGGCCACGATGCCCTTTTGGCTGAGCCGCTCAAAAACCTTTCGCCCATTGCTTTTCATCAAGATGGAAAGTTGACAGCCACGCGCGTCTTTGGCCGAAGGTGTGATAATCCGGAACGCAGTCTCGTGGGCAGGCAACTGTCGCAGCAAAAATTCCAGATAGCCCGTGAGCCACACACTTTTTTGGCGCAACGCGCGAATGCCGGCCTTGTCAAATTCGGCCAGCGAGGCGAGTTGCGCGGCACCCGACAGCACGGGAAAATTGGAAAGCTGCCACCCGTCCACCGAAGCGATCGGGCGAAATCCTTTTTTCATCCGAAACCGTTCGCGTTCCTGGTGGCCCCACCAACCCGCCATCCGCGGAAGCAAGGTATCTTGTGCATGACGCTCGTGCACAAACACACCTGCCAGGCCGCCCGGGCCGGAGTTGAGGTACTTGTAGCCGCACCACACCGCGAAGTCAACCTGATGGCGGTGTAACCGCAGCGGCACGTTGCCGATGGCATGAGCCAAATCCCAACCGACCATGGCCCCGACTTTTTTTCCGGCCCCGGTAATTTTTTTTATGTCGAAAAATTGACCCGTGTAGTATTGAACCGCGCCCAACAGCACCAAGGCCACCGATGAGCCGTGCTGCTCGAGGGTAGCGATGATGTCGCGGGTGCGCAACGTCAACTCCCCCGGCCGCGGGCTCAGCTCAATCCATGCCTCTTGCGGATCGTATCCGTGCAACCGGAGTTGCGACTCTACCGCGTGCATGTCAGACGAAAACGCCCCCGCCTCGGTCACAATCTTAAAGCGCGTGGCCGTGGGCCGGTAAAACGTGGCCATCATCAAATGAAGATTGACCGTCAATTGATTCATCGCCACCACTTCCCCGGGCTTGGCACCCACCAGTTTGGCCAGCGACTTCTTGCTTTGTTGATGGTAGCGCAGCCAGGGACGCTTCGCGTGAAAGTGGCCCTCTACCCCCAGCGATGCCCAATCGGTAATTTCCTGCTGCAGGAAGCGTGTGACCGTTTTGGGTTGTAGCCCCAGCGAATTGCCGCAAAAATAGAGCGCCTCCCGGCCGTTGATTTTGGGGATGTGAAAGCGCGCACGGAAAGGGCGGAGCACATCTTCCTTATCCTGTTTGCGGGCCCACCGTAGATCGGATTCGTAGTTCATGATGACGCCCCGTATTTCTTCCAATATCCCGTTGGGCTGATCATATGGACACCATTAAACTCGTTTTCCGGAAAACGCGTGTGTTTCCGGTAATCAGGAAATGCACCACCCTATGCACGTTTTTGCACCTGCTTAATGATCGCTATGATTTCTTGGCGGGATGTTTTGGCAAGTCCCGCTTCGCGAGCCGCGTTGGCCGCGTTCTCCAATGCCTGTTGGGCACTTCTCTGCAATATTTTTCTTTTAAGTTTCTCAAAAGAAATAGCAGTTCCTTTGATTCCATATTCACGTTTTTCGCTGGGAAAAATCCGTATTGTCATTTTCTCTTCCATGCGTTACTAAATTAAACAAACCGGGCATCTGCCTCCATCACCGTACCACAATTCCTGCATGTGCGCAGCTCCTTCGAGCCATAAAATTCGCAAAAGCGAGGAATAAAATCTTTCTCGATGTTTTCCAGGTGAAATTTGTATTCGTGCAACTTGTGGTTGCAATTTTCACAAAACCACATCAGACCATCGTCTTCTTCCGTCAGGCGTTTGCATTCAATAACCAACCCGATGGACCCGGCCGTGCGGATGGGCGAATGGGGTACGCGCGCGGGCAACAAAAACATATCGCCTTCGCGAAGGGGTATCTCCACCGCTTTTCCGTCTTCCTGAATTTTCACGGTAATGTCTCCTTCCAATTGATAATACAGCTCTTCGGTTTCATTGTAATGATAGTCTTTGCGGGCATTGGGGCCCGCCACAATCATCACGATGTAGTCTCCGGCTTCGGCATATAGGTTTTTGTTGCCCACGGGCGGCTTAAGCTTGTCGCGGTTTTCGTCAATCCATTTTTTTAAGTTGAACGGTCTGCGGATGGCCATGGTCACAAAAGGGTTTTTGTCGCGTGAATGGGAAGGTTGGGCTTGCGAAAACTCGGTGCGATCAACAGCGCGACTGCCACCGAGGCAATGATCAACACATCAAACGGAAAAAGAAAATGAATGCGGGCGGACGCAAACACCGCAGCCACCAGTACCACAGCCGCCACTGTAGGGCGCATGGGCCAATGCTGACGCGCCCGCAGCACGCGGTCTTTTTCATAAACGAGCTTTTGCCATCGGTTCTTCATATCTTCACACGTTTTTCGAAAGAAAGGTACTTATTTCAACACAATTTTACGATGAATCTTGACTTGACGGGCAAACGGGCAGTGGTATGCGGCAGCACGCAGGGGATTGGACTGGCCTCGGCCCGCGAGTTGGCGTTGTTGGGGGCGCACGTGACGCTGCTGGCCCGCCATCGCGAAAAGCTGGAGCAAGCCGTGGCTTCGCTGCCAACGGCCAAAAGCCAGCGGCATAACTTTATCCAGGCCGACTTCGCTTTTCCCAACGAAGTAAAAAGCCGCATGCACGATTTTATGTCGAACCATACCGTGCATATTTTGGTGAACAACACCGGAGGGCCGCCCCCGGGCACCGCGCTGGACGCGCAGCCCGAAGACTTCTTGAAAGCATTTAGTGCCCATCTGATCTGCAACCAACTCATCACCCAGGCGGTGGTACCAGGCATGAAAAAGGAAACGTTTGGCCGCATCATCAACATCATCTCTACTTCGGTAAAAATTCCGCTGCGGAATTTGGGGGTGTCCAACACCACGCGCGGGGCCGTGGCCAGTTGGGCCAAAACACTATCGCTGGAGTTGGGGCCGTTTGGCATTACCGTTAACAACGTACTGCCCGGGGCCACCATGACCGGCCGGCTCGAAACGCTGATTCGCAATAATGCCGAGCGACTGGGCAAGACCTTTGACGAGGCCAAGCAGGAAATGGAAAAGGAAATACCGGCCGGACGCATTTCGGAGGCGCACGAAGTGGCGGCTGCCGTGGCCTTTCTGGCAAGCCCGGCTGCGGGCTACATCAACGGCATTAACCTGCCGGTGGATGGCGGGCGGACGGGCAGTTTGTAGGCTGCCCTGGAGCCCCAACTAACATCGCCTTGTCGCGTGGTCTTTTTCATATCTTTGACTATGACAAAGCGATTAGAACAGGCCTTGGAAAAAGCCAAAGCCCTTCCGGAGGCGCAACAAAATGCATTGGCCGAGCTTATCCTCCAGGAGATAGCATGGGAAAAAACACTGGCGCAAAGTACGTCTGAGCTAACATCGCTTGCGCAAGAGGCGTTGGAAGAGTACCGAGCCGGCAAAACTAAGCCACTGACCTTTTAGTCGGTGAAATCGCACGCCACGCATCGGTTTTGGAAATGCTTTGACCGCTTACCCGCTCGGGTGAAAGACCTGGCAAAAAAGAGTTTCGAGCAATGGAAATTGAATGTCAATCACCCGTCTCTCCAATTTAAAAAAGTAACGTCCACCGAAAACATCTATTCGGTAAGGGTTGGATTGCATTACCGGGCCTTGGGTGTCATGGATGATCACACGATTGTTTGGTTTTGGATTGGCTCGCATGAAGACTATAACACGTTGCTATCCACGTTATGAAAATTCAAAACTACATAGCCGGAACCTTGCGTGACCCCTTGCGCGGCCAATGGTTGGACAACATCAATCCGGCTACGGCCGAAGTCTATTCGCACGTTCCCGCCTCGCAAGCAGCCGATGTGGCGCAAGCGGTAGAGGCGGCTAAGGCCGCTTTCGCGGGATGGGCGGCAATGCCGGCTCAAAAGCGCGCGGACATCCTGTTAAAAATTGCGTACCTCATTGACCGCGACTTTGACGCGCTGGCGCTGGCCGTTAGCACCGATCAGGGCAAGCCCGTGAAACTGGCCAAGGCCGTAGACATCCCGCGTGCTTCGGCCAACATGCGCTTCTTCGCCACCGCGGCCATTCACTTCGCCAGCGAGTCACATGCCATGGAGGGCGCCATCAACTACACCTTGCGCACGCCCGTGGGCGTGGTGGGCTGCATCTCCCCATGGAATTTGCCGTTGTATTTGTTCACCTGGAAGATTGCCCCCGCCCTTGCCATCGGTTGTACCGTGGTAGCCAAGCCTTCCGAACTGACGCCCAGGACGGCTTATTTGTTTTCCAAGCTGTGCATGGAAGCGGGACTTCCGGCAGGCGTCTTGAACATCGTACACGGGCGGGGCGCGGAGGCGGGCCACGCCATCATTGAACATCCGGAAGTAGCAGCAATTTCATTTACGGGCGGCACCGCCACCGGCAAGCACATTGCCTCCGTGGCAGCCCCGATGTTTAAAAAGCTTTCACTCGAACTGGGCGGCAAAAACCCCAACATCGTGTTTGCCGACTGCGACTTTGAGCAAGCGGTAAAAACATCGGTGACGGCCTCGTTCTCCAACCAGGGAGAAATCTGCCTGTGTGGCTCGCGCATCTTGGTTGAGCGCAGCGTTTACGAAAAATTTGTAGCAGCTTTTGTGGAGCGTACACGGCAACTGGTAGTGGGCGACCCGCTGGCGGAGACAACGCACGTGGGCGCGCTGGTATCTGAAGGGCACATGAAAAAAGTGTTGGGTTACATTGCGCTGGCGCAACAAGAGGGTGGAAACGTGCTGACGGGTGGCCAGCAAGTAACCGTGCCCGGGCGATGCGCCCAGGGATTTTTTGTGGAACCAACTGTCATTGTCGGACTGGACCAGCAGTGCCGCACCAATCAAGAAGAAATTTTTGGGCCGGTGGTTACGATTATGCCTTTTGACCGCGAAGAGGAAGCGGTGGTGTTCGCCAACAGCACTGCGTATGGACTGGCTGCCACCGTGTGGACAGAAAATTTATCTAAGGCGCACCGGGTGGCCGCAGCGCTGAAAAGTGGTATCGTGTGGGTGAACTGCTGGCTGTTGCGCGACTTGCGCACGCCTTTTGGGGGCGTCAAACAAAGTGGCGTAGGCCGCGAAGGCGGTTGGGAGGCGTTGCGCTTTTTTACCGAGGCCAAAAATGTGTGCGTGAAGTGGTGAAGTCAGACTGTCAAATCGGTCACGCAGGAAACGATAAAGTGTACGCGGGCAAACTAACGACTACAGCGACTCCATAAAATTCACTGCCTCTCGCCAACCGATGATGCGTGCTTCGGGGGTTGAATAGGATTCATCGCCTCCATAGATGACAGCGCCTTCGCGATGGCCCGTGGTTTTATGCCAGTACCGAAGCCCTTTGATCTGATCTTTTTGAAAAGTCATTCCGGACTTAATTTCAAACGCCCAGAGTCGCTGACCGCGATCCACCACCAAGTCGATTTCGTGTCCACTGGCATCTCTCCAAAAATACAAATCGCTTCGGAGGGCTGCATTCAGTCGCGACTTTAACACCTCGGTGATGATCATATTTTCAAAGATGGCGCCCCGCGCGGCATGAGACGACAACGCCCTAGGAGATTCTATTCCTAACAAGTAGCAAACCAACCCCGTATCATAAAAATACAGTTTAGGAGATTTTACTACCCGCTTGGAAAAATTCTGATAGAACGGTGGCAACAGGTAGATGACATAGCTGGCCTGCAACACCGACATCCACGAACGAACGGTTTTGTGATCGACACCACACTCGATGGCCACGTTGCTCAAGTTGAGCTGCTGCCCTACACGGCCGGCACACAAAAACAACAGGCGCTGAAAGGCCGTGAGGTCGGTAATGTTTTTTATCTGGCGAACATCGCGTTCCACATACGTACGCACGTAGGAGGGAAACCAAAGATGAGGATCGACCTTCTCAAAGGTGACGGCCGGATAGCCACCTCTCCACAACACCTCGTTGCTGGTTTGAGGGTACTTGGGAATGGAAAACAGTTCGCGCAGCGAGAAAGGGGTTAGGTCCAGATAGCCAATACGACCTGCCAGGCTTTGGGTAATTTTCTCCAGCATCAAAAAATTGTTGGAGCCCGTGAGGATAAACAGACCGCGCTCGCGCGTTTCGTCAAGCAATTGTTGCAAATAGTTGAACAACTCCGGCACCCGATGCGCCTCATCTACCACGGCTCCATGCGGAAAGGAATGTAAAAAGCCTTTCGGGTCGTCCAGAGCACGTTGTCGTACTTCCGGGTTTTCGAGCGATACATAAGGGCGATCGGGAAAAACCGCTTTGGCCAGTGTAGATTTGCCGCATTGGCGCGGTCCCACCAAGGCCACCGCCCGAAATTGCTGAGCTAGCTTTTTCAACGTATTTTCGGCTTCACGCAAAACCATGCAGATTGGGAATTGGATTCCCAAAAATACATAAAAACGCTTATCAAATTGTAAATCATATACTTACACCGTGCATTTTTTCGACATCAACACCCCTTTTTTCACCGTTTTGGGTTATCCCCTCTCCTATCTGGAGTTTTTTGGGCTCGTTACCGGCATTGTGGCGGTGGTGCTTTCGTCATTGGCCAATGTATGGAGCTGGCCCGTGGGCATCGCCAACGTGGTGCTGTCGTTCTTTCTTTTTTATCAGGTGCAACTGTATCCCGATATGCTTCTGCAAGTATTCTTTTTTGTCACCAATCTTATGGGGTGGTGGCGGTGGACGCATCCCGCCAGGGAAGAAGAAGACCGCAAGCGCGAACTGAAAATCAGTCACACGCCCCCGCGCGAAGCGCTCTTGTATGCCGCTACGTGTGCCGCGGGCATTGTTGCCCTTGCGCTGTTTGCCCAGCAGCTTCACCACTGGCTGCCATCGGTTTTCTCCCAACCCAGCGCTGCGCCTTATCTGGATTCCACCATCACCATCCTGAGTGTGGCGGCCACCTTTTTGATGATTCAAAAACGCATGGAATGCTGGTGGGTATGGATTGCCGTAGATGTCATCGCCACATATGTTTACTTTATCCGCGACATTAAGTTCTACAGTTTGATGTATTTGGTATTTTGTCTGATTGCTGCGTTTGGCTTTTTTCACTGGCTGCGCGAATACCGCGGCTACAGCCGCCCCACCGCATGACACGGGCGCTCGTCATTGGCAAGTTTATGCCTGTGCATCGGGGCCACATCAGCCTCATTGAGTTTGCCGCACAGCAAGCCGATGAGGTGATCGTGTCGATGAGCGATACGCCCACGGATCCCATCCCGGGCGATCTTCGGTTTCGCTGGTTGCAGCAGTTGTTCGAGGGGCGCGCCAACATTGTGGTGGCGCGAGTGGAAGATACGTTTGACAACCCCGCCCTGCCGCTCGTACCGCGCACAAAAATCTGGGCCGACTTCCTTTCAAGACGTTATCCGCAAGTAAGCGTGGTGGTCAGCAGCGAAGCCTATGGCGAACCCCTGGCGAGGCATTTGGGCGCCCGGCACGTGTTGTATGACATGGCCCGTGCCCGTACGCCTGTGTCGGCCACGCAGATACGCGAAGCGCCCTTTCGCCACTGGGCGTTTATACCGGAAGTGGTGCGGCCTTACTTTGTCAAGTTGATTTGCCTGTACGGCCCGGAGAGCACCGGAAAGTCTACCTTGTCAAAACAATTGGCCGAAGAATATCAAACTGTGTTTGTTCCGGAAGTGGCGCGGGAGATCGTGACCTCCAACAGCTTTACGGTTGACGACATCATCAAAATCGGACGGGCACAAACACAGCGGGTGAACGATCTGCGACAGCGTGCCAATAAATTTTTGTTTTGCGACACCGATGTAATTACCACTCAGATTTATAGCAACCATTACCTGGGTGTGGTGCCGCCCGTGTTATACGAACTGGAAAAAGAAATGCGGTATGATCAGTATTTTTTGTTGTACCCTGATGTAGCGTGGGTAGCCGATGGCCTGCGCGATCTGGGCGAACGAAGAGTGGAGATGTTTGATGTTTTCAAACATGAATTGGTGCTGCGCAGCATCCCCTATCACTTGATTCAAGGAGATTGGAACGAGCGGTTTACTCTGTTGAAAAATACAATCGAAAAGCGGTATCGCTGACTTTCGCTACGAACGCCCCACCCGGTGTCCACGCCACGCATAGTATAAAATGAACACGTAACACGGCACCACGCAGGCAAAGAAGGCAGCGGGCGCATTTAATGCCGGCCCATCCTGCGACACCAAATAGCCATACACTTGCGGGACAATCGCCCCACCTGCTATGCCCATGATCAGCAAGGCCGAGCCGATTTTGGTAAACGTGCCCAGGCCGTCAATCGCTAACGGAAAAATAGCAGGCCACATCAGCGCGTTGGCCAACCCCAACAACGCAATAAACAAGATGCTCGCATAGCCCGTGGTCACATACGCCAGCGTAGAAAAAACAATCCCCGTAAGGGCCGAATACAAAAGAGCCCGATGTTGCCGGATGTATTTGGGGATGGTCAAGATGCCGAACACATACCCCACTACCATAGCCCACAGCGTGTACGAAGTAAAATTCTTGGTTTCATCCAAACTCATGCCCAGCGATTTGCCATACGTGCCAATCACATCACCGGCCATGACCTCGGCACCGACATACACAAAAATACACAAGGCGCCCAACAGCAGATGAGGGAACTGAAACACGCTGGTTTTGGGTGACTCCCCGGATACCTCTTCTTCCATGTCAATCTCCGGCAACGATGAAAACCAGATCATGAGCGAGAGCAACAGTAACACCAGCGCCATCACCACATAAGGAACCACCACACGCTGGGCCAGCGCATCCAACAGGTGCGTGCGTACGGCCGCCTCCGTGGCCTGGGCCAGTTGTGCTTCCACATCGGTGGCCCCGCTCAGCACCACCGCACTTAAAATCAGCGGGCTGAGCGCACCTGCCACCTTATTGCAAATGCCCATGATGGAAATACGCTTCGCGGCCGACTCCAGCGGGCCAATGATGGAGATGTAGGGATTGGAGGCCGTTTGCAACAAAGACAAGCCCATACCCTGAATAAACAAGCCCGTGAGGAAAAGATAAAAACTGCGTGTGTGGGCGGCCGGCACAAACAGCAAAGCGCCCGCGGCCATCACCACCAGGCCCAACGCCATTCCCTTTTTGAAACCAGTGGCCTGCAAAATGTGAGACGAGGGAATGGCCAGAAAGAAATACGCCATGTAAAAGGCAAACGTGACCAGCAACGCCTGCGCATCAGTTTGTAAATCGCATGCCAACTTCAAAAACGGGATGAGCGTGCCGTTGAGCCACGTGACAAATCCAAAAATGAAAAACAAAATGCCAATAATGACGATGGAATAGGTATAGCGGTTGGTCGATTGCGGCATAGGTTTTACTTTCGTGCTGTGATTCGCTAAAGTAGGCAAAACCGATCACCCCACATGACGAAACCAAAAAATATGACGCTGCTGGTACTGGCCGCGGGCATGGGCAGCCGCTATGGCGGCATCAAACAAATCGATGGCTTTGGCCCTTCCGGGGAGACGATCATGGACTACTCGCTGTACGATGCCGTGCGGGCCGGATTCACAAAGGTCGTGTTTATTGTGCGCGAGGAGATACTACAAATTGTGAAAGACCGGTTTGAACCCAAACTGCGCGGCAAAGCCGAAGTGTCGTTTGTGATACAGGCGTTGAATACCCTCATCCCCACCCCCTACCAAAACCCGGAGCGCACCAAACCCTGGGGCACGGGCCATGCCATGCTGTGTGCCGAAAAGGCCATCCATGAACCGTTTGCCGTCATCAATGCCGATGACTTTTACGGGCGTGAAGCATTCCAATCGCTGGCGCAATTTTTCCAACACTCTGCCGATCATGCCATGGTGGGCTATACGTTGAAAAACGTGTTGTCCGACTACGGCAGCGTATCGCGCGGATGCGGCCAAACGGACGCAGATGGCTTTCTGAAGGAAGTGATCGAACGCACGAATATCAGCCGCGAAAACGGAAAAATCATTGCGCACGAAAAGGACGGGAACATCGAACTGAACCCCGACACGCCCACCTCCATGAACTTCTGGGGCTTCCAGCCTTCCATCTTTGAGTTGACGCGCAAAAGCTTCGATGCATTTTTGAAGAACCAGTACCAAAACATCAAGTCGGAGTTTTATATACCCTTGCTGGTGAATGACATGATCATGACTCGCCAAGGCAAGGTAAAAGTGATTGATGGTGGCAAGATCTGGTTTGGCGTCACCTATCAACAAGACAAAGAAGAGGTAACACAAAAGATACGCGCCCTGGTGGACGCTGGCGAGTATCCATTGGCCTTGTGGGCATAGCGTGTTGCCGGACAATTCTTTTTGGCAAACACATTACGGTCTGGCGCCCGTGCTGGCCGCAACACCCATCGGGTCGGGCCACATTCACCACACCTATAAACTGGTGACCGGACAGGGCGCCTACATCGCGCAGCAATTCAACACCCGCGTATTCCAACACCCTGACCTCATTCACCACAATCTGCGCACAGCCCAAAGGCTACTGTCGCGCAGCGCACCTGCCTACTCGCTCCTCGTGCCGCTGCCCAACCAACAGGGCGAATGGCTTACGTATGAAGATGCCACACAAGGGTGGCGCTTGTTTCCCTTCCTGGACGGAAGCCGTACGATAGACGTGGCCGATACGCCCCACCAGGCGTTTGCCGCGGCCCAGGCTTTCGGCCGACTGACAAAATATCTGCGCAAGGCGGACGTGGCGCACTTTCAGGAAACCATCCCCCGCTTTCATGACCTCGCCTTCCGGTATGGCCAGTTTGAACAAGCCTTTCATCAGGCTTCGCACGAGCGAGTGGCACAAGCCCACAGGGTAGTGGAAGCACTGCGTTCGTTTTCGTTTCTGGTCACCGACTATGAACAGGCAGTAGCAAAGGGTTTGCCGCTGCGCATCACCCACAACGACACCAAGATCAACAACGTGCTGTTTGACGAATCCCTCACGCGGGTGCTGGCCCCGATTGACCTGGACACGTTGATGCCCGGGTATTTTTTCTATGACCTGGGCGATATGCTACGCACTTATGTGAGCCCGGTGGGCGAAGAAGAAAAAGATGTGACGCTGATTTCCGTGCGCCAGCCGTTTTACCAGGCCGTACTGCACGGCTATTTGTCGGAGATGGGTGATGTGCTCACCCCGCTGGAGCGATCGCTGCTGCCCAAGGCCGGCCTTTTTATGACGTACATCATGGCCTTGCGGTTTGCCACTGATTTTCTGCAGGGCGATACCTACTTCCACACGCATTATGCCGACCAAAACCTGGTGCGGGCGGCCTATCAAATTGCGCTGTTGCGCTTGTTGCAGCGGCAGGTGAGTTGGTGACGTGGCGGTAAGAATGTCTCCTGAGTACCCATTGGTTCAGGGGATTCTCGCATGCGCTCAGCATCCGGATGTCACGTAAGCCCGCGTTTTTTCAAAATGTCCTCCAACTCCTTGCTCCGGTTGGGGGTTTTGACAAGCCGGTAGATGAGAACAATGGGAATCGACATGGGAATCAGGAATCCCACCTGCCTCTTGGGCGACAGGGCCCAGGAAACAACCCCGAAAATCAGGATTCCGGCCAAAAAACCAATCGCCAGGGCGGACCAGACTTTGGATTTCGCCAGCTTCTTCTTCTCGACCAATAACGCTTCGTCCGTCAGTTGGTGGAGGTCTTTTTTCTCCGTCATCATTCGGTATCGTGATCTTTTGTTTTGAGTATCTATTGCTGGCCGCGTCAGATGCCCGCCCTGCTGTTGCGCAATGGGGCGGATCTTCTCGCCACCCGGGTCAGGTGCTCCACCTGTTAAAAGTACTCAATCTTTTCTTCCCGTAGAATCCCCGCCAACCGTGGCCGGGCCGGAGGTAATGGCAATACCAATGAATAAACATATGCCCATGCTACGCAGTGCAGGCCTAATACGGCTGTTAGTCCGTTAAATCGGCTGGACTTATGAGGTTCGCATATCCCGTACCGTTTTGGGGATATGCGCACCTTTTGTATTTTTACAATAGGGGGATATGCGAACGGGTACGCATATACCAACGTTACCTGCAAACATAAAAAACGACACCGAATGAAAGAAACGACCAGAAAAATAAAGAAGATAAGACTAGCAATCATACTGATAAGTATTGTTGGACTTTTGAGTTCTTTCTCGATTACCATGACAACTTTCGCCTATGGTATCGGTGACTACACAATACCGATTTTGTTACTTTATCCGACTTTCGTTCTATCGACAATATTAGTGATTGCTAATATCCGACTTGGGTACTTTCTGACACTTTTAACGGCTTTGACTTACTCAATTATGCTGATAAGTGAAGTAGGATATTTTTTGGTATTTAATTTCCAAAATTCAGTTTTATTAGCCGTTTTACTCTTGCCTTATCTTGCATTTTTGACACTTATTCCACTAACAACAGCATATTTGACGCAAAACATCGGACAGAAAAAGATATTTCAATTAGGTGCAATAGTTTTATCAATCGGTTTCTTCATTTTCGCAATTGTTGACAGGCAAAACAAAGACTATTATGGAAATATTTTTATTGATGCTGAGATTGCAGACAGTGGAGAAATCATTTTGAACTGTAAACCAGGCTTTGCAGACTCAAGAGCATTTATCATAAGGACAAATTCAAAAGAACTTGAAGACCAGATAAAAAAATTTGGGGAATTTTATCAAGGAAGCTACTTCCTTCAAAACACGAGAATTTCTAAAAATTTTAGATTTACAAAATTAAAATCAATAACAATTAAGCAATTTGGCGACAATGAATTGAAAAATCATTTGACTTGGACAAAGGAAGAACTGAATGGAGACACAGAATTTTTACAGCCATAAAGCAGACAAAAAGACAAGGATGCCAGCAGGTAACAGGCGTTTGGCTCAATGGCGGGTGACGTGGTTAATTGAACATTCTACCTCGCATCAACTTTTGTGGTGTATTG
Organism: Cyclobacteriaceae bacterium; assembly: GCA_025455015.1. Lineage (GTDB taxonomy): Bacteria > Bacteroidota > Bacteroidia > Cytophagales > Cyclobacteriaceae > ELB16-189. The sequence goes on along the minus strand of JALONI010000013.1, from coordinate 583 downwards.
ACAGTTTAGTGCTCCGAAATCCGCCACTGCGCCAAGCGCCAAAACGTTGTGCACCAGGCGCTAAAAAGTCCCGCAGACAGTCACCCGCCAAACGACAACGACTCGTTTCCGCAGATAACTTGGACGACTTTGACCTAACGACTTTTTAACGACACGGCTGACAACGTTGCGGCCCAGTGGAGAAAGAAGTATCGCGCGACAGCGCGATTTTTTTTGCGGTTTGATTAAGGAAATTTAAGAAAATCGAAAACAAGGAAATTTAACAGTTACGCGGACAGTTCAGCGTAACTCGACAAGTTTTCGTTCCGCGGAGAGCTTGGACGACTTGAGAAAAAACTAGTAACGTGGACTTTGACTCAGCTTCGACAGCAAAATTCATTTACGCGGACTCGAACGCGTCAACAAAACGTTACGGACGACTTGAGACAAGTCGTAAACAAAAAGTAACGGTTGACGCGCCCGAGTGCACAACAAAATGTTTATGCCAGCTGCGGGCTCACGTGTAAGTTCAAAGTGTTATCTTCGTTCAACGTTTGGTTTCGGGGACAGGACGCGGCTTCGAAAGCCGCAGCCGTCATAAACA
>JALONI010000084.1 GCA_025455015.1 Cyclobacteriaceae bacterium | reverse complement strand
AAGCGGGTCAACACCCGGGGGCTGGCGCAAGCCGCCAAGTGCATGACCATGGCGGCCATCGCCTACAACATCAAAAAGATGCTGAAGTTCATGCGGCAGCGGCCCACCGCAGCACTCAGGGCTCTCGACCGGACAACGGAGCCACTACGGCACCTCACTTTTTTTATGCCTGAATTTCGGCTTCCGCACGCCACCTGGGCGCGAACATGAAAAATCAGACCGCGCACCAAGTTATCAACACACTTATCCACAATCCGACTCCCGAAAACTAAAAAATCAATCCTGCTCTCCCCTCTATCAACAGCAACGTTCGAAGCACGTTGTGCAACAGCCACTTTTGTTGGCGGTAGTTTTACATACACCGAACTAGTCCCATTATCTGGTCTTCCTTTTTTATCATAGTCCGGTAAATATTTTCCTTGAGGTACCCAGTCTTCAAAATTTCTTTGATAACGTCTTGTATTAGTTGGTCGGGTGTGTCTTTGTCAGCATGAAGTGCTATTGTTTTTTTACTATTGTCTGAATGACCGACCAAATATCCCAGAATGTCATTCACTGTCGCTTTTACTTCATTAAGTTCAATGTAGAATTCACTGTCCGAGGCTTGTCTGTCTTTCAGTTGTCCAATATATATTTTGACAGGATATGTTCTGGTTGCAAAGGTATCATAAGGTAAATCAAATTGTGAGTCGAGTAGTTCTGGCGGCTCTACTTTTACAAGTAGTCCTAGCGAGACGTCATTAAGAAAGGTCTCCACGTCATTTGACATTTTAGTCCAAGTCACGGTGTCCAAGATTGTAAATTGGTTTTCGCTAACATCATAGTCAGCCAGTAGGTCAAAAGTGGAGTAGGAGACCAATGGCTGAAATATGTCACCGTTTTCTACTTTTTTTGAATAGCCGAAAGTGAATTTGTCGATTGATACTAATGTGTCTGTTATGTGGTAGCAATGAATTGTCTGTCCGTTAAACGATTCGTGCCAGTGTCCGCGTGGCCCTTTTGTTTTAGTCGAACACTCAGATAGAGTAATAATGAGAAGTATTAGTCCGAAGAGTCGCACCGAGAAGTCGAGTTGATTTTTAGTCTATAATTCAGTCGATGTCGGTTAGTCACAACTTTGGAAGTAAAATTCTGACTAACGTTTCACAAGTTGTTGACACCCAATTGTAATCCGAGGTCGTCAGAGGTGATATCAAATTTATGAATTAGCTTTTGTCATTAATCGTTCTCTTTCATTTGTTTTATCAGTTTCTCCAATTTGTCCTTAGTCATGGTAGAGTCGCTCAAAAATATCTTTGGAGAGATTTGAACCCCATGTGGCGTTATAAAGTTGCTTACAATATGTCTTTCATTATTACTCAAATCAAGTTTCTTTAACTCAATAGGATTGTAATCAATTCTCTTGATAGTTTCATCTCGATTAAAGGAGATACTTCCAATCTCTCGCTCCTCGAAGGAAATGACTCCGTTTGTATTTAGATAAGTTACTTTAATTCTTAAGAGCAAACTGTCAAGCGCAGTAATTGGAGAGTATTTAATATTATTTGAATTAATTGACTCGATTTTAATGGTGCCGAAAAAATAGTCACCATAATCACCGGCTAAATCTATAGTCCTATTTTCACCAGGAGCCAATATGATGTACCTCTCCTCATTTTTTAAAGGGCTAATTCTTTTAAAAAAACTTTCATCAGAGTCTTTTACTTCGAGTTGAAGTTCTGAGTTAAGTATTATCTCAGTTTGGTTTCCAATATTCTTGAACAACAATGGAATTATTAAATGTTTTGATTCTTCGTTATAGTCTGGTGTGAGTGTAGTGTAAAGGAGAGTATGGCGTTCATTAAAGAATTGAAAGTAAATGCTCAAAGCCGAAGTAAGTAATGCTAATGCGCTAACAAAATTTGAAAATTTGAAAATATCCTTGGTCCATTTATACTTATTTAACTTCTTAAGAAGGGATTTTCTTCTTTCTATCTGTTTTTTAATGTTTTTGTTCTCTTCATCTATACTTTCTGTCGCATAGATATGATTTGTCCAGAATTTGGATGAATAACAGAAGTAAAGCACGCATAAACAAAGTATAATTAGTCCAAACCAGAGAAAAAGACCTTCTACTTCATCATTATAAATCTCTGCTTCGAAGAAAATATAAATCAGAAAAACAAGACTTATTATTGAACCAATAAATGAAATTACTCCGGCCGTTTTTTTCATGACATGTCGAGAGTCAAATATTGTCGTTAAGTCCGTTCTTTTCTCTGGCCATTCCTAAATTTAATAAATTGAAACCGTTACTGTCCCGAAGCACTGAGGCGCGTTTGCTCACAACGTTTCGTGTTTCTGACGGCTTGGGTTTACGAAGCCGCGTTCTGTCCCACGTGACAGAACGAAATTAAGAAAACAAACTTAATATTTACACTTCACCCCAAGCTGGCAGAAACACTTTGTTGGCAGCTGGGCCTTTGGTCAGAATGCTTTTATGAGGAAATATAGTCCACCGAAAATTCCAATCAACGCTCCACCAATTAGTCCGACTACATTTTGAGTAATCTTTGTTCCTTTGTCAAAGTACCCATTTCGATATTGGTAAATCAAAATTGTCACTCCGGTTAAAATGAATATTAGTCCGTATAAAAAATTCTCCCAGTCCATAGTCCTAATTGTCAAATGCTCTTTCTTTCTCTGCTTTGTCGTAAAGAGCCAGTCTCCGTTTTATTTCTCTTTTTTCAATTTTTCTTGTCAGTCGTTTTGAATATCCAAATCCCTCTTCTCTGGTGTCGTTAAATAATATTCTATTAATCACTTGTCCACTTACGTCAACAACCGTTGTTTCAAGTCCAATAAAATAAACTTTGATTTGTTTGCTGTCAGCAGGGATTTCAATCTCAAATCTACCGTTGTCGTCAAGAGTCGTCAGGTATTTTTCGTCAATTGTTTTTAAAGTCGCTCCTTTAACTGGCTGAAACTTCTCGTCAATAAATTTTCCTTTAACCTTGATTGTCTGTCCGTGAACACCGAAACACGTCAGTAGTAAAATTGTCCACGTAATTAGTATTCTCATTTTTCTTAAAGGCCTTGCTGCCAACGTAGGGCTACGCGCACTGGTGCGTATATTTCCCTATTGTAAAAGTACAAAAGGTGCGCGTATCCCCCAACGACAGCGGAATATGCGACCCTCATGCTTTTCTTCCCTGCAGATTTCGTGTTAACATTCAAGACCAAAAGGTGTGGAGAAGGCGGCTTAACAACGCGCCAGACCGCGATTTTATGATTGACGAAAAGGGACTGATGACGGGCGTGAAGGCATTGCTCACGCTGACTACGGATTATATGTATCGAAAGTAACCGCGTTTGGTCGGGCTGTTGGATTCCGGCACCCTGGGGACGTGAAAGGCTACCAGGCATGCGTTGTAATCGCGCGCTAACGGAGCGAGAAAATGGGTTACTGAAGACGACCGATTATGCGAATCGAAGCAAGCGAGTTTAGTTGATCATTATATGCCCGCAGCGATAGGGCGTGAAAGACGCTCCTGAATTTTGGGAGCCAGCGCGCGAACGGTGGGGTAGTTCAGCCAAGGAACGTTAAGTATCAAGACCGCCATGGTGAGGTTGTCATGATTTTGCGGGTAGGGTAAATTTTTATCCGCAGTAACGAAGACATCAAATACTGTTTTTGAAATCAGCCCGAGTAACTCACCATTTTTCTTACCCGCCCATCCCAGGGCCTGTAGTGTTTTCACTTCATGGTCGGGAAAATTCCTGACCAATGCGCGCGGAATATTTTCATCAAAGAGTATCCTCATAAAGTCTCCGAATGTCTTTTCGTTTTACCAACTCGCCCGCCAGTTCGAGTACAGTTAACGCCTGCGCTCGTGAGCGGTAGGGAAATCCGATAGAAATTCGTCAAGGGCAATTCCTTCTTTGAGATCGTCAAACTGCGTATCGATGGGAACCCGCGTCCCTTTAAAAACGGGCGCCCCCCAGAATTTGAGAATCAATCTGGATGACATCGGTTTTGTTGGCTCTGCTCATGACAAAAAGATACAAACTTTGCTACAAATCACTTTTCTCCGTGAATAATACCCACTATCATTACCGCACAATCCTATGAAAACACTCCTTCTCGCATGGATGCTCGCCAGCCCCTGGCTGCTGGGTGCCCAAACCAATCCTACGCTTACGGCCAAATTGGAACAACAGGCCTCCGCGATGGAAAAGAAAGTGATAGCGTGGCGCAGGCACTTTCACCAATACCCGGAGTTGTCCAACCGCGAAGTAAAGACCGGTCAGTACATTGCCGACCATTTGCGAAAACTGGGACTGGTGGTACAACACCCCATCGCGAAGACAGGCGTGGTGGCGCTGTTGAAAACCGGCAACCCCGGACCGGTCATCGCCCTGCGGGCCGATATCGATGCCTTGCCCGTCACCGAGCGAAACAGCCTGCCCTTTGCCAGCAAAGAACGCACGGTTTTTAACGGCCAGGAAACAGGGGTGATGCATGCGTGCGGCCACGATACACACACCGCCATTCTCATGGCCGTGGCCGAAATCCTGACGGCCAACAAAAACGAGTTGAAAGGGACGATTAAGTTTATCTTTCAACCGGCCGAGGAAGGCGCCCCGGCTGGCGAAGAAGGCGGTGCCGATCTGGTCGTAAAAGAAGGGTGGCTGGAAAACCCGAAAGTGGATGTCATCTTTGGCATGCACATCCAATCCATCTCGCCCCTGGGCCGCATAACGTATCGCCCTGCGGGCATGATGGCCGCCTCTGATTGGTTCTCCATCAAAGTAAAAGGGCGGCAATCGCACGGGGCCGCGCCCTGGATGGGCATTGACCCCATCGTGGTGGGATCGCAAATTGTAATGGGTCTGCAAACCATTGTGAGTCGACAAACGGAATTGACCAAGGAAGCAGCCGTCATCACGGTGGGCCGCTTTCAAGCGGGCGTGCGCGAAAACATCATCCCCGAAGAAGCGCTGCTGGCCGGCACCATTCGAACATTGGACGAAGGCATGCAGCAAAAAATTCACGAAAAGATCAAATTGACCGCGGAGAAGATTGCCGAAAGTGCCGGGGCTACGGCCGAGGTGACCATTGAGCGCAAAACCCCCGTGACCTACAACGACATCGCCCTGACGGAAAAGATGGTGGCCAGCTTGCGCAAGGCTGCGGGCGAACCCAACGTAGTTCGCATCAATGCCGTTACCGGGGCGGAGGATTTTGCCTTCTACCAAAAGAAAGTGCCGGGCTTCTTTTTCTTTGTCGGGGCCATGCCCCCCGACCAGGCCCCGACCAAGGTACCTGCCCACCATACTCCGGATTTTATGATTGATGAGCGCGGGATGCTCACGGGGCTCAAAGCCATGCTCAACGTAGCGGTAGATTACATGTACTTACCTTCCACCAACTAACCAAATGATCTCATGAATGGCGCAGTTCGTTTTTTGTTGAACGGGTTGGCGGTGTTGCTCACGGCCTACCTATTGCAGCGGGGTGTGGTGGTGGAGCACTACGGATATGCCCTGTTGGTGGCGGCCGTGCTGGCGTTGGCCAATGTGTTGGTAAAACCCATTTTGATCGTCCTGACCATTCCTTTCACGGTGGTTACGTTGGGATTGTTTTTGTTGGTGATCAATGCCGTCATCATCCTGTTGGTCGATTACCTCGTACCGGGCTTCGAGGTGAAGGGCTTCTGGTGGGCGTTGGCATTTAGCTTGATCTTGTCACTCTTCAATAGTTTGTTTTCGGATTTGACAAAAGGCAAAACCAAGCACTAGCGCTTGGTTTTTGTTCGCCCCACACCCGCCCGGGCTGTTGCGCTGGCTATCCGGTTTTCGCCACTGGCGGCTTTGTGGTTTGGATGGTGTGCGCGGTTACAGCAACGGCCATTGACTAACGTACGGAAAGACGTTACTTAGCACCCTGTTGTACACCCAAAACCATGTTACCCATGAAACGCCTCGCTTTTTTATTTGTGTCGATGCTGGTGGCGCACAGCCTCGCAGCCCAGGGCACCCGGCTGTTGCGCCAGCCCACCCTCAGCGCCACCGACATTGTGTTTGTGTATGCCAATGACCTGTGGAGTGTGCCCAAAGAAGGAGGCCAGGCGCGCAGGCTCACGAGCAACGAGGGGGCGGAGAGCAACCCGCACTTTTCTCCCGATGGCAAACACATCGCCTTTACGGCACAATACGATGGCAACACCGATGTGTACCTCATACCGGCCCAGGGAGGGCAGCCCGAGCGCCTCACCTGGCACCCCTCGCCCGATCAGGTAACCGGATGGACGCCCGATGGCCAAGCCATTTTGTTTGCGTCCTCCCGCGAAGGCAGGCCCACCCTCGAGTCGCGCATCTATAAAATCTCCCGCCAAGGAGGCATGGAAGAACCGTTGGACATTCCCCGGGCCGTGGCCGGTGAGCTATCCGAAGATGGCAAACACATCGCCTACCAGCAGATTGGATTTTGGGATCCGGAGTGGCGCAACTACCGCGGGGGGCAGGCCAAACCAATTTGGATCGTGGACCTGAAGAACTTTTCGCTCAAGATGACACCCCAAACCGACAACGAACGGCACACCGACCCCGTGTGGCTTAACAATGTGGTGTACTTTTTGTCAGAGCGCGACTACGCCAACAACATCTGGTCGTTCAACCCGGCCACCAATGAACTAAAGCAACAGACCTTCCATACCGACTTTGATGTCAAAAGCTTGGACGCAGGAGCGGGGGCTATCGTGTACGAGCAAGGGGGCTATCTGAATGTGCTCAATCCCGCCAACGGCCAAACCCAGCAGATTGTCGTGAACGTGGCCGGGGATTTTCATTGGGCACGCGAGCGATGGGAAGATGTGCGGCCCACCAGTTTGCAAAACGCCTCGCTTTCGCCCACAGGCCAACGTGCATTGTTCGAGTATCGGGGCGAAGTTTTTACCGTGCCAAAAGAAAAGGGCGACTGGCGCAACCTCACCCGTTCGTCAGGCGTAGCCGACCGCTCCCCGGTGTGGAGCCCCGATGGCAAACGAATCGCCTGGTTTAGCGATGCCTCGGGCGAGTATCAACTCATGATTGGCGACCAAGAAGGGTTGGAAAAACCCAAAGCCATCGCGTTAACCAAGCCCACTTTTTATTTTGAGCCCGCCTGGAGCCCCGATGGAAAATTTATTGCTTTTACGGATACCGACTACAACCTATGGTATGCCGATGTTGCGACAGGCATGGTGAAAAAGGTGGACACAGAACTGTATGCGCATCCCAACCGCACGATGAACCCGGTATGGTCGCCCGACAGCAAATGGATTGCCTATCCGAAGCTGCTGCCCAGCCATTACAAGACCATTGCGGTATTCCACATCGAAACGTCACAGAAGTGGCAACTGACCGATGGCATGGCCGATGCCATTTCGCCCGTGTGGGATGCCAGCGGAAAATACCTGTACTTTCTGGCCAGCACCAACTATGCCTTGAACACCGGCTGGCTGGATATGAGTTCGTACGAACGCCCGGTGACACGCGCGCTGTACCTGATGGTGTTGAGCAGCGGTGAGGTGTCTCCGTTGGCCCCGCGCAGCGATGAAGAAAAGGAAAAGCCAAAAGACGAAAAGAAGGAAGGCACCCCCGTGGTGAAAATAGACATGGCCGGCCTGGCGCAGCGCATCTTGGCTGTGGATGTGCCACTGCGAAACTACACCGGATTGATGAACGGGCCCGAGGGATATGTGTTTTACACTGAAAACATTCCCAACCAAGCGGGCGAAACCCTTCACCGCTACAACTTCAAGGATCGCAAAAGCGAGGTGTTTTTGACCGGCATCAATACCGCTTCCGTTTCGCACGATCGCAAGTCAATCCTCTACCGCAGCAACAGCACGTGGGGCATTTTGAGTACCACCGACAACGGCAAGAAAGTGGGCGATGGCAAGATGGAAGCAATGGCTTCCATGCGTTTGAAGATTAACCCAATGGATGAGTGGAAGCAGATCTTCCGTGAAGGATGGCGCTACCAGCGTGATTTTCTATATGTTGACAACACACACGGGGCACCCTGGAATGACGTGTACAAATGGTACAGCCCCTGGGTGGAACACGTCCGTCATCGCAGCGACTTGAATTACATTGTGGACATTGTAGGCGGTGAGGTGGCCGTGGGGCACAGCTACACCAGCGGTGGCGATTTTCCGAACATCGAAAGCATACCGGTAGGATTGCTTGGGGCAGACTATGAAATCGACAATGGCTACTATCGCTTCAAAAAAGTGTACGCGGGCGAAAGCTGGAATCCTGCGTTGAGAGCCCCGCTGCGCGAGCCTGGGGTCAACATAAACGGGGGCGACTACCTATTGGAAATAAACGGCCAATCCATAAAGGCAGCCACCAACCTATACCGCTATTTCGAAGCCACTGCCAACCGGCAGGTAAAGCTGCGCGTAAATACGAAGCCTACGCTGGAAGGTGCGCGCGTGGTTACGGTGGTGCCCACGGATAACGAGACACAATTGCGCTTGATGGATTGGGTGGAAGGCAACCGCAGAAAAGTGGATGAGCTTTCGAACGGACAACTGGCCTATGTATATGTGCCCAATACGGGCAATCCCGGCTATACGTTCTTCAACCGATACTACTTTGCCCAGCAAGATAAAAAGGGAGCCATCATTGACGAGCGCAACAACGGGGGCGGCAGCGCAGCGGATTACATGGTGGACATCATGGCGCGACAACTGCACGGCTATTTCAACAGCCGCACCGAAAGCCATACTCCCCTGCGCACCCCGCATGCCGGTATCTTCGGTCCCAAAGTCATGCTGATCAATGAGCGGGCTGGCTCGGGTGGCGATTTGCTTCCATATCTTTTCAACAAGATGAAAATAGGCCCGCTGGTGGGTACCCAAACGTGGGGCGGTCTTGTGGGCACGTGGGATACGCCCCTGTTCATTGACGGGGGCCGCATGGTGGCACCCCGCGGTGGATTCTATGACGTTAACGGGGAGTGGGCCGTGGAAGGCGTGGGCATCTCGCCCGACATTGCCGTGGAGCAGACACCGGCCGATGTGATCAAAGGACGCGACCCGCAACTGGAACGTGCCGTGGAAGAAGGGTTGAAGCTGTTGAAGACGCAAGCGGTAGAAATAAAGCCCGAGCCCCCCGCGCCCGTCAAGTACAGGCGGCCATCGAAGAAAAACTAAAGGGCCATCTCAACTACAATCGGCCAAGCCGCAAATAGACATAGGGTATGGCAACCGGCCACCGTTGAAACGGTGGCCGGTTGTTTTTTAGGAAGAGATATTTTCAGCCTCCCCGTAAGCCCTGCTGGCCGTCAGGGGTCAATCAAATACCGACTCAGCCTCCCGCTGTGCGGCCTCCCACCCAATCATGACCTGTTTGCGCAGCGGCCCCCAGTGATACTGGCCAAACATGCCGGTGGATTGGATGACGCGATGGCAAGGGATTAAAAACGCGACAGGGTTGTCGCCCACCGCGCTGCCCACCGCCCGCGATGCGTTGGGTTGGGCGATGCGTTGCGCGAGCGCACCATACGTTGTCAGCCGGCCCTGGGGAATCTTCAACAACGCCTCCCACACCTTCAGTTGAAAGGGTGTGGCTTTCAAGTGCAATTTGATTTCGTCCAGGCGGCTCCAGTCGCGCGTGAAGAGCTGCCGGACGTTGGAATGAATGAGGTCCACCGCGGGGTGGTACTGGGCGCGCGGGAATTGTTTTTTCAGCTCCGTCAGAGCGGTGGCGTCATCATCGGCAAATGCCAAGTGGCAAATACCCTTGGCCGAGGAAGCCATCAGCACGCGGCCAAACGGACTTTCAGCAAAGTGATAGCAAAGGGTGAGTGCCGCCCCTCCGTTTTTGTACTCTCCGGGTGTCATGCCTTCGATGCGCACAAACAAGTCGTGAAGGCGACCCGTACCCGAGAGGCCCGTGGCATCGGCCGCATCAAACAGGGTGGCGTGGTTTTCCCTCAGCATACTTTTGGCGTGGGCCAACGTCAGGTACTGCACAAACTTCTTGGGGCTCACCCCCGCCCATTCGGTAAACAGCCGCTGAAAGTGGAAGGCGCTCATGCCGATGTGGCCGGCCACCGCCTCCAGTGAGGGTTGCTGGCGGTACTCGCGCTGGAGGAAGTCGATGGCCCGGGCGATGCGCTGAAAGGTAAACTCCGTTGGCGTTTGCATAGCAAAAAAATAGTGATGCAAACGTAGCCCAATTTGGCGGGGCCCAAAACCCGAAACTTGCGGGAGTGAGGATAGATCGCAAACCGCCCCATTCAGTTTGACTCTTACCAGGATTGGCCGAGTCAAAAGGCAACCGCCCGCTTGAGGCTTTACACTATGCGTTTACGCCCACGCCTCACTGCCGGCCCCGTACCTGGCCGATCACGCCACCGGTCAGGCCCATCATCACAGTCATGACCAACGGATCCACCAGCGTGGGGGTTAAGTTCATCGGGCAGCCGTGCGAAAGGAGCGGGCAGCAGAGAAATAACCATGCCGCACCCGGTATTTTCTTCTTTATTCATACCTTTACTTACACTGGGGGTATGCGCAGGCGCAATAGTCTTTTTTTCATCGTGGGGGCCATCGTGGTTTTGTTGCTGGCCAACATTGTGCTCACGTTTCTGAATAACCGCGCCATGGCCGAGAACCGTGCCCTCCAGCAGGAAATTGCCATCGTCAAAAAAGAATACGACAACATCGGCAAAATCGTCATCCACGCCTTGGACATCGGCCTGCGCGGCTATGCCGTAACGAAGAATCCCAGTTTTGTCACGCCCCTGTACGATGGCATCGCCATCAAAGGCCCGGTACTGAACAGCCTGGAGCAATCGCTTACCAAACTCGGCTATGACGACAGCCGGCTTGTTCATTTGCGCGACTCGCTCGAGGCCTACATTCAACTGTGCCTGCGCATGAAGTCGCTGATTGATGAAGACCGATTTGACCAGTTTAAGGTCATTTATGAGCGCAACTATGGCAACGACTTGTGGGGGGCCTACATGCGCACCGAACAACAAGTGATGGCGTATGTGAACCAGGTGGACCGGGAGGCAAGTGACCGCTATGAGGCTGCCGTGCAAAAAAATCTGGCGTTGCAACTAATCATCTTTGTGTTGTGCGTACCCACGCTTTTATACACGGCCGTCAACACACGGCAGGCGTTTAGCACGCTGGAGCACCTGCGCGCCATGGAGCAGGAAAAGTACCGCCTAATGGAGGAACAGAACCAAACCCTGGAACGCAAGGTCACTGAGCGCACCCGGGAGATTGAGCAACGAAATTCAGGCTTGGAAGACGAAGTGAACAAACGCACGGCTGAACTTCAACACACCAACGAGGAGTTGTTGGAACAGAACAGCAAGCTGGAGCAGTTTGCGTTTACTGTGGCACACAACTTACGCGCGCCCCTCACCCGCATCATGGGGCTGGCCAACGTCATTGAGATTTCAAGCCGGCCCGAAGATCAAAAGTTTGCCATTGAAAAAATGGTTTATTCGGCCCGCGAGTTGGACATGGTCATTCGCGACCTCAACGCCATCTTGGAAAACGCTCGCAGAACGAGCCAAGTCACGGCCCTGCCCGTGCGGGCGGTATTTGATCGGGTGATGAAAACCTTGGAAGCAGAAGTGAGCGAGGGCAGCGTGGCCATCGCAGCTTCAGTGACAGACGGTGAGTTCAAAACCATCGCGCCTTATTTTGAGAGCATCCTCCTGAACTTAGTGAGCAATGCAATCAAGTACCGCGACCCACAGCGCGAAGCCCAGGTGTCCATCAGCATCCAGCGCGAAGATGCCAACGCGTTGAAAATTGTGGTGGCCGACAATGGGTTGGGAATTGACCTGGATAAGTTTGGAAACAACCTCTTTGGCTTGTACAGGCGTTTTCACACGCACGTAGACGGCAAGGGGCTGGGGCTCTACTTGGTGAAAAGTCAGGTATTGGCCATGCGCGGCAAAGTGACCACGCAAAGCCAGGTAGGGGTGGGCACTACGTTTACGGTTGTTTTGGAAGAGATGACCGGCTGATACGAGTGCGGAAGGGAGGCTGACGCCATCAAACCCCTGGCAGGTATTCTTTACGGCCAAAAATCCCGACCGATATGATTACGTCTGTCTGGCTTATGGGATACGACATTGACCAAAAAGATTGTCGCGCGCGCAATAAAAAATCGCCCCCGTTTCAGAAGGCGATTTCGAAAATCCGGCATCTCAACGCGTGCCTCTCATTTAAACCATTTTTTCTGGCCTCACCCATTCGTCAAACTGCTCGGAGGTGACCAGGCCCAATTCGATGGCCGCCTCGCGCAGCGTCTTGTTTTCCTTGTGGGCCTTCTTGGCGATTTTGGCGGCATTTTCGTAGCCGATGTGCGGGTTCAAGGACGTGACCAGCATCAACGAGTTTTCCATGTGCTTTTTGATCACGGGCAGGTTGGGTTCAATGCCGTTGGCGCACTTTTCGTTGAAGCTCACACAGGCATCGCCAATAAGCCGGGCACTCTGTAAAACGTTGGCCGCCATCATCGGCTTGAACACGTTCAGTTCAAAATGACCCGTGGCACCGCCAATGGAAATAGCCACATCGTTGCCAATGACCTGGGCACACACCATCGTCAGCGCTTCGGGCTGTGTGGGGTTTACCTTGCCGGGCATGATGCTGGAGCCGGGCTCGTTGTCGGGGATGACGATTTCGCCAATGCCCGAGCGCGGCCCCGAACTGAGCATGCGTATGTCGTTGCCGATTTTCATGAGTGCCACGGCCGCCCGCTTCAGGGCACCGCTCAACTCCACCACGGCATCGTGCGCGGCCAGCGCTTCAAACTTATTGGGGGCCGTCACAAACGGATAGCCCGTGAGCGTGGCAATGTGTTTGGCCACCAGCACATCGTAGCCTTTAGGGGCGTTGAGGCCTGTGCCCACCGCAGTGCCGCCCAGGGCCAGTTCTTTGACGGCATCCAGCGCGTGGTGGATGGCGCGCATGCTGTTGTCGATCTGCTGCACGTAGCCACTAAACTCCTGGCCCAACGTAAGGGGGGTGGCGTCCATGAAATGCGTGCGACCGGTTTTTACGATGTCTTTGTATTCCACCGCCTTTTGGTGCAGCGTGTCGCGCAGGGCCTTCAGGCCGGGCAGGGTGATTTCCACCACCGATTTATAGCTGGCAATGTGCATGGCTGTAGGGAAGGTGTCGTTGCTGCTTTGCGATTTGTTCACGTCATCGTTGGGGTGCAGCACCTTCTTCTCGTCCGTCAGTTTACCACCGCTCAGCACGTGGGCGCGGTACGCGATCACCTCGTTGGCGTTCATGTTGCTTTGCGTGCCCGAGCCGGTTTGCCAGATCACCAGCGGAAACTGGTCGTCCAGTTTGCCTGCGGTGATTTCATCGCACACCTTGGCAATGAGGTCTTTTTTCTCCGCGCTTAACACGCCCAGCTCGTGGTTGGTGATGGCGGCTGCCTTTTTGAGGTAGCCAAAGGCGTAGATGATTTCTTTGGGCATGCTGGCCTCGGGGCCGATCTTGAAATTGTTGCGCGAGCGCTCGGTTTGCGCGCCCCAGTACTTGTCGGCCGGCACGGGCACTTCGCCCATGGTGTCTTTTTCGATGCGGAAGTTCATGAAAGATTTATGCGTTAGAATGAAACATGGTTAACTCGCTGCGGGGCAGCAAAAATAGGGTTTTATCCGGGGGCACGTGCAGTAAACGAGCGCTTACTTCTGCCAGCGTTGCAGCCTGTCGAGATATAAGTATGATTCGACAAAGGCCCGATGTTCCGGGCTGGTCATTTTTTGCAGCACCTCCAGGGCCGAAATGTAACTCGCCAGATTTCCGTTTGACGACACAAACTTTCCATCCTCCACGTACGTCACTAGGCTGTCGTTCTGCACTTTCAGGTTCGGATAGTCCTGTTGCAATTGCTTGCCTCCGCCAATCCAGGTCACGATCTTCTTCCCGTCCGCGATGCCGGAGGCGCCAATCAGTTGGGCGCCCGCACAATTGCTTACCGTGTACTCTGTTTCTGAGTTCCTCGTGCGGATGAAGTCTACGATTTTCGTGTTATGCACCTGGGCGTACATGTCATACGCACTCGGGACAAAGAGCACCCTCAACGCAGGGCAGGTTTCAAAGGTATAGTCGGGCACTATTTTGATACCTTCTTCGGTGGTAATAAATTTCTCGGTTTCGGCAATCGTCACTACGTTAAAAAGTCGCTTGCCGTCTTCCGTGGGTTTGGCAAACACATCGGAGGCAGCAATGACTTCGCTTTGCAGTACTCCGTTGTACATCAGCAGGCCAATGGTGGGTAACTCCGGTCGGAAGGGCTTTAGGTGTTTCGTGAGCGTGTCTGAATTTTGTTGGTCCTCATTTGCGTCATCCG
>JALONI010000012.1 GCA_025455015.1 Cyclobacteriaceae bacterium | reverse complement strand
GAGGGGGAAAGGACTAGTGTACTTTTAATTTTTTCAAGCACGGAAGAAAGCCGCTGAAGAACGTCCTCGTTGGCAAAGCGGATCACCTGAAATCCTTCGTTTTGGAGTATCTCAGTGCGCTCAGCATCCTCGCGTATTTGTTGCTCGTGAATGGGGCCATCTACTTCTACCACCAGCCTTTTCTCGATGCATACGAAGTCAACAATGAATCGGCCAATGGCATGCTGTCGCCTAAAACGGAACCCCAGCGCATTGTTTCGCACTGCTTGCCAAAGAGCGTCTTCCGCTTCCGTTGCATTTTTCCGGTTTTCGCGTGCATGCTCTTTTAGGCTTTGCCATGTTTTTGTATTGGTGGTAAAGATGAAATCCTGTGCGTGGACCTCATCCCCCTTCCCCTTCTCCACAGGAGAAGGGGGGGTGCTTCGAAGGCTGTTTGGGATGGACGTTCCCCTCTCCTCCGGAGAGGGGTAAGGGGTGAGGTCAAACTCAATCAACGCCCCCACACTCTTCCCGATCCAGTTCCGCTGGATCTCTTTCAACGATTCGCTAAAGTCGATTTCGTTCAGGCCCTTCAACAGCCGCTCGGCATATTCGGTGATGCGCAGGCTCCACTGCCGCATCTGCCGCTTCACCACCGGGTAGCCCCCGCGGTAGCTTACGCCATTGATCACCTCGTCATTGGCCAGCACGGTACCCAGTGCCTCACACCAGTTCACATCCGTGTAGGCCAGGTAGGCCAGGCGGTACTCCATCAGCACCTCCTGCTTTTCCCGTTCCGAAAACGCCCTCCAGCCGGCTGCATCAAAGTGCTGACCCCGGTGGCCGTCAAGCGTAAATTTGGCATTCGGCACAGGATGATTCCCGTTTCCCTCTTTTTCAAAAATCGTGATCAGGTCGCCTATCCGCTCGGCCTTCTGTTGCTGGCGGTTAAACCAACTGTCAAACAGTTGCAGAAAGATCCATTGTGTCCATTTGTAGTAAGCCGGATCGCAGGTCTGCACTTCGCGGCTCCAGTCGTAGCAAAAGCCAATTTTTGCCATCTGCCGTTTGAAGTTGGCGATGTTTTCTTGCGTGCTTTGGGCGGGGTGCACACCATGTTCAAGGGCATACTGCTCGGCCGGCAGGCCAAAGGCATCAAAGCCCATGGGGTGCAGTACGTTAAAACCCTTCAGCCGCTTAAAGCGCGCCACAATGTCTGATGCGATGTACCCCAGCGGGTGCCCCACGTGCAGGCCCGCGCCCGAAGGGTAGGGAAACATGTCCAGGATGTAGTACTTCGGTTTGGAGGTGTCGTTTTCCACGCGGTAGAGACCCCACTCGTTCCACTGGTTACGCCATTTTTCTTCCAGGCGCCTGATTTCTTCTTTGCTGTACTCCGCCATGCCTTTTGTCGTTCAATACATTTCAGGGCAACCTTGCCCAAAAGGACCCCAAAGATAGCTCGAAAAACAGTATGTTTTCGTGTTGATAAGTAAGCGTATTCGCCTTTTGGCGGCCTGGCGCGAGGCGCGCCATCGGGCTGTTCCGGGGTTCCGTGGCCCCGCGTTTCGCGGGGCCACCACGCCCTCCACATCCCTGGCCGGGGTGCCGTGCCAGTTGTTAATGTTGTGCAAAACCCACAACGACCCGTTGTTTTTTCCGTAGAGGCTGGTAACATCCCATCCTCATGAAAGTGCTAATCTATCCTGTCTTGGTTTTTTTGTCCGCTGCGGCCCTGGCCCAAACTCCCGAGGAGGCCGTTCAGCAGGTGGTAACCAACGCCTATGTGCAAGGCATCCACAACAATGGCCTCGTGGCCGATATTCGCGCGGGCTTTCATCCCACCTTTGCCATGCTGCGGTTATCCGACAACACCGTAAAGCCCTACACAATTGACGAGTGGATAACCGCCATTGAAAAAAACCGGGCCGAAGGCAAGACTTCATCCGTGCGCACCGAAGCGAAGTTTGTACGCGTGAGTGTGAATGGCACGGCCGCCTCCGTGGAGCTGGAGTTGTACCGCGAAGGCAAGCGCATCTTCACCGACTACCTGCAACTGTACCAGTTTACCGAAGGCTGGCGCATTGTGAGCAAGAGCTTTTATCGGCACCCGTGAGGTTGATCTGTTGCCAAGGGCCAAGGGTTTTGCCCGACTTCGGCTTCAAGAAGGTTTGAGAGGTTACTACCGCTGGCTTAACGTAGGGGCGTTTGTGCGGGCTGCCATGTGTTTTCCGCCACGATGACTAGTTGGTCAGAGTGGAATAGCGCCGCTGGGGAAATAACTTTTTCATCCAGCGGAATGGAATGACCGTAGCGCTCGCTCAATTGGGTTTTAACCACATTACTGGTTAGATCAAAGTCTCGCAATTGTTGCAAGTCGCCAACCTCGATACCTAACGCTTCACGGTAGATTTTCCAGACCAGTTCCGAGCAGTAGATCTTATCGTCAGACCATTCAAAATAGATGTCATAGTCTTTACCCATAAACTTCTCTCCGTAGGCTTTCATCTTGGCCAGGTTCTGTGAAGTCAGTAGTTGTTGGCTGTTTTTGAGTCGCTTCACAACGTAGTGGCCTTTGTCGCCCCGCTTAATCCAGTCGCTCAATTTCGTAAGCTTTACGGGCTGCACCGCTTCATAGACAAAAAGTTGACCGCTGGTTTCGTAGATGATGCCCACATGGCTGTAGGGCGAGTGGGTGGCCAGTTGAATGGCATGGCTTTGCGAGGAGGTGGACGTTTGAAAAATGATATCGCCATTTTGAACCCCCGTTAAGCCATACATCAGCGAGTCTTGTGGCCTCCGGTCTTTGTCGGGCGTGTGGCAGCCCACCACCATAACCAACGCCAAAACGCCTGGCAGTCCTAAAAACGCAAACCTGACCTTCTTTTGCATTTGCTCTTAAAATTTTTGGTCGAAGATCTACCCAGCTAGTTATGTGAACATTATCAGAACGCTTCGCCAACCCCAATATACAAAAAGCCACTTTCATACCCCATACCATAGTCTATGCGCAAGTTGAATCGTTCCTTTTTTGATAAGGTGTACCGCAACCCGCCTCCTCCGGCAACTTTCAGATAGGAGGCATCGAAGGTTGTTACTTCGCGGGCTACGCTGCCAATGGATGTGAAGGCCACCATTCCCAGCCTTTTATAGACGGGAAACCGGTATTCGACCTGACCGGCTGCAAACTGTTGGTCGCGGAAGCGACCGTTGTAAAAGCCACGCTTGATGTTTTCACCTCCCAACAGGTTGTATTCAGAAAACGGGACGTCCCCAAAATTCAGACTGGCCAAGGTATGAAGCGCCAGTACATGGCGCTCGGTAAATGTAGGCACAAAGTGAGCAGCCTCTAACGCTACCGCAGGGTTGTTGAAAGTACTGCCCATCCACGTGGCGTTGGCCGTCAGGGAGGCGCTGACCAATGTTCCCCGATAGGTATTGACAATGTTATCACGGCTGTCCAGCAGATACGTTAAGTTGATTCCGCTCGAAACGGACCTGCGGTAGCCCAACACATTGTCCGTATCGAGTAAGCCCCCCGGCCGGTAGTCATTTAATCTCCAAAAGTGATACCGATAGCCAAGGCCCACGTAGTTATTTTTTTTCAGCCTGATAAAAAGGTTGTTGTCGAGCAGGATTTGCGTAAAGGCAAACGGTTCAAATTGATTTGCGGCCTTGGGGCCTATTCCGAAGTAATTCAAATTGAAGTCAAATACCTCGTTCGTTCCTCTGGCCATATACTTTTCGTTGGCAAGGAACAAGTTGTATTCAAGACCTACATATGACTGATGGGCTTGTGTTCGAAGAATGTCAATGCTGGCGTTGCTCGTGCGCGAAAGTGAGTCCCGGTTACCAACCTTGAACAGTGCAGTAGCATTTGCCCCGTAAAAAAATCCGGTTTCCGGGCTGGTGCCCAAGTTTGGTACGGGCACAAACTGTATTTTTTTGTTGCGAACAACGGTATCCGAATCGTTGGCCAAGGCCAACTGGAGGGATGCGAAAAACAGAAATACAAATCTCATGAGCCAACAGACGGAAGACCCGGAACGGAAGTTTCCGACTGGCTCGTTTTCTAATACATTTCTGTACCGCCAACGGCTTAATGCACGCGGGTTGCCAGGTCGGGCAGAAGGACGATGTTAGTCCCCAACCGCGCGTATGATCGAGCGGTGGGGTAACCAATTAATTTCGTTTTAAGGCAGCCGCAAGCCGACCAGAAGCGCGTGGTACTTCATCAAACCCCACGCACCTAACCTTTCAGTTTCTTCAGCTCTTCTTCGTATTGGGCTTTGAATGCCTTCCTGTTTTCGGGCAGGTTTTTCAAGACCCATTCCCAGTTTTTGATCGCATTCTTTTTGTCGCCTACGGCCGCATAGCCGCGGGCCAACCCCAACGTGGTCAGGAAGGCCTCTTTGGGAAAGCGTGTTTGGTTGTATTTGAACACCGCCAAGGCTTCGTTGGCTTGGCCGCTGCCGAGCAGCGCACGGCCGTACTGGTAGAGGCCATCGGCCGTGGCCGTGGGATGTTTCATCGCGCGGTCCATCGTGGCGGTGGCTTCCGCGGGGCGATGGAGGGCCTTGAGCACCTCGGCCTTCGTTTGCAGGGTGGTGAAGTTTTCTTCGCCAATAAACGGACCGCTGATGGCATAGTCGGCCCACGCAAGGGCTTCCGTTAGGTTGATTTTGTGTTGCACACAAAACTGCGCGGCCGTTACCCAGTTGCGGTGGTCAAAGCCGATGGCGTTTTGCAGTTCTTCGCGCATTTTAGTTACATACAATGAGTGGATGTCGGGCACCTTGATGGTAAACCCGATGCGCTTGTTTTCCCATTGCATGTAGGCTTTGGTAGACGAGGGCAGGCGGTCGTCAAAGTAAAACGTGAGCCACTCGGCATAGGGCGCGGGCTCCAGAGTGGCCTCCACGCGCAAGGCATCGTCCGTTTCGGCATAGAAGTAGCTGCCCCAGGCCGTGTGGTTTTTGGAAAAGATCCACTGCGAGGGGCCGTCTTTGGCCAAGGCTAAAAACAGTCCGTACGTTCCCGCCTTCAGTGCTTTGCCTTCGATCTCTACATCGTGCGAAAACGAAATGGTGGTGTTCTCGTTGGCGCCCGCACGGTACGGTGCTGCCTTGGCGGTGCCAAAGCCCTGGTCAACAAAACCGTAGTGGACCACCTCGCCCCAGATTTTTCCGGTGCGGTCTTCGCCATTGGGACCATGCACGTCCGGACTGCTATAACGAATGGTCGCTTCCACCAGCCCGATCATCTGCATGACCGCGGCCTTTTGATTGTCGCCACTGGGCGGAGAGGTGAGGGTTTGCGCCCAAGCTGTGATGCCGAAGGTCGAGATCATCAGCAGGGTATAAATTTTTTTCTTCATGGTAGATGGGGTTAATGGGCTCTTAAACGAAAAAGGTGTTCGGGGCGGTCATGTTCGTCTGGGAAAATTATATCTTCTTTTGGATACTCGTGGGCAGCACGACACGCAGCGACTGTGGTTGAATGGCCACCTCCCACGTTTGCTGCGAAGGCAACGGTTCCCCATCCACGTGAAAAGCGATCGCTTGGCGTGTGTGGATGCTGATGTGTCGGGCAGAAAAGATTTCGGCATACCTCGATTGATGAGCGGTGCCGTTGAAGAGCCGCGCGAGGAAAAAGGGAGCCTTGTACAACGGCATTTTGCGCACCACGCACACATCAATCCGTTGATCTTGCACGGAGGCCAGCGGGGCTACCCGCGCATTGTTCCCAAACTGCGAAGAGTTGGCCAACGCCACCACCCATGCAGCGCGTGTGTGCTCTTTTCCATCGCACTGCAACGTTGCCTGAAACTCGCCAAAGCTGCGGTACTCTTGCAGCACCAGGCGCGTGTAGCCGATCAGGCCGCGTTGGCTCTTTTGCCCAAACAGGCCGGCCACGTGCCCGTCAAAGCCGATGCCGGACACATTGACCGACAAATGCCCGTTGATGAGAACCGTGTCAATGGTTTCAATTCGGTGGTGGGCCACCAATGCCACTGCTTTTGCAAATGCCAAGGGGATGCCGAGATGGCGCGCCAGCCCATTGCCCGACCCCTTGGGCAAGATACCGAGCGCGGTGGGAGTATGAATCAGGCCGCGGGCTGTTTCATTGACGGTGCCATCGCCCCCCATGGCAAACACCAGCGGGCAGCGGATTCGCACAGCCTCTTGCGCCAACTCGGTGGCGTGGCCGCGGTGCTGTGTGTATTGGATTTCGCATTCCTGGCCGGCCTGGGCACACAGGTCGATGATTTTCCCTTCCACGTCCGTACGGAACCCGGTGCCCGAAAACTTGTTGATGATGAAAAATATCTTGTTACTTTCGTTCATGACAACACCCGAAAGATAGAGATTGCCCTATGTCCGACTTCCCTTCGCGCAAAATAAAATTCAAAGCCTGGCAGGCCGATAGTCGGCTGCTCATGCGGCTGAGCACGGTGGAGCTGGGCAAGGGTGACCAAGTGCGCCACAATACCATCTTGTTGCAGTTTACCGGCCTTACCGACAAAGAAGGTACCGAAATCTATGAGATGGACGTGTTGCTGATTGACTACGACAAGTATCTGGTGTTTTGGAATGCTGAGCGAAACGGCTGGTATTATTCACCTTTGTTAACGCGCGAAGCGCAACAGCCTTTTTTGGCGGCTACGGCCGAGAAAATGAAACGCTTTAGCAGTTGGTTCGAACTCCAGCACACACCTGACAAGCGGAGGGATGCGTGACGGAGTGTTCGCAGCTCCGCACAATGCATAAAAAAAGGGGGCTTATTCCCCCTTTGATTTTCGGGTCGATTTTTCTTCGACCCGCTTTCCGTTTTTATGCTCTCCCAGAATGATGACATCCTTTGTGGTCTCGTACATTTTGGCCGCCTGCATCATGGCCTGATGGCTGTCGCGAATCAGGATGGTGCCTGATTTTGCACCTTTGTTGCGTACTTCGAGCCAGAATCCGTCTTTCTTTTTCTTTGGTAGTACTGGTGGTCTTCCCATGATTGTTAGTAATTATATGCTTGAAAGTAAAACTCAATCCAAACGGGGTTGGTTCCGTGGGCAAGGCCCACCCCCCTCAAAACCGGCCGCAAAGATACGTTTTCTGTTTGATTTTCAGGAGTTTATCCGCTAAAATAGCTGCGAAGACCTTGCTTTTCAGTCACTTAGCGCAGGTAGGCGGGCAATGCAACACCGGGTTTTAAGTCCGGATCGGGCAGGGGCGCTCCTTTTGTGGTCTGCAGCGGCTGTACGCCTGCCCACACGTCCAGGTCATAATCCTCCGCGTCATCTTTGGGTGGCCCCGTGCGTACCTTGGCAGACGCCTCGGCAATCGCCACGGCCACGACCATCGTGGCCTTCCACTCGCCCGGGGTAGGTTTGCGCACATCGGCCCAGCGGCCGGGGCACATCTTGTGGGTGAATATCTCCAACGCGGCATACGCTTCTTTTTCATCGGTCACTGCGCGGGCGGTGCCAAACATGACCACCGAGCGGTAGTTGACGGAATGATGGAAGGCCGACCGCGCCAACACCAACCCGTCCATGAGTGTGACGCCAAGGCTGATGGGCAGGTTCTTCTGGGTGATCTCGCGCAGATAAAAACTGCCGACCGACCCGTGTAGGTACAACGTATCCTCCCAGCGGCAAAAGCCCGTGGGGATTTGGAAGGGCTGGCCATCGCGGCAATACGCGAGGGTACATACCAACGCTTCATCCAAAATGGCATAAATCGCCTCGCGGTCATACACCCCGCGCTTGGCTAAGCGGGTGATTTCCGTTTTGTCCGTGATCGGAAACGAGGGCATGTTAGATTATGTAATTCCAACCGTGTGTATCCGCTTCGTTGCCCACGCGCAAGTGGTGCAGTTTCTGTTTCACGCGTTGTTGGAAACTGGCGGCCTGATCGGCTGGCAGCGCATAGTCGGTGCCGTGAATGTGGATGACTGCGATGGTTGACACGACCGCAGCCGTGCCCACACCAAACGCCTCCGTCAGCGTCCCGTTTTTAAAGCCTTCTTCCAATTCGGCAATGCTCACTTTGCGTTCTTCCTTTTGGATACCCAAACTTTCGCTTAACGTCAGGATGGAGTCGCGCGTGACGCCATCCAACAGTGACGAGGTGAGCTTGGGAGTCACCAATTTGCCATTCAGCACAAACATGACGTTCATCGCCCCCGACTCATCAATGTATTTGTGTTCTTTTGCATCGGTCCATAACACCTGATCAAAACCTTGCTGGCGTGCGAGCTGGGTGGGGTAAAAAGCACCGCCATAGTTGCCGGCACATTTGGCAAACCCGGTGCCTCCCTCGGCTGCCCGCACATACGTTTCCTCCACCTTTACGCGCACGGGCTTGGTGAAATAGGGACCCACGGGGCTGGTTAACACCACAAACTTGTATTCATCCGAGATTTTGACGCCTAACCGCGATTCGCTGGCGAATACCACGGGCCGAATATAGAGGGCTGATCCTTCAGACGAGGGAATCCACTTCTCATCGGTGCGGATCACCGCCTTGAGTGCTTCGATGAAAAACTCTTCGTCTATCGGGGGCATGCACATGCGCGCCAGCGATTGATTTAATCGTTGGCTGTGCCGCTGCGGGCGGAAGATGTTAATGCTTCCATTGTTCATGCGAAACGCTTTCATGCCTTCAAACACGGCTTGGCCATAGTGAAGCGACAAGATGGCCGGTGTCATCGGCAGCGGGCCAAAGGGCACTACTTCGCCTGTTTCCCACGCACCATTTTTATAGTCGGCCACAAACATGTGGTCGGAGATGTAGTTGCCAAAGCCCAGGTTGGCAAAGTCAATTTGACTCAGTTGTGAATGCGCTGTGCGGGTGACGCGAATGGGGGCCGTGGTAGTCATGATCAACAGTGGTTAATAAACATCCGAAAGGTATTCAAAAAGCGAGTTTACTGGTTAAGCGGTGGACTAACTTTTTTCGTGCGCGGGGCCACACAGGTATTGCCCCAACTGATTGACATCTGTTTTATTGAGTAAACGTTTCATCTTGATGTCGCTGCGTGTGTACGGTCCATCCAACGGCACTTCTTCAAAGCCCAATTTGCGGTAGAGCTGAAGGGCGGGCACCAGTTTGGTGTTGGAGTAGAGGATGATTTCTCGGGCATTATTCGCGCGGCACCAGGCGATGGCTGCCTGCGCCAGTTGTTCCCCAATCTTTTTTCCCCGCAGGTTTTCGTCCACGGCCATTTTGGTAAACTCATAGGTGTGCGCACCGGCTTTCTTTAAGGCCACGGTTCCCACGGGTGCCTCGTTCATCAACGCCATCAAGATGTGCCCACCCGCTTCGAGTAGGTATTTGTCCGGATGCCGAAGTACCTTTTGGTCGATGGGCTCCATCCAAAAAAAAACGCTCAATCCACGCGCGGTTTAACCGCTCAAAGTCGGGTTGAAAGCGAGCGTGGTATGGCACGATGGACAGTTCGTTCATCATAGCCGGGGTTTTGTGGTGTGGAAGAGATGCGTCAACCATCCGCCTGTTCCTTTTAGCTGATATCCGCGATTGACGATGTAGATGCCGGCCACGGTGATGACAATCGCCAGGACAATTTTGGCATTGAGTTTCTCATCCAGCACCAACCACCCGAGGATGACGGCCACGATCGGATTGATGTAGGCATAGAGTGAAACCAACGTCATGGGTAATTTTTTGATGGCATAGGAGTAGCACACGTACGCGGCAATGGAGCCGATGAGGATCATGTACAACAACGAATACACCACCTCGCCTGACCATTGGATTTGGCTGTAGTCATCAAGCAGCAGGCTGAGGGGGATCAACGCCAACGCGCCAAAGGTCATCTGCAAGCCCGCGGCCAAAAACGGATTGGTGTGCTGGTTTTTCTTTTTGATCCAGATGCTTCCGATGGCCCAGCTCAGGTTAGCGATAAATGTGAGGAAAATACCGAATTGGTAGCGGGGGTTTGAAAACTCGGCCAAGTGCTCGCCAAAAATCAGGAGAATGCCGCTCAGGCCGGTGGCCAGGCCCAGTACAATCAGCGCATTGGGTTTTTCATCCTTGGTTACGGTCACGTTGATGAGAATCGTCCAGATGGGCATCATGGAGCAAATCACCGCAGCCACACCACTGGAGATGTACACTTCCGCCCAGCCCACCATGCTGATGCCGAGCGTTACCATCAAGACACCGCACACAGCTTGGTTGATCAGCGTTTGACGGTCGGGCCAAGGTTGGCGGCCGATCGTAAACAGAAACAACAGCAACACCGGGCCTGCGCCCGCAAAGCGCAGCAGGGAAAAAAGAAAGGGCGGAAACTGCGTTACGCCAATGCGCAACGCCAGGTAGGTGGTACCCCAGATCAGGCATACTGCTGCGAGTGCTACATAGGCCAAACTATTTTTCTGTTCATTCATGAAGTCAACTGCGGGTCGGGTGAAGGTAGAATCGCCAAGGATTTTTGGTTGCCGGAGTGAAAAGACGGCCCTGCCCTACATCATTGTTTTGGTGGCAGACGGAGGAAAGGCGTTTGCCTGGTTGCGCCCAGGCATGCCAAACCGCCCGGAAGAGCTCCCAGCGCGCGTGGTGTGTTCGTTGCATGGCTTTTGCGGGGTAGTTATTTTTTCGGGAACAAAAGTGAGGGGTTTAACGAAATCATAACAGTTTCAGTTTTATTTATTTTGACCATATCAGTTTTTGCTGTAGCGTTGCAGAAAAGAATGCCATGCCTGCCATCGCCAAGTCCGAGCATCTCTATCACGAAGTAGCCGACCGCATTGAAGAGCTGATTGCCCGGCAGGCGTTAAAAGTGGGCGACAAGCTTTTGTCGGTGCGCGCGTTGAGCAAAGAGCAGGGCATCAGCTTGAGCACGGCCTTCCAGGCGTACTATCATTTAGAAAGCAAAGGGTTGATTGAGGCGCGGCCGCAGTCGGGCTACTATGTCAAGTTTTCTCCGCGTCACTCGCTGGCGTTGCCGGCTTGTTGTGAGCCTGCAGACGAGGCCATGCCCGTGTCGTTGGATGACATGATCACCAGCGTTTACAACGATCTGCGTTCAACCAATATTCTGTCGTTTTCGGTAAGCTCTCCTGCACCTGCGCTGCTGCCAGTGGCCAAGCTCAAGAAGTCGGTGGTCCATTCATTGAACCACGAAACCGACCATTGTTTGGGGTATGAACACGTGCAGGGTAATGCGGGGCTGCGCAAACAGATAGCCAAGCTGAGTTTCAATTGGGGCGGCACACCGGCAGAAGACGAGGTGGTGATCACCGCGGGCTGCATGGAGGCGCTGACGTTCAGTCTGAAGGCCGTCACCCAGCCGGGCGATGCCGTGGCCATTGAAAGCCCCACGTACTCTGGCATTTTCCGAGTCATGCAAAGTTTGGGGTTGCACGTGGTGGAAATACCCACTGACCCGCGCCACGGTCTTGACCTGGCCTACCTGGAAACGGCCATTCCCCGATTCCAGATCAAAGCCTGCCTGTTTGTGCCCAACTTTAACAACCCGATTGGGAGTTGCATGCCGGATGCGAAAAAAATGCAGTTGGTGCAACTGCTGGCCAAACGCGAGATACCGCTGATCGAAGATGACATTTATGGCGAATTGTATTTTGGCAAAACCCGGCCGCGCACGTGCAAGTCGTTCGATAAAAAGGGATTGGTGTTGCACTGCAGTTCATTTTCTAAATCGCTGGCACCGGGTTACCGCATCGGATGGGTATTGCCGGGGCGGTTTAAGCAGCAGGTGATTGGGCTGAAGCGGATGAGCAACGTGGCCACCAACACCCTGGCACAGGTATCCATCGCGCACTTTTTGCAAAACGGCCGATACGAGTTACACCTGCGGCATCTGCGCAAAGCACTGCATACCCACAGCCTTCAGTACCTGCAAGCCATTAACGAGTTTTTTCCGAGCCATACCAAAGTAACGCAACCCGAAGGCGGCTTTGTGCTGTGGGTGGAGATGTACCGCAAGGCCGATGGATACAAACTGCACAAACGGGCCCTCAGGCACGGCATCGGCATCGCCCCGGGCCAACTGTTTTCAGCCTCGCAGCAGTTTGGCAACTATTTTCGCATCAGCTATGGCACCCCGTACAGCGACAAGATTGAAAAAGCCCTGAAGACGCTGGGCGAATTGGTGGCCGGTCTGTAATCAACTGACCATGAAAGCCTGTGCCTGACCAAAAAGAAAAGGCCACATCCATGGATATGGCCTCTTCGGGGGTCGACAGGGAAAAATGGTTAGGCAAATCGCTTCGCCACCTCGTTCCAGTTTACAACGTTCCAGAAGGCAGCACAATAGTCGGGTCTGCGGTTTTGATAGTTCAGATAGTATGCATGTTCCCATACGTCCAGCCCCAAAATGGGCGTGCCTTTTACCTCCGCTACGCCTGCCTGTCCGGCAGGCAGGCCTGCCTGTCCGGTAGGCAGGTCCATCAACGGATTGTCCTGATTGGCAGTGGACGTAATGGCGAGTTTGCCAGAAGCATCTTTGATCAGCCACGCCCAGCCCGAACCAAAGCGTCCGGTGGCAGCCGCATTGAATTTAGTCTTGAATTCGTCAAAGCTGCCAAAAGCGGCATGGATGGCGTCCGCCAGTGCGCCTGTAGGTGCCCCCCCGGCATTAGGTGCCATAATGGTCCAGAACAAGCTGTGGTTGTAGTGACCGCCCCCGTTGTTGCGCACCGCCATGGGGTATTTCGAAATGTTTTTGCAAATCTCTTCAATGGACAGATTTTCTTCTGGCTTGCCCGCCACAGCCGCATTGAGGTTCGTGACGTATGCGTTGTGGTGTTTGCCATGGTGTATTTCCATGGTTTTTGCATCGATATGCGGCTCCAAAGCATTAAATGCGTACGGGAGCGCGGGAAGTGTAAACGCCATAAGTTGTTTGTTTTTTGGTTGATACAAATATAAAAACCCGTTTGGCCAATGAAAAGTTTATCGCTCGCGCGGGTTTGATATTATTGTTAATTTGTCGCGGGCAATTTTCCGTTCATGCACGCTACCCACCCGCTTCAAACCGCCACGCTTGCAAACCGGCATGGACTTCGGATGACGGTGACCAACCTGGGCGCCAAGATCATGTCGCTGTGGGTGCCCGACAGAAATGGAGTGGTTGCCGATGTGGTATTGGGGTATGATACCCCCGAGAGATACCGTCAGGGCAATCCGTATTTTGGCGCCACCATTGGCCGCTATGCCAATCGCATCGCCCATGCCTCGTTTCGCTTGCGCGGAAACACCTATTTATTGACGGCCAACCAGGGCGTCCACACGTTGCATGGCGGGCCCACCGGCTTTCACCAGCGAATTTGGAAAATGGAAGCGGGCCCTTCACAGGTCGATTTTTTTTATCGGAGTACTGCGGGCGAAGAGGGCTACCCCGGTACGCTAGACGTGGCGGTTTCCTATCGGCTCACCGATAGCAATGCATTGGAAATAGACTACCGCGCCACCACCGATGCGCCTACAGTCATCAACCTGACGCACCACTCGTTTTTTAATTTGGCAGGGGAGGGCGCGGGGTCTATCGAAGACCATCTACTGATGTTGCAGGCCGACCGGTTTTGTCCGGTGGACGGTTCGTTGATACCCACGGGCGAGCTTCTGTCAGTGGAGGCCAGCCCG
Source organism: Cyclobacteriaceae bacterium (assembly GCA_025455015.1). GTDB lineage: Bacteria > Bacteroidota > Bacteroidia > Cytophagales > Cyclobacteriaceae > ELB16-189. The sequence goes on along the minus strand of JALONI010000012.1, from coordinate 31,476 downwards.
CTGGATTTTCGTCAGCCCACGGCCATCGGCCACCGTATCGAGGCGGACGATAGTCAGTTGCGGCACGCGCGCGGCTACGACCACAATTGGGTGCTGACCAAGCGCGAAGGCGAATTTGCCCTGGCCGCGGAGATATGGGAGCCCACCAGCGGGCGGCAAATGCAGGTGTGGACTACCGAGCCGGGGCTGCAGTTCTATTCTGGCAATTTCTTGGATGGTATGGACGTAGGCAAAGGCGGAAAGCACTACGGCTTTCGTTCGGCTTTTTGCCTGGAGGCACAACATTTTCCCGACTCGCCCAATCAGCCCGCGTTTCCCAGCACCGAACTTTTGCCGGGGCAGGAATACGTACAAAAGACGGCCTATGTATTCAGCCACGACTGACCACCCCACGTGTGGCGTACGTTTTTCATTGTACCTTTGTATCAAATATCCGCATTGGCTTATGACTTGGAAAAATCTATCGGCCCTCATTTTGGTATCGGCATCGCTGCTTGGGCTGGCGGGCTGTGGCACGGAGGACGTCATCCCCGGCAATGTGATTGCGGATAACTTTGGTGTGACGGTGGAATTGTCGTGGAGCACGGGCGGCAGTGCCTTGGTGGCCGTTCGCGAAGCAGACCTTGACTTGAAGCTGGTGGCCGGTGATACGATTTTCAGCGAGAGCCGTTTTGCCAATCAATTTGAACAGTTGCGGATTTTGGGCGTGGATGCCAACGGAGAGTATGTTGCCCGCGTGGTGCTGGCTGCCAGCGCCAAGCCGGTCGATTTCACGGTGACCGTGCGTGGCGTGAGCAACGTGAATGCGAATGTATACCGGGTAACCAAAACGTTTGCAGACACTGACCCCGATGGCACCGAGCAACTGGCAGTGGTAATCACCAAAACGGCCGGTCAGTTCACGATCCGTTCGGGGGACTAACCAGAGAAACGCGCGTTTTCAACGGCAAAGCCGCAGGATGAATTTTCTGCGCTCCATACAAAAATGGTTGCGCTACCCTTTGGCCCATCCACGCTTGGTGGCACGCAACCCAAATTCGTAAAGCGTCACGTTCAGGAGCAGTAAGGCCATGCCGTAGAACGTGTCTTCAAAGGGAATGGTGCCCATGCGGAAACCCATAAACTCCGCGGCATTGTACCACACTACTTCTTCTTCGAGCCCCGTGCCGGTAAGGATGCCGTTCACGATGAAGAAGGGAATCAGAATAAAAACAAACGCAAAATAGAACCGCCCGAGGTATTCTGTTTTCCATACCCAGCGGTGTAGCAGCAGCAGGGCTGCGCACACCAAGAAAGCGGAGGCAGTGTACCACTTGGTGATGTTCAACAACGCGGTAGCAATCAAAAAAACACACAGCACATCGGTGATGATCTGGGTGGCGCGGGCTGACAGCCGGTCGCGGCCTGAAAGAATATTGACCGACTCGTACGTAAACGCGCAGGCGTAGGGGATGCAGATAAAAAACAACACCTCCTCAATCGGCAGATTAAAAAAGTAGACACCTACCAGGTACCTCGGATTAAAACCCCAAACGCCCATTGACGTGAACCATACATCCCACAAAATGAATAACGCAGCAGGCACCAGTATGGCGGGCCACACCAGCGGCCACTTTTTGTAGAACTGATTGCGCGCATGAAACGAAAAGGCCAACGGAAAAAAAATAGAAGCCAAATTGACCATCAAGTAGGTGTACTTTTCGGGCATGTCTATTGGGTGGCCTGACGGCTCTTTTTCAACTCCAGGTTTCCTTTGTCGTATTTTTTGGGCGCATACAAAAATCCAAAGGCTTCGCACCCCTCTTTCGAGTGCTTGGCATGGTGAATGTAGTGGGCGTGGATCATGCGGTTCAAATAGTGACTCCGCTTTTTAGGCCGCCACTTGATGCGTTGGTGCACGATGATGTCATGGAACACCAAATAAAACAAGCCGTAGCACAGGATGCCCACGGCCACGGCAAACAAATAAGGGCTGGGATAGACCGTAGTGGAAATAATGAACAAGCCAATGGACGGGATGCTGAACACCACCGCAAACCAGTCGTTTTTTTCCAGGGCGTGGTCGTGCACGGTATGGTGCGATTGGTGCCACACCCACAAGGCGCCATGCATAATGTACTTATGGGTAAACCAAGCTACCCCTTCCCACAGCAAAAAGGTGCCCACCGCAATCAGTGAACACCAAAAAATAACCCATCCCGTAATCTCCCCCATACCTGCAAATGTCATCATGCACTTTTTCGAACGGCTGGCCGGTCAAAATAGTTTGCCAGCACTTGGTATCGATAGTCAAAGATACGATTCACTTCGCGCTCCACAAAAAGCCAATTGGCCAAACGGCCTAAAATTCCCAGCGGGATGGCATAGTTCACCTCATCCGTCATTTCCACGCCCCCCGGCACTTCCTTGAACGAATGCTGGTGGTGCCATAGTGCATAGGGCCCAAAACGTTGTTCGTCTACAAAATAAGATGGCTCCTGCACGTGGGTGATCTCCGTCATCCAATCGGCCTTAATGCCCGGCAGGATGCTCACCTTGTAGCGTATGATTTGGCCTGCGTAAGTCTTTTCGCCCCCGCTCATGTACACGATTTTAAACCCCATGTGCTCGGGCGTGATCTTCGACAGATTCTTGGGTGTGGAGAAAAATTCCCACGCTTCCGCCAGCGTAATGGGCAGAAACTGAACGCGTTTCAGATTGTAAATCTTCATACCCAAAAAAACAGCTATCGCTCGGCAATGTTTTTGGCCATGTGGGGAAAAATGAGGCCGTGGAAGGGCAAAACCGAATACCAGTACAAGCGGCCCCACACCCCCAGCGGCCGAAACGTGGCCGTTTGGATCAGCACCTTGCGGCCGGGGCTTTCTTTCACGCGAAACTCCAGCCACGCTTCGCCCGGCAGTTTCATTTCGGCATACAACAAAAGCCGACCCCGCTCTTTGTCGGCCACCAGCACGCGCCAAAAGTCCAGCGCATCGCCCGGCTTCAAGTCCGTGGGGCTGCGCCTGCCCCTGCGCAGGCCCACCCCACCCACCAGTTTATCCAGCAGGCCGCGCATCCGCCACAGCCAGTTGCCAAAGTACCAGCCGTTTTCGCCCCCAATAGACCAAATGTTGTGCAGGACGTGCTCCGTAGGTCGCTCAAATTCGCGCACGCGCCTGTCCAGCAGCACCCCGTGCTCGGGCACCTGTACCTGGTCTAAAAAGTCTTTGCTCATGGTGTCCCGTGCAATGGCATCCTTCCAACTGGAAATCACATTTTTTTGGCTGATGCGGTCAAACGCCAGGCGCAGGGTTTCTTCGTAGCTGAGCAGCTTCACGGGCACCACCTCGCGGATGCGCTCGTCCTGACAGACCACTTCGTTTTTCATGCTGCTGACCAAACTGCGCGCCAACGAATAGGTCGTGGAGGTGACAAACACCAGCCACAGCGATGAAAGCTTGGGGGTGAGCACGGGCACAGTGATGATCCATCGCTTTAACTGCCGCACGCGCGCATAGCCGAGCAACATGTCTTTGTAGGTGAGCACATCGGTGCCGCCCACGTCATAGCTTTGGCCGTATGTTTCGCGCTTCAGCATCACACCCTGCAAGTACTCAATCACGTTGCGGATGCCGATGGGCTGGCAGCGGGTGCGCAGCCACTTGGGCGCTATCATCACGGGCAGCTTTTCCACCAGGTCGCGGATGATTTCAAAAGAGGCGCTGCCCGAGCCGATGATGATGGCCGAACGCAATACGGTGAGGGGTACGCGGCCCGTGCGCAGGATGTCTTCTACATTTTTTCGCGAGAGCAAGTGGTCCGATAAGTCTTTGGCGTTCACAATGCCGCTCAGGTACACCAGTTGTTGCGCGGTGGTCTGATCCACATACCGGATGAACGTTTGTGCCGATTGTTGCTCCAACGCATGAAACTGATCGTGTGAGGAACTCATGGAGTGAACCAGGTAAAACGCCAGGTCGATATCCAACGGCAGGGCCGCCACTGTGGCGGGCTCATTCAGGTCAACCTCCACTACGGTTACGTGTTGCAGAAAGGCTTCGGTGAAATCGTCCCAATCAAACCTGCGCTGATCGCGTACGGCACACACCACGTGGTGGCCGGCTTCCACCAGCACGGGCAAAAGCCTGCGGCCGATATACCCCGTGGACCCCGTGAGCAGGATTTTCATGGCATCTGTGTTGATTTAGCTGAGTGCCTCCTGGTAGGCTTTCAATACCCGATCGCGCGCCATTTTGTGATCAACCAGGGGCTTGGGATAATCCTTACTGCCCCACTCGGGCACCCACTTTTTGATGTATTCGAATTTCGGATCAAACTTGTCGGTCTGAAGCTCCGGATTGAACACGCGAAAATAGGGTGCAGCATCACAGCCCGACCCCGCGGCCCACTGCCAGCCCCCGTTGTTGGCTGCCAGGTCAAAGTCCAACAGCTTTTTGGCGAAGTAAGCCTCGCCCCAACGCCAGTCAATCAGCAAATGCTTGGTCAGAAAGCTGGCCACAATCATGCGCACGCGGTTGTGCATAAAGCCGGTGGCGTTTAGTTCGCGCATGCCCGCATCCACGATCGGATAGCCCGTTTGCCCTGCGCACCAGCGTTGAAACTCGCCTGCGTCATTGCGCCACGCCACCTTTTCATAAGCAGGTTTAAAAGCCCGTGTTTCGATGTGTGGAAAGTGCCATAAGATCATGTGGTAGAAGTCGCGCCAGATTAATTCATTGAGCCATGCTTCATTTTTTTTGACGGCCACCTGCGCCAGCTTGCGTATGCTCACGGTGCCAAAGCGCAGGTGCACGCTCAGGCGCGTGGTGCCGCGCACGGCCGGGAAGTTTCGCTGCTGATCGTATTGCTCGATGATGGATTGCCGGATGACGCGTTCCGGAAATTCGGCCTGCACCGGCAGAAAGCCGATATCGGCAAGCGAGGGCAGCGCCAGGGGCGGGGTCTTAACAAATCGATCGAAGTATTTTTCGGTGGGATAGCTTTTGAGAAAATAGGGTTTCAGGGCAGCCTTCCACTTTCGCGAATAGGGAGTGAAGACGGTGTAGGGCTTGCCATCGTCTTTCACCACTTCCCCCTTTTCAAAAATCACCTGGTCCTTGCAGGTATGAAACGTGCCACCGTAGCGTTCGAGTTGTTGTTGGATTTGCGCATCGCGCGAACGCGCATACGGCTCGTAGTCGTGGTTGGTGTAGAGGGCGGCTGGCTGCAAGTGCTTGTACAAGGCCACGGGGTCGCCATGGAGTACCACCAAACTGCTGCCCTGCTCTGCCAATGACTGCTGCATGGCCTGCAGCGACTGGTGGATGAATGCTACGCGCTTGTCGGCCTTGTCTTCAAGCTTGTCGAGTATCTGGGTGTCGAAAATAAAAACGGGCACGACCGGTTTGCCCGACCGCAGGGCGTGATATAAACCGGCATTGTCTTGCAGGCGCAAGTCTCTGCGGAACCAGAACACCGCGGTGTCCCGGGTGATCAGCGCCTTAGCCTTTTCGAGATTGAACGGCTTCAATTTCCTTCTCCAGTTTGTCGATTGCTTCCATTTTTACCGCATAGAGTTTCAAGTCGCCCGACCGCTGCACGTGCATGGCTTCTTCCAGCAGTTTTTTGCGCTTGTCCTCCAGCGCTTTGACCGGGTCTTTTTTGAGGAATGAAAACATGACAGTTGGTGAAAGGGGATGCATCTTTCGCAGAAATACAACACGAAAAAGCGCACTATGTTTTTTCCTGCGGCTCAGACGGGTCGGCCCGCGGAAAATACCAAGCATACAGCCCAAAGGACAGCAGCCACGCCAGGGCTGTGGGATAGGCGTACAGCGCAGCCGTGGTGGTTCCAAACAGCAGCAAAAAGGACAGAAAACCAATTTTGGTGAGCCGTTCCATCGACCACCCCGGCCGAACCAGCGAGGCATGCAGCAGCAGGCAAAAGCCGATGGCCACGGCCATGCCCACGGGGATGATGGATACCGTGGAAAAGCGCACGGCCAAAACCACGACCTCGGGAATCATCACCAGGGCATAGGTGAGCGCCCACAGCCGCCAGCGGTAACTGACCGACCACGGCAGGCTGCGCACCCAGGCAAGCGTGGTCTCTTCCGCTTTGCGAAACTCAAAGATCAACACGGTGTGGGCCAGCAGGCCGAGGGACAACCCCAACAATGGGATGCGCATGTCGGTGGTCGCGTTTTCGATTTGCAGAAAGCCCACGAGGGCCAGCCAACTGAAGACCTTGGTTCGGAAAAAGACGCCTTTGAGTTCCGACAAAAGCAGTTGGATATAAAACAGCGGGTAGCGACCGGGCAGCGACAACCGAAAGGTGGGCAAACGCCAGGGTTGTTTTGCCATCAGCAAGTGGCGATAGTACCACACGGAAGCCAGCGCCAGTGCCGCCTGCACTGCGATGATGGATGTGGCGGCCCACCAAGCCCCGTGATAAATGGCCACTCCCACCATCATAAGGGCATAGACCACGACCGGGGCATGGATGAATCCATGATACTGCACCAGCATACCTGCCTGATGGCGGGCAGGAAGCCCCCCGACCACAAAAAGAAACGCGTGCGTGGGTTTGTGAAGCCATTGTTGAGTAAACGACAGGGACTTCAGCGTGTAGGCCAGCCAAACGCCAAACACCAGCAGCAAAAAGACAGGCGACTGCAGCGCGCCCATAATCAGGGAATGGTGATAGTAGATGATCTGTGAAGACTCCACCATCCCAAACATGACAAAAAAAACAAAGGCGAGCAGGCCGGCATGCCGTTCATAAAACGGACGGGCCAAACTCGCCAGCCAAACCGACATCATTCGGCATACAGGTTTTTGTCCACCAAGGCCACCTGCTTTACCTCCATGCCCTCGAAAGGCTGCCATGGTTGATGTGTAGAAACCAACAGCGTAGCGCCACTGCGTAGCCGCTCGGCCATGAGCGCATACACGTGCTGTACTGTGGCCACATCCAAGGTCACGAACGGCTCGTCCAGCAGTAGAACCGATGTGTCGCCCGTCAGCGCCATGACGAGGGAAATCTTTTTCAACATCCCGCTGGAATAACCCCCTACGGGTTGATGCGCATAGTCGGCCGCCTGAAATACATTCAAAAGTTGATGTGTCTGTTCTTTGCTGGCGTGGCGCACGCGCCTCACAAAGTCGATTAATTGATGGCCCGAAAGATAGGCAGGGTACATCGGCTCGGCCGGTGCATAGCTGATGAGCTTGCGAAACGCCACCGGTTGCTTTTTGAGGGAGGTCGCCTGGTGCATAACATCCCCTTCAAAGGCCAACATACCGGCCATCAGTTTGAACAGCGTGGTCTTACCGCTGCCATTGGTGCCTTTGATCCAATGCAACCCCGGGGCAAAATGAAAAGAGGGGATGCGCAATACGGAGTGTGCGCCATACGCCTTGTGTACCGCTTGCAACGACAGCATAGTGCGTAAACGCGTGGTGTGCGCCAGAAGTTACCCCAGCGGGAGTGCTTCCATCGCCCGTTCGATTTGGGGGTGATGGGCGATCAGTTTGAACCAAGCAGTGTACCGGTCGGGATGCCGCTGCATGTCCGCTTGCAGCGCGGACAGCGACATCCATCGCCAATCGGCTGCTTCGTGTGGGTTAAGGCTGGGCGTGCCATCAAAGCGCCCCACGTACACGTGGTCGCATTCATGCTCGGTCAGGTGGCCATCCAGCGCGGCTTTGTAGATAAACTTGTAGGCAAACGAAAGCTGTGCCTCAATGCCCATTTCTTCCACCAGTCTGCGTTGCACGGTCACGGGGGCATCCTCCTGCGGGTGTTGGTGGCTGCAGCAGGTGTTGGTCCACAAACCGCCACTGTGATACTTGGTTAACGCTCTTTTTTGCAACAACAGCTCCCCTTTCGCATTGATCAACACCACCGAAAAAGCCCGGTGCAAAAGCCCCTTTTGATGGGCTTCCAACTTTTCCATGGTGCCAATGGCGTTGTCGGATTCGTCTACCAGGATAACCTGATCCATTCACACGGCTAAATCAAATTGAACTGGTGCCGCACATAGGAGACCGCCAACAGGCGCATCTTGTGGCGGTTGCGGATGCGGATGCGTGTTTGCAGCATTACTTCGGAGGGCGTGTTCACGATTTTTTTGAACAGCGCCAGGTAGTAGACATAGGCCACGTACACCCCAAAGCGCGCCTTTTTGGGTAAGCCTTTGATGCCCAGCAACGCATCATCAAAATCTCGTTTGATGCTGTCGATGATTTCGTGTTTGCTGTGTTCATCGAGTTGGTTGAGGGCCAGGTTGGGGAAATACACACGCCCCATACTGAAGTCGGCCTTCAGGTCGCGCAAGAAATTGACTTTTTGAAATGCCGAGCCGAGGCTCATGGCGTGAGGCTTCAGTTTTTGATAGAGTGCTTCATCGCCTTTGCAGAACACACGCAGGCTCATCAGCCCTACTACCTCGGCCGAACCGAGGATGTAGTCTTTCATGCCTTGCTCATCGTATTCTTTCCGGGAGAGATCCCACTCCATGCTCCGCAAAAAACAATCGATCAGTTCGCGCTCAATTTTGAATTCATTGACCGTTTTCTGGAAACTGTTAAGAATTGGATTCAAACTGATCTTTTCGTCTACGGCACGATGGGTTTCTTCTTTGAAGCGGGCCAGCAATGCACCTTTGTCAAACTCATGAAACGTATCTACGATCTCATCCGCGAAGCGAACAAAGCCATACAAGGCATAAATAGGATCGCGCAGTTCTTTTTGCAAACACAAAATGCCGAGGGAGAACGAGGTGCTATAGGCGCGTGTGGTCATGCGGCTACAGCGCATGGATACCGAATCAAATAGGGCTTTTCCAGTCATACTTTGAATCGTGAAAATACAGTTTTTATTTTATTTTATCACGCTTCGCCAATTCACGCGCTACCACTTGGCCGGAAATCAGCGAAGGTGGCACGCCCGGGCCGGGCACAGTGAGCTGACCTGTATAAAACAGGTTGGGTACCTTTTTGTTGATGATGGAAGGTTTGAGGTTGGCCGTTTGCATCAAGGTGTTCGCCAGGCCATAGGCATTTCCTTTAAAGGAATGATAGTCGCCCACAAAGTCGCGGTGGGCATAGCTGCGCTTGTACACAATGTGGGGGCGTATGGCTTGGCCGCTCATGTGCTCAAACCGATCCATCACCATCTCAAAATACCGTTCGCGTATTTCTTCCGTGTCCGGCAGGTTGGGTGCCACCGGTATCAACACAAAAATGTTTTCACAACCTGCAGGCGCCACCGATGGGTCGGTGATGGACGGAGCAGACACATAGAACTGGGGTGCGGTGGGCCACTGCGGCTGCTCGTAAATTTCGCGGGCATGCACGCGGAAGTCCTGATCGAAGTACAGTTGGTGATGCAGCAACCCTTCCAGCCGCTTGTTTAGCCCAAGATAAAAAATCAAACTGCTGGGTGCCATGGTTCGCTTTTGCCAGTAAGCTTCGTCATACCTTCGGTAGGCTGCGGGCAGCAGGTGTTGCTCCACGTGGTGGTAGTCGGCACTGGCCACGATGTAGTCAAACAGTTCCACGGCACCATTCACGCGCACGCCTTTTGCTTTTGTGCTGTTCATCTCAATAGCTTCCACGGGCGCGTAGTAGTGTATTTTCACGCCCAGGTCGGTAGCCACGCGCACCATGCCCTCAATGATTTTGTGCATGCCCCCTTGCGGATACCAGGTGCCCAAGGCCATATCGGCATAGTTCATAAGGCTGTAGAGGGCGGGCGTTTTTTGCGGTGTGGCACCTAAAAACAGCACGGGAAACTCCAGTAATTGCACCAGCTTGGGGTGCTTAAAAAACTTGCGCACGTACGAAGAAAGAGATTGAAACACGTGCAGGCGCAAGGCACCGGTCATCAATTTCCAGTCGGCCAGCTCGGTCAGCGAAAGCCCCGGTTTGTACACCAACTCATTGATGCCGATTTCGTATTTGTATTTGCCCTCTTCCAGGAATTGATCCAAGAACACGGACGAGCCGGGCTCCAGCCGCTCGAACATCTGCTTGAGTGCGTCCACGCCCGCGGGGATGTCCAACACATCGCCCTTGCCATACACTACGCGGTAGGACGGATCGAGCCGGATGAGGTCATAAAAATCAGCGGGCTTTCGGCCAAATTGGGCAAAGTATTTCTCAAACACATCGGGCATCCAATACCAACTGGGGCCCATGTCAAACACAAAACCCTGTGCTTCAAACTTTCGCGCCCGGCCACCCGGGCCTTCGTTTTTTTCAAACAGGGTCACTTGGTAGCCATCGCGCGCCAAAAAAGACGCGGCCGACAGACCCGAAAATCCTGAACCGATAACGGCAACTTTCTTCATTCGGAAAAATAAAAAATAAAAAAACCTTTCAGGCTATAATAACCCGAAAGGTTTGGTGATGTTTTCCCGTGTTCGTTACTCCTGGTATCCCTCCAGCCGTTTTTGGATTTCTTTGCGGGCGTGGAAGATGCGGTTTTTTACCGTACCGATCGGGATGTTCAGGTGCTTCGCGATTTCGTGGTACTTGTACCCGGTGGTATGCATCTTGAACGGGATGAGCAACTCGTCTTTGATGCCATTGACATTGCGCCACACCTCTTTAAACTCCACGCTGCCTTCCGGGCGGTTGAATGTGTGCGTGTCCTCTACGTTGAGATAGTACAGTTCTTTGGTGTCATCGTGCGATGTTTTGGCACGCTGCGCTTTCCGGTAATTGTTGATAAACGTGTTGCGCATGATGGTGAACAGCCATCCCTTCAGGTTGGTGTCCTCGCGAAACTTGTCGCGGTACATCAACGCCTTGAGCATCGTATCTTGCACTAAATCCTGCGACTCCTCGCGGTCGCTGGTAAACCTGCGGGTGAACGTCCGTAGTGTGCTGCGTAATCCCGCTACCTCCCTGTCGAATTCTACCGCTGTCATATTGTTTATCTTTTAGTGGCTGATTGTTGAACAAAAGTACAGCCTGACAGCTATGGAGCAAGTATCTGTTCAACTTTTTTTGGTAAATGTTGAACATTTAATGTGGCCTTAATGCAGGGTCTTCATCAAGTCCCTGAGGCCCAATGCGTTGTAGAAAATATGAAAGTTAGAGGGCTTGGAAATGTTCGCCTTTTTGAGCGATTGGCCCGAGGCAAGTACCTGCGTTTTGGGCAAATCCGCACAAATCCGGTTTACATAGGCCTGCACATTGCCGGGGGTAGGCGAGCTGGTAAAAGCACTGACCACAAAGTCGGGGTGGTGCACTTCGCACACCGATTTCACATCGTTGTAGGGTACGGTTTGCCCCAGGTAGTAGGTGCGGTAGCCATCGCGCTTGGTCACATAGTGGTAGAATAAAAGGCCCAGTTCGTGCAATTCGTTTTCGGGCAGATAGAGCAACACCCTGCGGGCGGTTTTGGGTGCCAGCGGCAAAGCATCAATGGCCACCATGATTTTCTGGCGTATCAAGTGGGTGATAAAGTGCTCTTGGGCGGGCGAGATGTTGCCCGTCTGCCACAGCACTCCAATTTTCTCCAGAAACGGGTAAATAATTTCGATGACGGTGCGCTCAAAGCCGAATTTCAGGGTGAGTTCGGAGATGATTTTCTCGAACCGCTCTTCCTCCATGTCAATCATGGCCACCACCAACTGGTCGATGAACACATCTGTGTTCTCGTACGACCGGCTCAGCTCGGCCACCTTGCGCACGATTTCATCGTACGACAAGCCCACAATTTTCGAGATTTTCACCCCGTTGTTGTTGAGTACCGACACGTTGATGATTTTTTTCAAATCCTCATCGGAGTAGTACCGGATGTTGGTTTGCGTGCGCGCAGGCTCAATGAGCCGGTGGCGCTTTTCCCAGATTCGAATGGTGTGCGCCTTGATGCCTGAAAGCTGCTCCAATTCTTTAATTGAATATTTTCCCATCGCTGCTAATCTCTAAAGTTTTACTTTCACGACCACCAGTAAAACCGTGGCTGGGTTATTTTGTTTCCGTTCCAATTTAGATTTTAGCCCTGTGGATCAAAAAGTGCCCCTTGAGCCTGCATTTGCGTGGTTTGCCTCCAAGCGATGGGAGCCGTTTGATTTCCAGCGCCAGGCATGGCACGCCTACACGCACGGATACAGCGGGGTGGTAAATGCCCCCACCGGCAGCGGCAAGACGTATTCGCTGCTGCTGCCCATCTTGATGGAGGGCATGGCGCGACCCTCCGCCCCGGGCATCAAAGCCATTTGGATCACGCCCATCCGGGCGTTGGGAAAAGAGATTGAGCTCGCCAGCCAGCGCGCGATACAAGGCTTGCAGATGCCGTGGCGCGTGGGCGTGCGTACAGGCGACACCTCCACGCGCGAACGCGCCAGGCAAAAAGAAAAACCGCCTGATCTGCTCATCACCACACCGGAGAGTCTACATCTGTTGCTCACGCAGAAAGACTATGCGGAGGCATTCAGAAACCTTCGGGCCGTGGTGGTGGATGAGTGGCACGAACTGATGGGCAGCAAGCGAGGGGTGCAAATGGAGCTGGCGTTGTCGCGGTTGAAAGGGTTGTTGCCTGCGTTGAAAGTCTGGGGTATCTCCGCTACGCTGGGCAACATGGAGCAAGCCATGGAAGTGTTGCTGGGTAACACGTACACGCACGGGCGGGTGACGTTTATCCGTTCCAATCTCCGCAAGGCTATTCAGATTGAGTCGATAATGCCCGAGCAAGTGGAGCGCATGCCGTGGGCCGGCCACCTGGGCATCCAACTGCTGGAAAAAATTATCCCCATCATCCACGGCAGCACGAGCACACTCATTTTTACCAACACCCGGTCGTTTGCCGAGATCTGGTACCAAAAGCTGTTGGAGCAGGCTCCCGAGTTGGCGGGCGTCATCGCCATGCATCACAGCGCCATAAGCCAAGACCTGCGCACCTGGGTGGAAGAACAGTTGCACGAAGGCAAGCTGAAAGCGGTGGTGTGCACCTCCAGTTTGGATTTAGGGGTGGACTTCCGCCCGGTGGAAACCATCATTCAGGTGGGCAGCCCCAAGGGCGTGGCCCGTTTTCTGCAGCGGGCCGGCCGCAGCGGTCACCAGCCGGGCGCGGTCAGCCGCATTTATTTTTTGCCCACCCATTCGCTCGAACTCACGGAGGCAGCCGCGTTACGCGAGGCCATCGATCAGCGCATCGTGGAAGAGCGGCTGCCCTACGTGCGCTCTTTTGATGTACTCATTCAGTATTTGATCACGTTGGCCGTGGGCGAAGGCTTTCGGCCGGAAGACATCTTGCCCGAAGTGCGCAGCACGTTTAGCTACGCGTCCATTACCGATGACGAATGGCAGTGGGTGCTGGCCTTCATCACCTCGGGCGGTGCGGCTTTGACTGCGTATGATGAATATCGGAAAGTGACGGTGGCCCAAGGCCAATACAAAGTGGAAGACAGGCGGGTGGCCCTGCGCCACCGGCTGTCCATTGGCACCATCGTGGGCGACAATTCGCTGTACATCAAATACGTGTCGGGTAAATACCTCGGCACCATTGAAGAATATTTTATCGCCAGTCTGAAGCCGGGTGATGTGTTTTGGTTTGCGGGCCGCGCCTTGGAACTGGTGCGCATCAAAGACATGGAGGTACACGTGCGCAACAGCAAAAAGAAAACCGGCCGCGTGCCCTCCTGGCAGGGCGGGCGCATGCCGCTCTCTTCGCAGATGAGCGAAATGCTGCGGTTGAAAATACACGAGGCGGCCACCGGCACGGAAAAGGATACAGAAATGAAGTTCTTGAAGCCACTGATGGATTTGCAACGGCAACGTTCGCACCTGCCCCGCCAAAACGAGTTTCTGATCGAGTACTTTCAAACGGAAGAAGGTTATCACGTGGTTATGTATCCGTTTGAGGGGAGGCAAGTACACGAGGGCATGGGCGCGCTGCTGGCCCACCGCTTGGCGCAAATACGGCCGCTCACGTTTTCCATTGCCATGAACGACTACGGTTTTGAACTGCTGTGCGATCAGGAGATACCGATTTACGAAGCCATCGAAACCAATGTGCTGGGCCCGGATGACTTGCTGAAAGATATTCAGGCGAGCATCAACAGCACCGAAATGGCCAAGCGCAAGTTCCGCGACATCGCGGCCATTTCGGGGTTGGTGTTCAAGGGCATGCCAGGCAAGCCGATCAAAGAACGTCACTTGCAGTCCAGTTCACAATTATTCTATAATGTCTTTCATGAATATGAGTCGCACAACCTGTTGCTGCTGCAAGCGATGGAAGAAGTGATGGACTTTCAGTTGGAGGAGGCGCGGCTGCGGCAGGCGTTGGACCGCATTGCCCAGCAAAAGATTATCGTGCGCGAGCCCGACCGGCCCACACCGTTTGCGTTTCCCATCATGGTAGACCGCATGCGCGAGAAACTGAGCACCGAGCGCATTGAAGACCGCGTGCGCAAGATGATGGTGAAGTGGGAGGGGTAATGAGTGTTGACAGCGATACCCATACAAATGTACGTTGAGTGTTTGTGCTGGCTGTATGGTCAGCAGGGTGTATTTGGTAAAATTACCGATCAAGGGCCGGGTGAAAAAAATGGACACAACACGTTGTCTAAGTGTATGTTGGTAAACAGTGAGCAGTAAGAAGTATCATGGGGCGTTTAGGTATGTCTTGTTACGTGTTCTTTTGTTTTATCAATCTGCCGCATTTGTAAAAAAATATTTTTGTTCGGCATGTTTTTTTTGCTATGTTTGATTACAGTATTTTGATAAAATTTATATCCTGTCAACGAGAGAGATATGAAACGACTTCTTTTTACGGTTATTTCCTTTTTGACAATTTCCTTCACTTCATGCCTTGAAGATCAGGAGCCGCAAGACTTTTTTTACCGAAAGCCCATAGTTGACTATCTAACACAGCTCGGGAAATTTCGAGATCCAATGAGTCGGAGTATCGGAAAGTTGTAGCGATGTTGGAGGCGATTGACTTTAAGAGTGCAAGGGTCTATGATTTACGCACAACTGAAAAGGCGATCATTGCAGAGGTGATGCCACTGACCGGTTTTACGGAGTATGCGAAAGTGAAGGTGGTATTTTTTCTAAATCAAAATGAGATAGTTCGGTCAAACATAGTAGCGTTTGACAGCGGGCCGAATTTTGGTGAATATGATGAAGTAATTCTTTCGGTGCTTGATATGCGCAGCCAGACCGCTCCGTATAGCGGACGGATATCATTTTTCAGTCCATTTCATAAGCTTTTGTTGTCTAATTGAGTACCATCAAGGCGAGTTGCGGACAAACGGCATTAGCCGTAAAAGCAAGTCAGAGAAAAAGCAGGGTAGAGCGAACGGCTGCATTGATTGGTACTTGATCACTACCTACTATTACCCGGGCGGGCAGACACGAACGACCGAGCAGTACTTGTACACAACGTGCAACGGGTGCCAGGAGGAGGCCTACCGGACCGGAAAAGTTGCTTGTGGCGGAGGCGGAGGAAGTGGCGGGGGTACGGGAGGTAGTGCCGTTTTGCCGGTCAATCCTCAAGACGGTGACGAGTATGCGTTCACCAGTAGGGAGGGAGAATACACCCGGTATAAGTACAACGCTGCGAGCAATGTTTGGGCTGTTGTTGAACGAATATTACCTCCGATGGTAGTTGAATACGAACCGGAAAACTATTCGTTTCTGCAAATTCAATGGCCGATGCATGGCCTGGTGATCTTTGGATCAGATAACATGACATACACTTACGATGGCGGATCAGGCGCTTGGCATGGAATTCGTACAATAACAAATAATGTTACTAATCCATGTATAAGTCAACAAGTGAATAATGCAATCTCAGAAAGTATGACAAATGAAATTAATACACTTATCAAAAATGTATTTGATGTAAATGATCAAATAAACCTCACGGTCGATCAAGTAACTTACTTAGATGCTTCTGTAGATGCCATTACCGATGGCTACACAACTCCTTCTGGAGCGTTGAATATTGATATATCATTTAATGGAAATGTAATGCCTTTGGCATCACAGGAGTATATAATGGCAACTCTTTATCACGAGTTTCTTCACGCTATCTTGTTTCATAATGGGATTGAAGGCGGAGATCATCACGAATCCATTGTCTCAGGATATCTCAACATTTTAGCTAATGACTTAATAGTACATTTTCCAAACCTCTCTCAGGGTGAGGCCATGCAACTTGCCTGGGGAGGACTGCAAGAGACCTCGAATTGGAGTAGTCTTAGCGCGAGTGAACAAGCAAGCATTCTGGCCACAAATACCGCACATCGGGATGGACAAAACGGAACCAATTGTAATTGAAACACAAAGAAGTAGCAATGAACATAAAGTTAATAATGGTCACATCAGGTGTCTTGATGAGTAGTTGCATTAATTTCTTGTATGCACAAGATCAACAAGACGCAACGTTGAAGCTTCTTACAACGTCAATTGAAAAGGCTATCTCAAGAGGGCACGAACATAAGGATTGCCGGAACTTTAAGTCGTCAGTTTTTTCTATTTTTATAACATTTTCCGCGGAGGCGAAAGTTGAGGATGTTTTTTTTTCAAATTCTACTTATTGTTCTGCCAAGACAATTGAAAATACAGGCCGATATATAAAAGCGAACATAGATAAACTGAATATTGACAAATCACAATTCGGGGAAAAATACATAGCTATTGTTGCTTATGTATTGCCACAGAACCGATCAGAGACCACTTTGAATACCGTACCCGAAGGATGGGCCAGGGTATTTGAAGATATTGATTATATGCGGTTTCAAACAAAGAGTCTGAAGTATTGCATACCAATTGGGATATACCTTCTGCCAAGAGTTGAGAATTGATTCCGAAATCGAATAAGAGAATGACGTCTTTTTGTTGTTGGCCAAGTGGCTGGTAGAAATCTGGCGATTTCGGATAAGATATTCTGTCAGCAACCGTAAATTCAAAAGGAACTGTTAACAAATCTGGGGGAGTTGCTCCATTTAATTCGGGTACATGTAACTAGTCTAACAAATTATGAACGTATTCTATTTTGTATTCGTAAGTATGTTACTTGCATTCAGCAACTGCACATGTCAAGATGAGAAAAGCAATACTTTGATCACAAAATTCATTGGAGATTTGGGTGGTGATCAAACATCTCTTGATCAAGTAATTATTAAGTATTTAGCTGTTGAGGTGAGAGACGGTGAGGCAATTGACTTTGTAAAGATACATCTTCAATTTGCCAGAGAAGAATTGAAGAGGGAAGCAATCGCGGCTAGTGAGCTCCAGATATTGAAGTACAAAGACGCATCTGAGAAATACAAGAACATAAGTATCAATGACGAGCAATCCAATAATACTTATCTGGTTTTTTTTAGAAATCAATTTTTAATGCCTGTTCTAATCCGAAATGGTAAAATTCATTCATTTGCGACAATTGATAAAGGTGGCAAGAGATTCTTTTTGATGTATGAGTAGTATACTGCGGGGCGATGCGACCAGAAACAATGATTGCTTGAGTGTGCTGCGATTGGTCAACTCAACAGTTCAAGTAATTTATTCTACAATGTCAAAACTGGCCCGATTTCCTCACTCTGTAACTTTATCAATTGACGGTAATGAAAATGGTTTATCTGATTGCGACAATTCTGTTTAGTTTGTTTAAATCGTCCCACGCGCAGAGGATCGAGAAAATAGATATTCAGTACGTGACACTTACCGACACCATCTTGAGGAGAGAAATCAAAGCGCTCATCAAACGGGAAGAAGAGTTAGATTCGGTGTTTGCAGCCGGCTATGGATACATACAAATGTATTTTTCATTTGAAAGACGCGATGGTAGGCAGATCGGACAAGATAGAATCGATACGGTCTTTTCTTATTATCTCCAAACAAGCACAATCAGTCCAGATAAGCGAGAAAATAAACTTGATGACCTTTATCCGAATTACTATTCAGTACTTGAAAATCGTGTTATTATGATTACTGTTGATAAAGGCGTCAGTGGGCGATACTTTGGTTTTTCTGAAAGGAGCAAGCTGAAGCTTTTAAGAAAGCTCAGGAAATATTTTTTACCCGATCTCAGTAGCCCAGGTAGTGGTTTTAGACGAGAAACGCGAGTCCATTTTTTGCGGAGTATATCTTCAAACAAGCCATTCGATTATTATGTGACCGAGAATGTAGTCAGATAACGAAGAAGTATAGATTTTTGACAAGGTGATAGTAGAATTTAGGAAGCATTTACAAGTGAGATATTTTACCACCCCGTCATTGGTAGCTTCAGATGGCGAAGCCCAAGTTACCATTTATGTGGGTGAGCCAGCCCCTGGAACTGGTCAAAGTGTAGGCTCCCCATTATTAGGACAACCCTAAATTAGAATTTTTTTTGTTGTAGTAATAATATCCGGTTGTGGGGTTGTGGGAAACTCGTCTCGAGTTTTCCATAAATCCACAACCAGCATGTCCACAGGACTGCGACCATTCAGCGCATCGTGCGGCCGGTTATAGTTGTAATCATGCATCCACTCTTCGGCTATGATTCTTACCTGATTCAACGACTCGAACAAGTAAGCATCGAGTACATCTCTTCTAAAGCTTCCATTGAAACGTTCGATGTACGCATTCTGTGAAGGCTTACCGGGTTGGATGAACTGAAGATGAATGTTACGTTCCTCACACCACAACCCGAGTTTGCTTGAGATAAATTCAGGTCCATTATCAACCCGGATCCGTTGTGGCTTTCCTCTCCATTGAATGGTCTGTTCAAGTGAACGTATCACCCTTTCAGCGGTCAGCGAAGTATCTACTTCGATGGTTAGGGCTTCACGGTTAAAGTCATCAAGTATATTGAGTACTCTGAACTTGCGGCCCGATAAAAGAGAATCGCTCATGAAGTCCATCGACCAGCTTGCATTGATGTGATTGACCGCTTCCAATGGGTGGAGTATGCGTGCCGGTAATCTTCTCTTGCCCTTTCGTTTCATGTTCAGCTTTAATGATTTGTACACTCGGTGAATTCGTTTGTGGTTCCACAACAATCCTTCTTTCCTTATTCTGAAATACATCTTCCAAAAACCCTCGGTGGGTCTTTTCTCGGCAAAGCCCTGGAGTTTATCGATCACCATGCGATCATCCTTTTTACTTTGATAGTAATAAACAGAGCGTGACAAATCCATCACTTCACAGGCCCGACCGAGGCTTACTTGAAAGGTCTCTTTCAAATAATCCACACGGCTTCGCTTCTCGGCAGGCCTCAAAACTTTTTTCCGAGCACGTCCTTGAGCATTTTGTTGTCCAGGGCTAGATCGGCATACATCTGCTTGAGCTTGCGGTTCTCCTCTTCAAGTTCTTTTACCCGCTTGAGTTCGTTCATCTGCATGCCTCCGTATCGCGACTTCCACTTGTAAATGGTGGCTTTGGATACTCCGTGGTCTCGGCAGATATCCTGAATGTTCTTGCCAGCATCATATTCCTTGAGAATACTGAAAATCTGGGCTTCGGTGAATCGTGTCTTTTTCATTATTAACAGTTTAAAGTTAGACCTTTTGTCTAATTCAAAACTGTCCTATTTTCGGGGGAGCTTACATGTCTGCCTGTGCGAGAAACTCAGCACCGAGCGCATTGAAGACCGCGTGCGCAAGATGATGGTGAAGTGGGAAGAGTAATCGCGCATCGATAAACGCGCGAGTGCTGCATGACGTCTTTAACACGTCATTAACATTTCATTGCCAAGACATTAACAAGCGGCCGGATTTCTTTGTAAAAAAAAAGAACAACATGAAAACAAAATTATGGGCCGGTCTGGTAGGGCTGTTGCTGGTGCTGGTGGCTATTGGGAGCTGGGTACTTTATCAGCATTACCGCATCATCACCCCGGTGGTGGATATCACGCAAAGCGAAATCGGGTGGGCGGGTAAAAGCGTGTCGGGCGGGCATGTAGGCAAGCTGAAGTTTGAAAAGGTGGATTTGCAATTTCAGGATGGACACTTGCGTGGAGGCTCTTTTGTGGCCGATATGGGTTCCATCACCGTGGATGATATTGACGATCCGCAAGGCGTAACGGACTTTGTCGCCCATATCACCACCGAGGATTTCTTTGAAGTAAACAAATATCCCACAGCCTCCTTTGTCATCATCCAAGTGGAGGCCCAGAATGCTACGGACTATCAGGTAACGGGCAATATGACCATCAAAGGCATTACCAAACCACTGCAGTTCCAGGCGCAGGTAAGTCCGCTGGACGAAGGCTATCGTGTCAGTGCCACCCTGCCCATCGACCGCACCCAGTTTGGAATTGAGTACGGGGCTAACGGGAAGCGCGGCTCCGCCAAGGATTGGTTTATCTACAATGACTTTGTGCTAACGGTAAACGTGCTAACCGCCAAGGAATAACCTTTACTTCCAATGGGCCGGATCCAACCGCCACGACTTCACGTAGATCAACTGTTCTTCCGTGATGTACTTCTTGCGCATGGCCTCTTCCAACAGGTACGAGAAATCGCTCAGGCAGACCAACGGCACTTTGGCGTTGGCAAAATTAGCTGCGGCTACCTCAAAGCCATAGGTGAAAATGGCTGCCATTCCGATCACTTCGAAGCCGGCTTCGCGCATGGCTTCGGCCGCTTTGAGTGAACTGCCGCCCGTGGAGACCAAGTCTTCGATCAACACCGCCTTTTGCCCTTTGATCACTTTACCTTCGATCAGGTTGCCCATGCCGTGGTCTTTCGGCTTGGGGCGAACATACACGTACGGTAGTTCCAGGCGGTCGGCCACCAAGGCGCCTTGGGCTACACCGGCCGTGGCCACCCCGGCAATGCATTCTGCTGTGGGAAAGTAGTGTTTGACCACTTCGCTCAGGCCATCGCGGATGTGGCTGCGCAACAAGGGATAAGACAGCGAAAGCCGGTTGTCGCAATAGATGGGCGACTTCCATCCCGAGGCCCACGTGAAGGGCTTTTCATGATTGAGGCGGATGGCCTGGATGTCTAACAGTTGCGAGGCAATGATGCCTGCCGTGGCGGAGTGGGTGCGTACAAATTCCATGATCGCAAGTTAGTTATTTCGTCACCCGGTTGCGTACTCGCTCCAAATCCATTTTTGAGGTACGCGGCATGGCCGAAAATACCTCTCGGTTTGTTGGCTTCGTCTCTCTATTTTTGATGCTTACCTTGTGCGACCCGTCCACACATGAATTTGTTTGTCAACGACATCCCGGTGAAGATACTTCCACCGGGCGAAAAACCGGAGCCGGGGCATATCAACCACGCCTTGGATGCTTCCACCGAGCCCATCACCAAAGCCAAAATGATCCACCATGTATGGATCGATCACGCCCAGCCGGTGCACCTTAACACGGTGCTGGACTTGATCAACTCCAAGGTACCCACGCATTTGCTTTCGTTGGTCATCACGGTAGAAGATTACGAAGCGATCAAAACATTCTTAAAACAAAAATTCAAAGTGGTCAAGGCTGCGGGCGGGCTGGTGCGTAAAAAAGATAAGTTTTTGATGATCTACCGGATGAAAAAATGGGATCTGCCGAAAGGCAAAAAAGAAACCGGTGAGAAATACAGAGAAACGGCCGTGCGCGAGGTGCAGGAGGAATGTCAGGTAGATGTGATGCTCGGCAAAAAAATCTGTACTACCTGGCACACCTACACCATGAACAAAAACGCCATGTTGAAAAAAACGCGGTGGTATGTGATGGACTTGGAAAACGACAGTAAAATGAAGCCAAGCCTGGAAGAAGACATCGAGGAGCTTCGGTGGATGACCCAAAAAGAGGTGTACCACGCACTTGAAAACTCCTATCGCTCCATTCGCTTCGTTTTTGAAGCGTACTACAAAGACCAAACGTAAGCCCCGGCCCCGCGCTTCGGTTTGAAAATGCTTTCCGCGTCAGCCCTCCTGTTCGTGCAGGGCAATGCCAAACAACTGCAGTTCGCGTAAAATAGGATCGTAGTATTCGGCCGTCACGGGTATGATCACCCCGCGCGCGTGCAACTTGTTCTCCAACAGCAGTCGGGCGGCCATGGCCAGCGGCAAGCCCACGGTTTTGGCCATGGCTGTGCGATCGGCATTTTCGCCTTCGGCCGTCAGGTATGCGTTGACGGTGCAAACCGCATCCTCCAGGCGGTAGCGGACGCGGTGCCACATCACCACCAGATCTTTATCGTGCGGCTGCAACTGCCACCGTGTATTCAAAATGTGTTCGGTCAGGCGGGCGGGTGTTCCTTCGGGCAAGCCGATGGGCTCCTGGCCAAAGAAGCCGCTCCAGCGCAGGCGTGCCAGCTCCCCGCCTTCAGGCGCCAGTCCCAAGTGGTGGCAGAGCAAGCGTTCCACCGCTCCTTCGCCCGGCAAAAACGACTGTATAAAATCAGCCGGGGTCATGCTGCGGGTATGCTCAAGTAGGTAGGTGTCATCGCAGCAGCCCAGTTGCACCAGCACGTTCCAGGCGGCACAGTATCCTTCGTTGCGCAAGGTGCCGCGGAGTAAAGTATCCACCTGGGTGAGCCCATACACCGTTTGATACTTGAGGGAATCGCGGTTGGCATAGCCTTCAAAATTTCCGTAGCCGGGAATGGTGACGGGCACGGTACGCTGAAACAGTTGCTGGTAGGGTATGTATTTGAACCGTCCCTGCTGCAGAAACCGGGCCGTGCCTTGACCGGCTAACACCACGTTGCGCGGGTTCCAGGTGAATTTGTAGCGCCAGGGGTTGTCGGGGTCGGTGGTCGGGGCAATCAATCCACCCGTGAACGATTCAAACGAAAACACGGTGCCGCCTTTTTTTTGGATGCCGTGTATGAGTTGCATGGCACTCAGGTGGTCGAGCCCCGGGTCCAAGCCGCACTCATTGAGAAACAAAAGTCCCTGCCGTGCGGCCTCTGCATGCATGGCTTTGATTTCGTCTGAGACATAGCTGGCGGTGAGTAAATGAATACCGTGCTTGAGGCACAAACGGGCGACCATCGGATGCAAGAAGGCAGGCAGCAATGATATGACCACGTGTGCGGTGCGCAGCACCTCTTCGCTGGCGGGGTCGTGGATGTCGAAGGCGATGGCTTCCGCGGGTGGGGTTGCCCGCTCTTGGACCAGGGCGCGTTGCGCATCGCCCACGGTTAGCCGATGCCCATGCGTGTGGCAGTACTGCGCCAGGTAGGTGATGAGGGCCGAAGAGGAACGGCCCGCGCCCAAAACAAGGATGTGCTTCACGGGGGTAAGATACTACTACGCCTTACACGGGGCACCTGGTCAGGCATAATTTTCGGAGTAGGCGCTGCCCACATCCGGTGTGGGCTGTGTGGCAGGGCGTAGGGAAATGACATCCCTTTTATTACCTTTCCCTCCGGGATCATATTTAGGCACCCCACGCATGAAACCGGTTGACACGTTTGCCTCGCTTGACGAACTCGACTCCGAGTCGCGCTACCTCGTACACAAGGCCAAGGAAGCCTCGGCCCACGCCTATGCTCCGTATTCGAAATTTATGGTTGGCGCTGCGCTGATCCTGGACGATGGCACGGTGATGACGGGGGCCAATCAGGAAAATGCTGCTTATCCGCTGTGCATGTGTGCCGAACGGGTGGCCCTGTACGCGGCTTCGGCTCTACACCCCGCGCAAAAAATCCAAAAGATGGCCGTGGTGGCCCACAAAAAAAATCACAAAGAGCTGGTACCTGCCAGTTGTTGTGGGGCCTGCCGCCAGGTGTTGTTGGAGTACGAACACCGCCAGCACCGGCCCATCGAAATTGTGATGCTGGTTTCCGAGGGTCAGTGGATCAAATGCCCCTCTGCGGAGGCACTGCTGCCCCATGGGTTTTCGAAGGAGAACCTGACGGAGTAAGCTCCCCCAAACGCCAACTTTTGTCGTACCTTTGAGGCTTGTCGGTAGTACAAGTATCCTTCGCGGGCCATGAGTGAGGAAATATTAAAGGCTTTAACGCAGCTTTTTGCCATCATTACAAAACAGGACGGTGGCGTAACCTCGGCCGAGCGGCAAGCCGTCATTACCTTTTTTCAACAGGAACTCGACCGCGCTTCGCTGCAGGAGTATATCGACTTGTACGATCAATACTCCGGCTACCATTTGCAAACAGGCGATGGCACCAACGAGAAGACTTCCGTCAAAGACTCGCTGAAGACGCTGGCCATCTGCAAAAAGATCAACAAGACGCTGACACAGAAACAGAAGTTCATCACGCTGATCAAACTGGTGGAACTGGTGGCCTCCGACAAGAGCTTTACGGCCCAGCGCATGGAGATCGTGCACACAGCCGCCACGGTTTTCAACATCAGCCAGGAGGAGTACGCGTTAATCGAGGCGTTTGTCACGCAAAAGACATTTGGCAAACTCAATCATCCTTCGTTGTTGCTGGCGGCCGAACACCCCCCGCTGGATGCACCCGCCTCCAAGCACCTGCATGCGCACGTAGCGGGTACGCTGGTGTTCATGCACACGCGCAGTGAAGACATCTACTTTGTGCGCTACGCAGGAGACGAACAACAGATGTTGAACGGGCTGCCCATGGTGACCAACCGGGTATACCTGTTCGCACCCGGCACCACCTTGAAAACGCGGGAGGGCAATGCCGTCTACTACAGCGATCTGGTCGCGGCTTTTCACGAAGAGATACAGCACACAAAACTTTCGTTTGAGGCGCACATCGTTGAACATACCTTTGCCGGCCGTGTCACGGCCCTGCATGAAGTGAGCATTGCGGAAGGCCCCGGCAAACTCATTGGCATCATGGGCGCCAGTGGGGCAGGCAAGACCACGTTGCTCAACGTGCTGGCAGGCCTAGAAAAACCCAGCCGGGGCGAAATCAAGATCAACGGATTCAACATCCACACGCAAAAAAAGGAAATTGAAGGGGCCATCGGCTATGTGTCGCAGGATGATTTGCTCATTGAAGAACTCACCGTTTATCAGAATCTGTACTACAACACCAAGTTGTGTTTTAACAATCTGACGGAAAGTCAAATTCAGCGCAAGGTGTTGACGATGCTTGAAGACCTCGGACTGGAGAACCGCAAACACCTGAAAGTAGGCAGCGCGCTCAACAAGAAAATCAGTGGCGGGCAACGCAAGCGCTTGAACATCGCGCTGGAGTTGATACGCGAGCCGGCCATTTTGTTTTTGGATGAGCCCACCTCGGGCCTTTCTTCGCGCGATTCGGAAAACGTCATCGATTTGCTCAAGCAGCTTTCGCTGAAGGGTAAATTGATTTTTGTGGTGATCCATCAGCCTTCGTCTGACGTGTTCAAGATGTTTGACAAGATGATCATGATGGACACCGGAGGCTATCCGGTGTACTACGGCCCTCCGGTGGAAGCGGTAACCTACTTCAAGAAGGCCGCCCACCAGGTAGACAGCAGCCGCGGCCATTGTGAGGCGTGCGGCAATGTAAACCCCGAACAGATTTTTAATGTGCTGGAGGCCACCGTGGTGGATGAGTATGGCCAGCCCACGGCCAAACGGAAAACTACGCCCGCCCAGTGGAATGAATTGTACCGGGCATCGGTTGTGCGGCCGCGGGTAGAAAAAGTAAAGGAGCCGCCCATCCATGCCC
The DNA here is from genome assembly GCA_025455015.1 of Cyclobacteriaceae bacterium. Taxonomy (GTDB): domain Bacteria; phylum Bacteroidota; class Bacteroidia; order Cytophagales; family Cyclobacteriaceae; genus ELB16-189. The sequence continues at coordinate 5,953 of JALONI010000012.1, read as the reverse complement.
TGCATTTGCCGGGCTTGTTCAAGCAGTCGGTGTTGTTCGCCATCCGCGATTTCAAAGCCAAGGCCGCCAACAAGGCCTATCTGGCCATCAATTTATTAGAGGCTCCGTTGCTGGCCCTGGTGCTGTCGTTTGCCATTCGCTATCCCAGCGCGCCCGAGGGGTTAGCCTACAGCTTCCGCTTTAACGAAAACATTCCGGCCTATTTGCTGATGGCCATCATCGTGGCGTTGTTTATGGGCCTGACCGTCAGTGCCGAGGAAATCATCCGCGACCGGAAGATTCTCAAGCGCGAGGCGTTTCTGAATCTGAGTTGGAACAGCTACCTCGTGTCCAAGCTGGGTATTTTGTTTCTGCTGTCGGCCATCCAAACCCTTTCGTTTGTGATGGTGGGCAATGCCATCCTGGGTATCCACGGCATGACGTGGGCGTTTTGGCTGGTGTTGTGGGTCACTTCGTGTTTTGCCAATGTGTTGGGCCTGCTTATCTCATCGGCCTTCCATTCGGCCGTGACGGTGTACGTATTGATCCCGTTGCTGCTGATTCCGCAGATGATCTTCAGTGGGCTGCTGTTCAATTTCAACAAGCTCAACAAACTGATCGGCCACCCTGTACACGTGCCCTTGGTAGCCGATGTGATGACATCCCGCTGGGCGTATGAGGCCATGGCCGTGCACCAGTTTACGCATAACGACTTTGAAGCTCCGTTCTACGCGTATGATCGCGCGGAAGCGCAAGCCGATTTCAAAGCCGTCTATCTGGTGGACGAGATGAAAAGACGCCTGACGTGGGTCACCGAGCATCTGTCCGCTCCGAGCGACAGCCTACAGGCGCGCGTGGCCCACGAGGTGGACGTGTTGCAAAATACCTTGCAAACAGAAGAATATCGATTGGGCCTCGAACCGCTGGATGCCCGCGGCCGCTGGGCTTCGGGGCTTTCCCTGAAGGAGGCGGCCCAATTGGCGCAATACTTCCAGTTGTACCAAGCGCATTATCAAAAGGAGTTCAACTATTTTGGCGGGCTGGCGGAGCAAAAGCGGGCCTTCTACGAGCGCGAAGGCTTTGACCTGAAAGCGGAAAAAGACCGGTACTACAATGAGAAATTGGCGGAGTTGGTCAAAAACATGGCGGTGAAAGACCGCGTGATCGAATACGAGGGGCGGCTGGTGCAAACGATCCACCCCATTTTCCAGTCGGTGCAGCCCCGTCATGCGTTGGATTATCGCACCCCCTTTTTTGTGCCCGACAAAAAACTGTTTGGCGTGCGGTTACCCACGTACTGGTGCAACCTGGTGGTCATCATCGGCATGGCCGGCATCTTGTACGGCCTGTTGTACCTGGAGGTGATCAAATACCTGGTGGGCCGCGTGGAGAGCCGCGTGAACCGCATGCTGCGCAAGGACGGTCAATAGGCGCGGCACCGGGCCGCGTTGGCCCTGCGGAGGGGAGCACGTCAAGCCGCTAAATTCCGGTTAGCGGGCGGCTGGCAGATGGCAAATAATCTGTATTTTCGCCCGTCAAAACGCATACGCCTATGAGAGTTGTTTTTGTGTTGGCTGCCGCGGCCGTGTGGGCGGCTTGCGGTTCGGAGAAAAAGCCGGACGACCGCGCCTTTGAGGCCAGTCTGGATTCGATCCACCAGACCACCACGCTCAACCAGGAGATGATCGATGGCATTCTGCAGCAGATCCCCAGCCCGCTGGAGATATCTGTGTTGCTGAAGGAATCGGGCACCAAATTCGATGGGTCGCTGCTCAACCCGGCCTCCAACTTTGAAAAATACAACAGTCGCTACAAAATGGCGCTCAACTTGGGCGTGTACGGCACCGATTTGGGCTATACCAACATCTACGAGCAAAGCCGTGCCGGCCTGGACTATCTGTCGTCCATACGCACGTTGGCCGATGGGCTAAGCATCGGTCAGTTTTTTGACATGCAAACCATCGCGCGGTTGGCAGGCAACAGCAAAAACCTGGACTCGCTGCTGCTGCTCACCACTAAAAATTTCAACGAGATCAACGCCTATCTCGAGAAGCAGGGCCGATCGTATCAAAGCGTGTTGCTGCTGGCGGGCGGCTGGGTGGAAGCGATGCACATCACCTGCCAAACGGCTGCCAAGAATCCGGCCAACCCGCAGTTGATGCAAACCGTGGGCGAACAGAAAATCATTTTGGAGCAAATTGCGCTGCTGCTTTCTTTCTATCCGGATGATCCCGACATCAAAGCCTTGGCGGCTGATTTGGAAACGCTGAAACAAGCCTACGCAGGCGTGTCGATCTCGCATACCTACCAGGAATCCAGCGTGGAGGTGGTCAATGGCGTAGCCATGATCAAAGACAACAGCACTACCCACGTGAAGATCACACCGCAAGACTTTGAAAAGATCAAGTCTGCCACCTTGTCCATTCGTTCTAAAATTATCGGTTAATCATTGAATGCGAAATGTATGAAGAAGCTTAGCATTGCCATCGTGATTCTGGCGTCTGTGAATTTTGGCTTTACAGGCCAGTCCACGGCCCCGTGCGATCCGGAAGGATTGGCCAACACGTGTATTCCCAAATTGGCCGAAGGGTTCAAATTTCTCAAAGCCTACAAAGTTGACGGGGCGCTGACGGGCAAAGAGAAGGTCGAGTACAGTTACGTGCTCACCACCGGCACGCAGTACATGATCAACCTGTGCGCCTCGGGCGAGGCGCCCGATGGCATCGTGGTGAGTTTGTTTGATGGACAACGCAATAAAATCGCAACCAACAAAGTGGAGGGGCAGATTTTGTCGGCCATCAACTTCGCATGTCAGTCCACGGGCATCTACTACATCCAGTATACGTTTGACGGAGGCGCCCGCTGTGGCGGCAGTGCGCTGGGCTTTAAGCGGTAGCCGTGGGGTGCGGGCTTGCTCCCGTGTCACCGCTGTTGGGATGAAAGAGCACACCATCAATTTTTCCTATCGCGCCCGGTACTACGTGCTGGGCGATTTGCATTCGGCCCACACCCTGTGGTTTGTGTTGCATGGCTATGGCCAGTTGGCGCAATACTTTATCAAGAAATTTGAGGTGCTTACGCGCCACGGAATGGTAGTGGTGGCCCCGGAGGGCCTGTCGCGTTTTTACCTCGAAGACGTGGCTACCCGCAGCCGCGGGGGTAGCCAGCGCGTGGGTGCCACGTGGATGACGCGCGAGAACCGATTGGCGGATATTGAGAACTACCTGACGTACCTCACCACCGTGTATCGCGAAGTAACCGCTGGCTGTGCGCTGCGCACCACCGTGCTGGGGTTTTCGCAAGGGGCTGCCACGGCCGCGCGCTGGGCCGTAAGCGGGCAAGTCGAGTTTGATAAATTGATCTTGTGGGCAGGCCTGGTACCCGAGGACATGGATTTTGACGAAGGCCAGCGGGTGCTCAAAACCAAAGAAGTGATACACGTCTATGGCCTGGAGGATCCGTTTATCACCGATGAGCGTTTTGCACACATGCAGCAACTGGCCCAGCGGCTGCATGCATCGCCCCGGTGGGTGCCCTTCCGCGGGGCGCACGACATTGATGGGCCTACCCTGGAGCGCTTGGCTCACCCGCGCTAGCGGCTGCCGCGATTACTTTCGGTGTACCACGGTGGCGCTGGCTTGTGCGCGTGGCAATACCACCAAATCGGCAATGACCACGTGAGGCGGCCGGGTGAGCGCAAACAAAATCAAGTCTGCGATGTCTTCGCCCCGCAGCGGCTCCAGCCCTTGGTACACGTGGGCCGCCCGTTCGGCATCGCCCTTAAAGCGCACCAACGAAAACTCGGTTTCCACCAGGCCCGGGTGGATGGCGGTTACGTTGATGCCATGGGCGTTCAGGTCAATGCGCATGCCGCGCGTGAGCGCATCCACCGCAAATTTGCTGGCGCAGTAAACATTACCGTTGGCATAGACTTCCTTGCCCGCAATGGAACCTAAGTTGATGATGTGGCCGCGGTTGCGCGCCACCATCCCGGGCACTACTTCGCGCGTCAGGTACAACAAGCCCTTTACATTGATGTCGATCATTGCATCCCAGTCATCGATGCGGCCGGTTTGAATGGGATCCAGGCCGTGGGCATTGCCGGCATTGTTGATGAGTACGTCCACCGCTTGCCAGACGGGCGGCAGCGAGGCTACCGCTTTGGCTACTTCGGCATGTTGGCGCACATCAAAACACAGCGTGTGTACTTCCGTGTTGCCGGCAAGTTCGCGCGCCAGCGTAGTCAGGCGGTCTTGTCTGCGGCCGCAAAGAATCAACCGAAAGCGATGTTGCGCCAACAGGCGGGCAGTGGCTTCGCCAATGCCTGACGTAGCTCCGGTAATCAAAACAGTGCGAGGGGTGTTCATGTAGCATACGGGCCCAGCAGGCCCAGTCGTTTGCCGATTATTGAAAGATCAGATAGACGGATACCGTATTGGTGGTGAGATTTTTGAGACCATCGGCAAAGGGGCCGCTGCCCGCGCCCAGCATGTTGGTGATGCCGCGGGCAAAGCGTATCTCGGGTGAAAACTTGAACAGGGGAAAATACAAGTCAAACCCTAAGCCTGCCTCCAGGCTGAGGTTTGATTTTCGGATCGGCAGTTCGGCCGAGCCCGTGGAGATGTCGTTTTGGCCCGACACTTCAAAGCCGGGTGTTACCCCCCCAATCATGTACATGCGCACGTTGCCCCTGCGCATCGACTTGTATTTGAGCAACAGTGGAAATTCCACCATGGCCGTTTCCACCAGTTGGGTTTGCGTGGGCGCATTGGTGTAAGCATATTGAAGCTGGTGGTCGTAGAAGCCCACCTTGGGCATCAGGCGCAAATCCACAAATTCGTGCAGCCGCAGGTTGACCAGAAAGCCGAGCGAGAAGCCTGGTGAAAATGAGGCCATGATGGAATGGGCGGTATCCGCATTGGCGTCTACAAACGCATCGGAATAACGGCTGCGGTAGGCCGAAGTGTGAATGCCGATCAGAAAGCCGTAGGTAATGGTGCGGTTGTCGTACTCGGGGTTGTTGCGCCTGACATAGGTGTGCGACTTCTGGCCCCACGCGCTGGCCGACATCACCAATAGCAGAGCGAGTACTATTTTGTGCCGATGTATAAGGAACTGATGCCGAACGTCAGAGGCTTGCATGTGGTGTTTTTAAATCCGATCCGATCCATGATGCCCGTGAACTCGCTGCCATCCGGAAACGCCTGAACGGATTCAGGCAGATAGGTGTAAGCGGCCCGGTCTTTGGAAATCCAGCGACCCACGGTGGGCAAGATGTATCGGAAATAAAAGTAGTACAATTGTTTGAACGGAAAGGAGCGGGGCTTTGAAAACTCCAAAATAGCGACTTTGCCGCCCGGCTTAAGCACACGCCTCATCTCGGCCAGTCCTCGCGGCAGGTTTTCAAAGTTACGCACCCCAAAAGCAACGATTACCGCATCGAATTTATTTTCTTCAAACGGCAAGTTTTCTGAATCGCCACTGATCATGTCGATGAGGGGGGAGTAGCCGCGCTGCCTCATCTTTTTCCGTCCCTGGTCCAGCATGCCCTCCGAAATGTCGATGCCGATGACTTTTTCGGGTTTTAACGCCAGCGCCTCAATGGCGAAGTCGCCCGTGCCGGTGGCCACGTCCAAAATCCATTTCGGCTGCAGGGCCTGCAGTTGCCGGATGGCTTTTTTGCGCCAGCGAATGTCAATGCCCAGGCTTAAGAAATGATTGAGGAAATCATAATTGCCGCTGATGGAGTCGAACATCTTCGCCACCTGCTGCTTTTTGCCTGCCTGGTCTTCTTTGTACGGGACTACCACTTTTTCCATGCGCGGGCAAAGGTAACACTTTAGCCATCAGGTAGGCAGATAAGGCCGCTTAGACAAAAAACCGACCCTGCTTATTTGCTGATCACCTTGAACTCCACGCGCCTGTTGAGCATGCGGCCCTCCGCTTCGTCATCGTTGCTGGCCAGCGGGCGTGT
>JALONI010000083.1 GCA_025455015.1 Cyclobacteriaceae bacterium | reverse complement strand
TCCACTCCCGAAAATTCGATACAATCACTTGAAGAGAACAGCCATTTGTAGAAATAGTTTATTATTTTTTATCGGTATTACAAATTTCCGCTATTGATTTATTCGGTGAAAATAAACCGAGTATATTAACGTACACCTGTGGCATCTGTGTGGACCATGCAGTCTTGACGGCAACCCCCTCGTCCCTTGCGTAGTAGTCGTTGTGTATATATAATCAATGGGGAGTACTGCATGCGTTGGGATGATATGTTGCGTATTGTATTGTGAGTAACCTTTAACTAACATAGTGGGCCTCATTCTACCGCAGAACACATAATCCATTGAAATTTTCTTCAGCTTTGTCACTGGACTATTGTTGATGAAGTGGTACGATCAGTAGGCTCATGGCCATGTGCTTGGGTGCCCCCGATAGCGTACCCGCGGGAAACGTATCAGCCACCAACTGAAGCGCTTGCCGGGGGGCAGCCAGCCGCCCCGTCACTTTTGATACCAGATGGATCACGTGCGAGTAGTACTGAATCTCTTTGAACACCTCCACCGTTACGTTGGCTGCTGCCCGGCTGAGATCGTTACGGGCCAGGTCAACCAGCATTACATGCTCGGCATTTTCCTTTTCATCGCGGGCCAGGCGCTCCGCCAGCGCGGCATCGTCCTGATCGTTGCCGGTACGCCTGAACGTGCCCGCGATGGGAAAGATACTGGCCTCGTCATTCTTTATTTGGATTTGGGCTTCGGGCGAAGAGCCAAAAAGCTTAAAACTGCCGTAGTCAAAGTAAAAAAGATAAGGCGATGGGTTGATTGACCGCAACGCACGGTACACGTTAAACTCATCGCCTTGAAAGGGGGTGGTGAACCTGCGGGAGAGCACGATTTGAAACACATCACCCCGCAAGCAATGGGCTATGCCCTTTGTTACCATGGTTTGATATTCGGCATCGGTTACATTGGAGGTTTGCGTACCCGAACTTCGAAACGGAAACGTGGAGAAGCGGTTGCTGAAGATGATTTTCTCCAGCCGATCCAATCCCCCGGTATCGCCCGTGTGAGCCACGCTATTTTCGCACAACACCAGTTGGTTGGAGAAATGATCAACCACCATCACGTAGCGATAGAGTTGGTACCACACGTCCGGAAGTGGCCCTTTGGAGGCGATGTCAATGTCTTCAAAAAAGCGTACACAATCGTAGCACAAATAACCGAACAACCCCGAAGACGGGTAGCGCGGGTGCGGGTTGGCCACCGAAAACGAACGCCTGAATTCGTCCAACTGCGCAAGTACCTCGGTGCGGTGGGTGATACGCGTAGCCTTTTCAGGCTGTGCGGGATGGCGCACGTAGAGCTGGTCGCGCTCTACCCGAAACGAGGCAATCGGATCGCAGCAGATGAATGACAGGCTGTTTTCATGCCCGTGGTAATCGGAGCTCTCCAACAGGATGCTGCCGGCAAAAACATCGCGTACTTTGAGGTAAATGTTTACCGGAGTGAGTGTGTCGGCCAGCAGTTGCCGATGTTGCATGTGTATCGTGTTCTTCATGATACTAAAAAAAGAAGCCCGATGTCAGGGTAAACATCGGGCCTCCGGGTTAGTTTGCGTTTATATGCACAGCCAATCACCTATCGGAGCCCGACAGATGCCACCACCATGCCATGTTGTTTGTACGGATCGTCATCAGTGTGAATTATTCGGCTGCCTCTTTTTTGCGCGGGGCCCTTTTTGCTTTCGGCTTTTCCTCGGCCGCCACGGCTACCGGCTTGGCCGATACCACACGCTTCAGGCGCGCCTTGATCGATTTTCTGGATCGGGTTACACCGTACGAGCCAATGGATCGCTTACCTTTTTTTGACTTTTTGTCTCCTCTTCCCATGGTTCAGTTATCAATTCGGTCACAAGTATAAAGAAGGGTTTTGGATTTGCAAAATCGGCTGGCTGCCTTTCGCAAAAGTTCAGGTCAACACCGGTCATCTCCGGCTCACCCACTCCCCTTTTCCAGGATCAACCGCGTCTCGTCCAAGTCCAACTCATATTCCAGTTTGCGCACCACTTCCTCGCTGATTTGGCCACTTCTGCGCATGCGTTGCAGCACGGCCCGCTCCAGGCGCAACAATTCGTGTTGAATGCGGTGAAACTCCCCTATTTGTTGTTCGTCCAGCTTCCGTTGCGCTTGGTCCTTGCGGATGCGTTGTACCCGTATCTCGTATTTCGTCTTGATTTGGTTGAGCACGGAGTCTTCCAACAGGGCATAGTTTTCCTCAATGTGCTCGATCACGGCCGAGGTAAGTTGCAGGCGGGCGTCTTGTTCTTCCCGCCCCTCGGTGTCATGCGAACTGATCCTGAGCCAACGCACCAATCCCGGTAGGGTGAGCCCCTGCAACACCAGCGTGGAAAAAATGACACAGAATGTCAAAAAGATGATAAGATCGCGGTGTGGAAAAGCAGCCCCGTTGTCAAATGTGAGCGGCAACGCCAGCGCGGCCGCCAACGACACGATGCCCCGCATGCCCGACCAGGCCACTACGGTGGCATACCGAATGTTAGCCGGGTCTTCTTGCCGAATGCGTTTGACCAGCCAGCGCGGCAAATAGGTGGCCGGATACACCCAAACGATGCGGAACAAAATGGTGGCCAGACTTACCAATGCGCCATAGCCCGCCAACTCGCCCAGCGAATAGGTGCCAATTCGCTCCAGAATCATCGGCAGTTGCAGGCCTATCAACACAAAAATGACGCCATTGAGCAGAAAAATGAGCGTGTCCCACACCGAGTTGGCTTGCAGGCGGATTTGATGGGTGAAAAACTCCGATGAATTCCACGACAGGTACAACCCGCTGGTAACCACGGCCAGCACGCCCGAGGTGTGGATTTCCTCGGCACCCAAGTAGGCGATGTAGGGCGTGATGAGCGTGAGGGCGGTGTCGGTGGTGGGGTTATTGGGGGTGATCTTATGCACCCATTTGATGACCACGCCCACCAACAGACCTACCAGTATACCCACCAACGCCACGTAAAAGAAGTTGATGCCCGCCAGCCAGAAGATGAAGGTGCCGGTGGCGGCCGCGCCTATGGCGTAGCGGTAGGCAATGAGCCCGGTGGCGTCATTGACCAGGCTCTCGCCTTCCAAGATCGTGATGATCCTGCGGGGCATGCCCAGTCCTTTCGTGGCGGACGTGGCTGCCACCGCATCGGGCGGAGAGATGATGGCCCCCAAAATGAACGACTCGGCCCAGCCAAAATCAGGGATGACATAGTGTGCCACCACCGCCACCATGGTGGTGGTAAAAAGCACGCAGCCCACCGCCAGCAGACCGATTGGGCGGCCATTGGCTTTGAAGTCGGGCCAGGAGGTGGTCCACGCAGCCGCGTACAAAACCGGAGGTAGGAACACGAGAAAAACCAGGTCGGGGTCTACCGACACATGCGGCAAGCCGGGCACAAACCCAATGCCGATGCCCACCAACACCAGTAGTATCGGGTATGGTATCTTAATTTTGTCGGTAACCTGCGCCAAGGCGGTAACCACTGCCAGCAGAATAATGACTATCTCAATTCCCTTCATGGACGATTCCCAAAATTTTCGAAGATACGGGCGAAAGGAGTAACAACAAACCCGCTGGCCAGAAGTTCACCGCCCGCCTTTTGCCGGCACGCCATCAACTCTTATCTCATACGTGAACCGGGCCCGGCCATGGAAACTCTGCTGCCGGAGCATCCCCCCGTCTTGTTTTCAGGGGCTTTCGCGGAATATCCCCTATTTAGGGGATGCCACTATTGGCGCGGTATGCGTACTTTTATCGAACTGAAACTAACGTGCATGAAAAGACTTCTACTCTCCTCTCTCATTTGTGTGCTGGTGGCCGGCAGTTATGCGCATGCACAGCAAGACCCGCTCTATTCGCAGTACCTCAACAACCCGATGGTGCTCAACCCGGCCTATGCCGGCATCAACGACAACTTGAACCTGTCAGTCGCCTACCGCCACCAGTGGACGGGCTTTGAGGGCAACCCTACCACCATGAACTTCAACGGCCACCTTTCGCTGCTGGACAACCGGCTGGGTGCGGGGCTGTTAGTGGTACGCGACCAGTTGGGCAGCGTGGCCAATACCGAAATTCAGGCGGCCTTCGCCTACAAGCTCAAACTGGAGTCAAGCACGCTGAGTTTTGGCATGCAAGCGGGCATTGTCAACTTCCGCAGCAACGTGGATAAGGTCAACCCGTACGATAAGACCGACCCCGTATTTCTGGCAAATGAAAACGTGACCAAGCCCAACGTGGGCGCGGGCTTGATCCTGCGCTCAGACCGGTACATGCTCGGGCTGTCCGTACCGCGCCTGCTCAGCACCACCATCGATGTTTCGGACAGCAATGGCGCCACGCAACTGGAGTTGTATCAACAACATTTTTACTTCTTTGGCGGCTATGTGATTTTCCTAAACGAAAACGTGCGCTTCAAACCGGCCACCCTGCTGCGTGCTGTCAATGGCTCACCCCTTTCGGTGGATTTGAACTTCAACCTGGTGGTGAACGAAAGTCTCTCGGCCGGTCTCTTCACGCTCAACTTCAATTCGTATGGCTTCATCGTCCAAACCTATTTTAGCGACCGGTACCGGCTGGGTTACAAGTTTGAACTGCCCACCAACCGGTCGGTAGGCACCCAGTTCAACACCCACGAGATTTTCTTGGGCATGAAGCTGTCAGTATTTGAATTCCACGACCGCTCATCTGTTAACGCTTTCTGAACGCGGGCCAACAAAGCGTACTTTTTAGTAGCTTCGCCCGATTATTTGTCGCATGAAGCTGTACGAAAAGTATCCCTTGACGGTTACCAACTCGCTGAGCGGAAAAAAGGAGAAGTTCGAATCGATCAACCCGGGATTTGTGGGCATGTACGTATGCGGGCCAACCGTGTACAACTACGTGCATTTAGGCAACGCCCGCACGTTTCTCACCTTTGACACGATCTCGCGATACCTCCGTTTTTTGGGCTATCGGGTGCGCTATGTGCGCAACATCACTGACGTAGGCCACCTGGAGAGCGATGCCGATGAGGGCGAAGACAAGATCGGCAAGAAAGCCCGCTTGGAGCAACTGGAGCCCATGGAGATTGTAAAGCGCTACACCGAAGACTTCCATACGGTGATGCGCGAGTTCAATATTTTGCCTCCCAGCATTGAGCCCACCGCCACCGGGCATATTGTAGAACAGGTACGCATCACCCAAGAACTCATCGCCAAAGGGCTGGCCTATGAAGTCAACGGATCGGTGTACTTTGACGTTAAACAGTACAACCAACTGACGCACAACGCCTACGGCATTCTATCGGGCCGCAACATTGAAGAGCTGATGGAGAGCGGCCGCGAACTGGACGCCCAAAACGAGAAGCGCGACAAGCGTGACTTTGCCCTTTGGAAGAAGGCCTCCCCCGCCCACATCATGCGCTGGCCCTCCCCGTGGGGCGATGGTTTTCCCGGGTGGCACATTGAATGCACCGTGATGAGCACGAAGTACCTGGGCGAGGTATTTGACATCCACGGGGGTGGCATGGATCTCAAATTCCCTCATCATGAGTGCGAAATTGCGCAGGCACAAGGTGCCAATGACAAGCCGCCCGTGCGGTATTGGATCCACTCCAACATGCTCACGGTAAACGGCCAAAAGATGAGCAAGTCGCTGGGCAACTCGTTCCTGCCGTCCGAGCTTTTTGCCGGCACGCACCAACTGCTGGAGCGCGGGTACAGCCCCATGACGGTGCGTTTTTTCATGTTGCAGTCGCACTACAGCAGCACCCTGGACTTCAGCAACGAGGCATTAAACGCAGCGGACAAGGGCTTCAAAAAGCTGAATGCCGCGCGGGAGATCGTCCAACAACTCACGCACCCGGGCGGAGGGACTTCCACCCATACCGACCTGGAAAAGCAACTATCAGCCTTGTGCGAGCAGTGCTATCAAACCATGAGCGATGATTTCAACACAGCCAAAACGCTGGCGGTGCTTTTTGAGATGGCTTCGCGCATCAACGACTTTAAATCGGGTAACGCTTCCCTTTCGCTGGTGTCAGCCGAGGTGTTCTCGCGCTTGCAAGCCACCTACCTCGGTTTTATGCAAGAGGTGCTGGGCCTGTTGCCTGAAACATCGGGCAACCATGCCTTGCTGGATGGCACCATCCGGGTGCTGATGGAACTTCGAAAGCGGGCGCGCACCGAAAAAAACTTTGCGCTCTCCGACAGGATACGCGATGAGTTGAAGGCCATCGGGGTGCAACTCAAAGATGGCAAAGACGGGGAAATGACGTATTCACTCGAATAACGGAAGCGGGGGCCCCATGCTCAAAAAAGTTTTCATTTTGCCCATCCGCGTTTACCAACTGACGCTGTCACCGCTGCTGGGTGCCCACTGCAGGCACACCCCTTCGTGTTCGCAATACGCCATTGAAGCCATTCAGGAATGGGGTATCCTCAAAGGCGTGTACCTCGGAGCCAAGCGCATTGGGCGCTGCCACCCGTGGGGTACCCGCGGCCACGACCCGGTCCCGAAAAACATCAAGCGGCCACAGGGGTGATCGCGCCCGAAAGGGTGAGCTCCACTTCGTACGGCCGGTTCAACTTGATATAGCCTGTTCGCGGATCAATCGGGTAAACCGAAATCACCCAGGCGCCATCGCGCTGCCACAGGTTGCTGGCCATCTCTATTTTGCCCGTATCAATCGTTTTCCAATCGTCACCCGTAAAACGGTGGATGGTACTTCCCAACATCTTGGAGCCGTTAAAAAAATTGGCTACGCCCCGGTTCAAATCCAACGTCACACGCACTTTCATAAGCTAAAAAAATAAGAATGATTCTTACACAAAGATAACGCATCGGGCCGCGCTTCGGTTGCACGGGGCTTGCGGAATACCAGAACGTAGATTGTTTTGCCCGCAGCACCGCCTGCCAAACAGTTCGCGCGCTGCAACCGATTCCGCTTTCATTTTTACAAACCTTGCCTTACATTTAGAAGAATCTTCTTTATCTGATGCCTGATTTTCAAATCAAAAAAAATCCGAAAAAGTATGATGTGTGCATCATCGGTTCGGGTGCCGGGGGCGGCATGGCTGCCTATATGCTGGCCAACGCGGGAGTAAGCGTGGTGTTGTTGGAGGCCGGCCCTTTGTACGACCCCAAAAAGAACATTACCCAACTCAAGTTTCCGTGGGAGTCGCCCCGCAGGGGTGCCAGTACCACTTTTCGCCCGTTTGGCGATTTTGATGCCGCCTATGGTGGCTGGGACATTGAGGGCGAGCCCTACACCCAAAAAGACGGCACCCGCTTCGACTGGTTTCGATCGCGCATGGTGGGCGGCCGCACCAACCACTGGGGGCGCATCTCCCTGCGCTTTGGCCCCAACGACTTCAAGCGCAAAAGCATCGATGGGCTGGGCGATGATTGGCCCATCGGCTATGATGAGGTAAAACCGTTTTACGACCGCGTTGACCAACTCATCGGTGTGTTTGGAAGTGCGGAAGGAATCTATAACGAGCCCGATGGCATTTTTTTGCCCCCTCCTAAGCCGCGCCTGCACGAGCTGTTCATCAAGCAAGCGGCCACTTCGGTGGGCGTGCCCGTCATCCCCTCGCGGTTGTCCATATTGACCAAGCCGCTGCCGAACAACCCCGACCGCGGAGCGTGTTTCTACTGCGCCCAATGCAACCGCGGCTGCATGGTCTATGGCGATTTTTCGTCTTCGTCAGTCCTGGTGAAACCCGCGCTGGAAACCGGAAACGTAGATGTGATCGCCAACGCGATGGCGCGCGAAGTGCTCACAAATGGCGAAGGGCTCGCCACGGGCGTATCGTATGTGAGCAAGGAAGATGGCCAGGAATACGTGGTCGATGCCCGCACGGTGGTGTTGGCCGCCAGCGCGTGCGAATCGGCACGCCTGCTGCTTAACTCCAAGTCGGCTGCCCATCCTAACGGCTTGGCCAACAGCAGCAACGTGGTTGGCAAGTACTTGCATGACTCCACCGGTGTGGCCATGGGCGGCATTTTGCCCAAGCTCATGGGCCGCAAACGCTACAACGAAGATGGCGTGGGCGGCATGCACGTATATTCGCCTTGGTGGCTCGACAACCGGAAGCTCGATTTTCCCCGGGGCTACCACATCGAGTACTGGGGCGGCATGGGCATGCCTGCCTATGGGTTTGGCTTTGGCATCCAAAACGTTAATGGCAAATTCCCGATGCGGGGTGGTGAAACCAAGCCGGCCGGTGGCTACGGGGCTTCCTTAAAGGATGACTACCGCTACTACTATGGGTCTACGTTTGGCATGGCCGGCCGTGGCGAAGCTGTGGCCCGCGCTGACAACTACTGTGAGATAGATCCCACCACGGTCGATCGGTATGGCATTCCGGTGTTGCGCTTTCACTACCGCTGGAGCGACCACGAAATCAAACAGGCCAAGCACATGCAGACTACGTTTGAAGAAATCATCCATGAAATGGGTGGCATCATCACGTGGGGGCGCAAAGGCCCCGAGGAAAACTATGGATTGGAAACCCCCGGGCGCATCATCCACGAAGTGGGCACCGTGCGCATGGGCGATGACCCCACGAAATCGGCTGTGAACAAATTCAACCAAGCCCACGATTGCAAAAATGTTTTTGTGGTGGATGGAGGCCCGTTTGTGTCGCAGGCCGACAAAAATCCGACATGGACCATTTTGGCATTGGCGATGCGCGCCAGCGAGTACCTGGTGGAGGAGATGAAAAAACAGAATCTGTGAAAAGGAAATGTGAGCTGTGCGATTAACCCCGAGGCGGGCATCTAACGTCTCAAATGGCCTATCCAATTTCTCATCACGTAACAAAAAAGACAACCTATGGACAGACGAAAATACCTGAAAACCCTTGCCCTTGGCACCCTGGCCACGCCCGTTTTGCTGCAGTCGTGCACCCCCCCGGAAACCAACCAGGCGGTTGATGTGGGCAAAACACAAGGCGGGTTTGAGCGCCAACCCAACGAGGTAGCCCATTATCAGAAACTAATGGCCGAATCGTTTTTTGATTCACACGAGATGAAAACCGTAGCCGTCCTGGTGGATATCATTATCCCCAAAGACGACACCTCCGGCAGCGCCACCGAGGCGGGCGTACCGGCCTTCATCGAGTTTATGGCCAAAGAAAAGCCGGAGCTTCAACTGCGGTTGCGCGGGGGACTCAAATGGCTTGATCTGCAAAGCATGAAGCGATTCACGGTCGATTTTGCCTCGGCCAGCACCTCGCAGCAGACCGAGTTGGTCGATGCCATCGCCTTCCCCGAAAGGGCCCAACCCGACATGCAATACGGAGTGGCATTCTTCAACCTCATGCGCGACCTGACCGCCACGGGTTTCTTCACCAGCGAAATCGGTTTGAAAGACCTCGGCTATGAAGGTAACAAACCCAACCAATGGAATGGCGTTCCCCCCGAAGTACTGGCACAGTACGGACTTCAATACGACCAGCGCACGCTTGACATATCCGTGAAGTATGAACCGTAGTAGAAGCAAATAGGCAGTAAGTAATAGGCAATAGGCAATGACCCGTATCGAGTAACGAATATCCAGTAACGAATATCCAGTAACCAGTAACCAGCCTCCAACCATGTCATCACGCAGAGCCTTTCTCAAAACCCTTGGATTGACCACGGCAGCGTTCACCATCTTGCCGCGCCACGTATTGGGCGGCCACGGATTCATCGCGCCCAGCGACACCTTGTACATTGCGGGCATTGGCGTGGGCGGCAAAGGCACCAGCGACCTGACGGGCTTTGCCGGTACCCTTGACGGGAAAACCAAAGGCAGCCCGCATGCCAAAGTGGTATTTCTCTGCGATGTGGATGAGAAGATGGCTGCTGACTCGATCAAAAACTTCCCCCGCGCCAAGTACTACCAAGACTTCCGCGTCATGCTCGACAAAGAGGCGAAAGGCATTGATGCAGTGTCCGTCTCCACCCCCGACCACACCCATGCCGTGGCCGCGATGGCCGCCATGCAACGGGGCAAACACGTGTATGTGCAGAAGCCTCTCACCTACTCGATCGATGAGGCACGCATGCTGGCCGAGGCGGCCGCGAAACACCAGGTAGTCACGCAGATGGGTAACCAACATGCCTCGGACGAGCCCGTGCGCCAGATTCAAGAGTGGATCAATGCCGGCCTGCTGGGCGATGTGACGAACGTCACCGCCTGGACTAACCGCCCCGTATGGCCACAAGGCATCGCCACCCCTACGGGCACGCACGAAGTGCCAGCGCACCTCCATTGGGACTTGTGGCTCGGCCCCGCGCCCACTGTCCCCTACAATCCCGCCTTTCATCCGTTCAACTGGCGCGGCTGGTGGGCCTACGGCACGGGCGCCCTGGGCGACATGGCCTGCCATATCCTCGACCCCGTGTTCCGCTCCCTGCCGATCGACTTTCCCACCGAAGTAGAATGCAGCACCACCACCGAATACGAAGGCTTCTTTAACGAAGCCGAATACTTCGACAGTTGTCCCGCTTCGAGCATCATCCACTTAAAGTTTCCGCGCAAGGATGGCAAAGGCGATGTGAAGCTTACGTGGATGGATGGTGGCCTGCTGCCACAGCGCCCCGAAGAACTGCTGCCGGACGAACCCATGGGCCACTATGGCAGCGGCTTCATCTTCGAAGGAACCAAAGGAAAACTGATGGGCAATTACGACAAGGCACCCATATTGCTGCCCACGAGCAAGATGAGCGAAGTGACGCTGCCGCCCAAAACGCTGGCGCGTGTGCCGGAAGGCCACTACGTGCAGTGGGTAAACGCCTGTATGAAAGGCTATGGCAAAGGCGTGGTGAGTTCCCCGTTCGACTATGCCGGGCCATTTACCGAAGCGGTGCTGATGGGCAACCTGGCGTTGCGCAGCTACCAGTGGCGCAAGCCCAATGCCGATGGCAAAGGATACACCTACCCCGGCCGCAAGAAACTGCTATGGGACGCCAAGAACATGAAGATCACAAACTTTGACGAGGCGAATGCTTTTGTAAAGCGGGAGTATCGAAGTGGGTGGGTGTTGTAGATGACTACGGATTTGGCATGTGCCAGCAAATAAGTTACGGTAAAGAAATTGAGACCACCTGAACCGGGAGAAAATGCGGTCGTGGTCAGTTGGTAAAAGCGATTCTACTCGTTTGTCACATGTTCAGGTTTTCAGGAATCAACAGATCGCGCGAAAAGATCACGTTGGCATCCAGCGCCATTTCTTTGAAACCGTCACAATCCATGGTCACATACGTGCCGGGCAGTTGTTCCGTGCCACCATTGATTACCAACTGTACCTTGTCGCCATTGAAATTGATGCCGTAGCTTCCGATCAATTGCAAGGTTGCATCGCCCACAATGCCGCCTGCGTTGGACAGCTTGATGTTGCGGCCCATGAATGCCAGCTTTTTGCCGTTTTGAGGAATTTCAAATTCCATCACCACATCCAACTCCGCGTGGGTGGGCTGCAAGCGCACCGCGTAGATGACAATATCATAGTTTAAGCCACCAATACTTTTCGAAATGCCTACCGGCAATTCAAACCGCGAGCTCGCATCAATGGAGCGGATGAAATTTTGTGTCTCCCGCACCTTGGCCATCATCGTCCGTACCAGCGCGATTTTCTGTTCCTCTTCACCATTGTTCACCTCATCCAACGTCACTTCCTCTACCAATACATCTGCCATTTCGGGGGCCGGTTCTTCCAACACGCGAACGTGAAACACCGAATCCAGGTGGGTGACAACCTGTGCACTATCGGGTGGCGTGGCTACGGCTGCGAAGGGAAGCAGGGATAATATGAAGAGTAGGTATTTCATTCCATTATTTGGGTGTTAGGGGTTAGGGATTGGGGGTTAGGCATTAGGTATTAGGTATTAGGTATTAGGTATTAGGTATTAGGGGTTAGGTCGTTGGTACTGAGCTTCAGGTTCACTGACTCGATTTTCCATCGACTGGATATAGCCGTTTATCATTCGCCCAATCTCATCGATTTTTTGAATAAGCTCTGAACGTTTTTCAGTTCCAATCAGGTTCCGGCTCGCTGCTTTGGTAAGCCATGTTTTGGTTTCAAATGCCGAGCCGCGCGCGTAAAACGTAAAATTCCTCACCTCTTTAGAATGATATCGGCCAAGCCCCTCGGATAAGTTAGCCGCGATGGAATCGCAAGCACGAACCAACTGCTTTCCGATTGTATCCTTTTCAAAGTATGACCACGTAGCAACCATCGACCAAACAGATTCACCCAGCTCCATTGCTTTGTTATACGTCTTAAAATCTTCTAACCCCTGAATCATATGCACTCAATTAATTTCCTTATACCCAAACACCTAATCCCTAACACCCAACCCCTAACACCTAACCCCTAATACCTAGTATTTGTCATCCAATATCTTAAATTCTTTGTTCACTTTAAACCACTCTCTTACTTGTGTCAGCGCAGCAGGATAGTCTGATGTGACAACATCTCCGCTATCACTTAACTTCAACGGATAGTTTCCGATGGCGGGAGCCAGCATCTCCATCACACGATAAGCGCACGGTATGCGCGAAGGCCGCTCGGGGTCTGCCGACTCACAGTTCTTTGCATCACTATTAAGCGTTTCCAGCAAATAACTGAAAGCCTCTCTTCTTCTGGTGTACACCAAGTCCGGGAACACTTCATACACCAAAGCATCACTCACGGGCATGCGCTTCACGCGGTTCATTACATCATTAATGGCTTGCTCATCACCCATGCGACTGAGCGCCAGCAGGGCCGCCCAACGATCCTTACGACCAGCCGCGCCATTCTGCGACAGGACGAATAGATCATTCTTTGCTTTTTGCACATCTAAGTAACCCAGCAAACGGATGAGCGTGTTCGTATTACCTGCTTTGCGCTGAAAGTAAGCATACAATGAATCTTTGGTAGCTCCAGAAAAATCATTCTTGCGAAAACTCGTTAGGTAATTAAGCGCCACGCCCGCATTGCCTGTATCCTTGTCTTTAGCCGATGTCACCAATTGCTGCACTGCCTGCATGCGCACCGTGGCTACTTTTGATTGCAACCCAATGGTGCGCACTAATCCAGCCGCCCGTGCCCTAACTACAGTCATAGTATCCGCGGCATGCACACTCAGCGACTTTAGCAATCCACTCGCCAACTCCGGCTTACTCACCTCGGCCGGTACGTTGGCATACTTACCCACCCGTATTTGTGCAAAGTAGTTATCCAAGCTCTTGTTTTGGGCAAGGACGGTGGTGGTGATGAGGAGGAGCGATACAATTAAGCGGGTGGTCATTCTATTTAGGTTCTCATTGTGCTCATTTTAAAAATCTTTTTTCAATCCTGTCACTTCCTTGCTCTTTACTCAATTCCTCAGAATTCCCGAGGCGGAGACTTTGCGAGGAATGAACTAGCTTGAGAGTAAAGGTTCATATTCCCTAAAAGTAAAACCATTCAATCCAGATTCTTCCAATGCAGTTTTTAAACTCTCACTAACCAGAAAAAGAGGAGTAATATTCCACAGACTAATTATATCATATTTAGGAAAATCATTCTTTAATGTCAAGACCTTCAATCTTATACCTCTTTCAAAAGTTAATCCCTCCTGAAGTTCATGCAATTCAGTTACTGATGAAACATTAATTTTCCTCAGTAGTTTAAACGGTGACTTTTCGAATAGCTCAAAAGTAGTTCCATTATAATCTATGTAATCCAAAAGACTATTCACAAAATGGAACCAATAGTATTCTAAGTTTTTACCATGATACGTTACATGGATCGGATAGAATTTACTCGGAGGCAAATTAAATTTAATCAGTAAACTTTTAAGTGCTAAGTCAACCGTGAACCCATAAAAACCCGAAAGACCTCTTAATAAATTTGTTGGCTTGGCGTTGTCATTTATTTTAACATGATAGCTTGGAGCAAAGTCAGGAATTTTATCCCATGAAACATTCCAATAAGAATCAAAAGAAGACAAGTTGTAACCATCCTCTTTTGTAACTTGAGGATAGGCACCAATTATGCTTAATTCATCCGTAAAACCGATAGTATAATATTTCATCCTACTTTATGCCGTAAATGGGATTTATCACATCTTGGAAATAAGTATTTAAATTTTTTGAGACGGAATTCTTTGCGTTGAAAATCTCTTTTTTCAATTCTGGTATCAGCTCATTTTGAATGAATTTATTGCACTCATCGGGATTCATTTTTCCTCTTGCCATAAACTCATTCAACCTAAACTCAATAAAGTTATCATAAGCTGGGTGGTTCTCCCCGCCCTTGTTGGTGTTCTTCACCAACAAGCAAACTAATTTTTTTCGACTTGTCATACATATTTTATCCATTGTAATGAGTTAAAAAGCTCCAATTGTTTTCGTTGCATAGGTAAAATCGTGCGCTTGAGTATTTATAATCTTCGGGGTATGTGCACAGACCAGCCCTCACCGGGTTAAGGTGAATATACTCTAATTTTTGATTAAACACCGCGGTGGACCAAAGGGGAATACTTAAGGAATTTCGTTCCCACACCTGATGCTTTCGGTCTTTGGCATCCACTTCCAGTTCGAAGCCGCGGATGTAGC
>JALONI010000082.1 GCA_025455015.1 Cyclobacteriaceae bacterium | reverse complement strand
GTTTGAGCAGGTAGATGCCTGGGAAGATGAGCGCAGCTACTGGGTGTACTACCGGCTGTCAAAGGCGCGCTACCGCGAAATCAAAGAGGAACAAAAGCGAAATGCGGTCACCCTCTGGCTCGACTTTTTTACCAAAGCCAAGCAATCCGAACGCAACGGAGACTTGGTTCAGGCACTGGGGTTTTACTTCCAGGGGTTTAGGGCGGTGGAAAAATACCTGGCGGAACCCATCCGGCTGGAGTTTGAGGGAAAGGAGATTTTGCTCACCAACGAAATTCTGTCAAACATACAAACGCTGCTGGACCGCATTGAGGTGACCTCGGTGCCGGGCGAGCTGACGGTGAACCGAAGGGTAGCCGAGAGCGGCATCACCGTGACGGCACGCGCCATCCTCAAGGAAAATAAAAGGCCCATCACCGGCTTGCCGCTGCGAGCTCTTTTTGAAAAAGGCGCAGGCGATGTCTTTCCTGATTACAAGACAGACGTGAACGGGCAAGCGCGCATCCTGTTGACCAAAATCGCTTCGCGCGATTTGGAACAGCGCGTGGCAGTCAAAGTCAATCTCCAAGCTATGGCCGGGCAAAATGCCTCCGAGATATACACGCTGGTCACCGATAAGATCGTGGTGCCCAAAGCGTCCACGTTGCTGAATGTGCAGCGCCCGCTGGTGTACGTCACTTCGGTGGAGAAAAGCCTGGGCCAACCCAAAAACCAGGAGCAGTTGACCAACCGGCTCAAGAATTTTATCACCCAAGCCGGCTTTGAACTGACGGACGACAAAAAGAAAGCCGAACTGTGGATGGACATCACAGCCGATTCGGAGCGCGGCTCGCAGTCGGGCAGCATCTTCATCACCTTTGCCACCACGGTGATCAAGGTGGTAACGGTCAAAGACGGCAAAGAGATTTATGCGACCACGCTGGACCGCGTAAAAGGCTACAGCCTCGACTACGAGCGCAGCAGCCAGGAAGCCTACAATGCCAGCCTGAAAATGCTCGAAAACGAGAAGCTGCCGGAATTGCTAAACGTCATTTTACAGTGAAAAAGCCGCGATTTGCCAACCGATGGCAGTTTTGCCAGCCTGAAAAATCCGGGGTGTAAAAAAGAGCCCCGGCCAAATGTGGCCTGTAAATTGCATTACTTAAATTGCACAACCAAAATCCCTAAATGAATATGAAAAAGTTAGTGAATCTGTCGCTTGTAACGGTACTGGCCGCGGCCGTTTTGATCAGCGGCTGTAAGAGTAAAGAGAAAACACCCGAGGGTGAAAAAGAAGTGATCGTGCCCTGCTCAGGTCCTGACTACTTCACCACCAACAAGGTGTTCCGCGCCAACTCGGTGGGCGAAAGCATGAGCCAGACAGTGGCTGATGACAAAGCCATGACCAACGCGCGCAACCAATTGGCGCAAAGCATCCAAACCACGGTAAAAACCGTAACGGACAACTACGTAAACTCACGCACCTTCAACAACAAAGAAGAACTGGAGCAACGCTTTGAGAGCCTGAACCGCGAGGTGGTAAACCAAACGCTGAGTGGCATCCGCAGAATCTGCCAAAAGCTGGTGCAAACCAAAGACGGCTCTTACAAGACGTACGTGGCCATCGAGCTCTCGGCTGACGACCTGGTGAAGCAATACAACGAGCGTCTCTCCAAGGACGAGCGGCTGAAGATTGACTACGATTACGAGAAGTTCAAAGAAACGTTTGAGAAGGAAATGGAAAAAATGGGCAAGAACTGATTTCATAACCTAAATCTTTCGAGCTCAAGAAAAGCTGTCTGCGGAGACAGCTTTTCGCATTTTGACGGCTTGCTTTTGCAAGTCGGTGGCAACTGCTAACTTTCGCTTTTCGCAAAAATGCCATGGTCGAAGTTCGCTCGCTCTCGTATCAATATCCCCACGCAACCTCCATCTCCTTCCCCGATTTTTCGGCCGATGTGGGCAAGCATTATCTGCTGTTGGGGCAATCGGGCAGTGGCAAAACTACGCTGCTGCACCTGGTGGGTGGCTTGTTGCGCAGTCAGCAGGGCAGCATCCGCGTATGCGGTACCGAAGTAGCCTCACTCAGCGAAGCGGCATTGGACCGCTTCCGCGGAACAAACCTGGGGTTTGTATTTCAAAAAAATCACCTCATGGCAGCCCTTACCGTAGAGGAAAACCTGTGGATGGCACCCTACCTGGCCGGAAAGGAACTGAAAAAGCAACGGGCCGAAGAAGTGCTCGCACAACTGGGGTTGGCCGACAAACGCCAGGCGCGCATCCAAGAACTCAGCCATGGGCAGGCACAACGCGTGTCCATTGCCCGCGCGGTGATGAACAAGCCCGCGGTAATCCTGGCCGATGAGCCCACCTCTGCCCTGGACGATGCCAACTGCGAGAAAGTAACCGAGTTGCTGCTGTCGGTGGCCAAACAAAACGAAGCCACGCTGGTCATTGCCACGCACGACCAGCGGTTGAAATCAAAAATCACCCACCACCTTCACTTGAAATAATATGAGCCTGATCCGATTGGTGTGGAAGTATTTGGTTGCCAAACCGCTCAATACCACCTTGAACGTTATTTTGTTGGCCTTGGGCATTGCCGTGATCACCTTGATACTGGTGTTCAACCATCAGTTGCAGGAAAAAATTGCCTCCAACACACAGGGCATCGACTTGGTGGTGGGCGCCAAGGGCAGCCCTCTTCAGATCATCCTGTGTTCCATTTTTCACATTGATTTCCCCACCGGTAACATCAAGCTGGCCGAGGCCGAGCGGCTGGCCAAACACCGGCTCGTGAAAAGCGCCATTCCCCTGTCGTTGGGCGATAGCTATCAAACTTACCGCATCGTGGGCACCACGCGTGCCTATCCCGAGTTGTACGGGGCCACCTTGGCCGAAGGCGGCTGGTGGAACAACGATTTGGAAGTGGTGGCGGGGGCCACGGCTGCCGCCATGTTGCAATTGAAGGTGGGCGACCGCTTTGCCAGTGCCCACGGATTAACTGAAGGGGGCCACTCGCACGATGAACATCAATTTGTGGTCGTGGGCATTTTGAAATCTTCGCAGTCGGCCATCGACAACCTATTGCTCACCAACATTCAAAGCGTATGGCGTGTGCACGACCTGACCGTGAACCACAGCACGACCCTCACAGAGGAAAACACGTCTGCGCTGGTGCCTGGTGTGCTGGCGGGCGATACTACGCTGGAGGTGACCTCGTTGTTGATCAAGTACCGAAACCCCATCGCAGCCATTCAGTTGCCCCGGCTCATCAATGCCAATACCAATATGCAGGCGGCCTCTCCGGCCTTTGAGAGCGCGCGTTTGTTTTCGATCCTGGGTGTGGGGGTGGATGTGCTGATGGGCTTTGCGTATCTGCTCATTTTTATTTCTGCGCTGAGCATTTTTATCGCCCTGTACAACTCGTTAAAGGAGCGCCAGTACGACATGGCCATCATGCGCTCCATGGGCGCTTCGAAAGCGAAGTTGTTTGCGGCTGTCACCCTTGAAGGCATGGCCCTGACGTTGATGGGTTGTCTGTTGGGGTTGGCCTTGGGCCATGGCCTGTTGGCCTTGTTTGTCAACCTGATAGGCGAGAGCCAAAAAGCGGGCGTCACGGCCGCGGTGTTTTATGCCGAAGAACTATACCTGATGGCGGGCAGTTTGCTATTGGGATTTCTGTGCTCGCTGGTGCCCGCGTGGCAGGCGTACCGCACCGACATCCATACCGTGCTGGCACGGTGATCACTGATTTCGCCCTTTTCGCTACCTTTAAGCCGTGAGTGAGTACAGCACGTTAGCAGCAGAAGAGACAGTCTTGAAACAAGCGAGGGTTATTGCAACGAAAAAGCGCAAAGAATATCGCGGGCCAGTATTTCTTTGTCACTAACAACGTAACAGACTTTACTTCAACGATAAAAAAACCAACGGTGAGATCGGCCCGCGAGTGGGTGGAGAAATTTTTATGAAAAAACTGATTGTTTGTCTTGTTCTGCTGTGGGCTGCCACGCCCGCCAAGGCCCAAACCGATGGCTGGGTACTGTTTGCCAAAACGAAATTCGAAGCCAAGTACAACGAGGCCGCCAAGGAATACTTTCTCTACCCCAGTTTCCCCACTGACTTGAAATCACAAGAGGGCAAGGAGCTTACCCTGGAAGGGTATCACCTGCCGCTGGACATTGAGGGCGACAAGTACATTATCCTTTCCAAGTATCCGTTTGCCCAGTGTTTTTTTTGTGGCGGTGCCGGGCCGGAGTCCATTGCCGAGGTGTATTTCAAAGTAAAGCAAGCCAAGTTTGAGGCGGATCAATACATTCGTGTAAAAGGCAAGCTGCGCCTCAACGACAAAGATGTGGAGCATGGCAATTTTATTCTGGAAGAGGCTGTGCTGATCAACAAATAAGGTCAATGCAGCGTGTACCGCACGCCTAAAAATCCGCGTAAGCCCTGCACGGGCGCATAGCTGTAGGCTACATCAAACGTGTACCCAAACGGGTTCGTATCCGGGCGCGGGTTGCCATCACTGTCAAAATATTTTCCCCCCGGCCGGTCAAACGGGTCATCGGGGTGTAGCAAAGGATTGCGCTGAATAAAGTTCAACAGGTTTTTAACACCGGCATAAATTTCCCAGTGCGCGTGCGCAGTGTGGAAATGCCGCGTGAGTTGCCAGTTGAGCAGTGGCACCCAAGGCGATTTTTCGCTGCGGAAGTCGTTGGGTAGTACGGGCATAAACATGGGGCCGTTGACCCGGGCCGTCAGGTCCACCGCCCAGCGGCTGGAGGGCGTTGTGTAGCTGAGCGATCCGGTACCGCTAAAGCCGGGGGCCAACAGTTGGGGCACCTTGGTCAGGTTCCCGTCCTGGTTAACCATTTGGTACACATCCATCCATGTACCTCCGGCAATTAGTTTCAAGCCATTGTCGAACGAGGCATCGGCATTGAGCGTGAAGCCACGCGAAACGGCATGGCCATCCAAGTTGTCATAAATGATTTTGTTTGGATCGGTGAGAAAATCGCCCACGATCTTGTTGGTGAAGTAGGTGTAAAAACCGGACGCATCGAAGGTGACAAATCCCGAACCAAACGCAACCGTTTGGGTGAAGTTCAGGTTGCCGTTCCATGAATTCTCCGGTCGCAAGTCGCTGCGTATTTCCACCTGGCGCGCACCCGACAGGGCCGCATGGTCTTCGGTGAACAAATTGACCACGCGGAAACCGCGTCCGCCCGTGAGCCGCAAAACGCCCGAAGACGAAGGAGCCCACTTCGCGCTAAAGCGGGGTGTTACAATGGAGCCGTGCACGTTGTTGTAATCATACCGCAGGCCGCCCAGCAAGGATACCTTGGGGGAAATCGCCCACTCGTCCTGTACAAAAACACCCGGCAGGTGAGTGACCGAAGGCTTATTGGTGGCTTGGGCTGTGGCTGTGCCGGGCGTGTTGTCATCATAAAAAATATAACGGTATGGCAGGCCGATCAACAACTGGTGTTTGCCAACCTCTTTGTTCCAGCGCACTTGCGCAAAGCCGGTGTGCTGGTCGGCCTTGTAAAACGTGGTGCCGTAGTAGGAATTTTGTTTGTGGAAATTGTAGGAATAATCGAACGAAAGGTCTTGGCGGGCTGACAAGGGCACGGTGCCGATCAACTCATAGCGGTTGGTGTAAATGGATTCGCCATAGATATGATCGCTGCCGCGCAAACCCGAATTCCATTGCAATTCGCCCGCGTTGCGGTCTTCGTAAAAAATACGACCGGCCAGCGAGGCCTCTTTGTTCTTCCACACCGGGAATGACCATTTGTTAAAAACCGAGATGCGGTTTTGGAGCGTGACATCCGTGAAGTTATCGTTGTTAATGTCGCGTTTTACGTCATAGCGAAAGTGGTTGACTCCCAACAGCGAAGTGGCGCGGCCGACTTTGAAAGCTCCGGTCAGGTCGGTGTTTACTTCGCCCACGGAGGTTCCGTACACATCGGCTTGCCAGCGGGCGGACGTGGCCGGATCGCGCGTGATGATGTTGATCAACCCCCCCACCGCTTCCGAGCCGTAGAGGGTGGAGGCGGGGCCCTTGACGACCTCAATGCGTTTCACCATACTGTTGGGTATGCCCGTTAGGCCGTATACGGTGGAAAGGCTGCTGACAATCGGCATGCCGTCAATCAACACCATGGTGTAGGGCCCTTCCAGCCCGTTGATCTGAATGCTGCCCGTGTTGCATACATTGCATGTCATCTGGGGTTGCAGTCCGTTTACCTGATTGAGTGCTTCGAAAATGTTGGGCGTGGGGTTTTTTCGGAAAAGCGATGGGGCATAGACTTCAACCGGAATGGGGGAGGCCATTTTGGATACTTCCCGCATTGTGCCCGTTACCACTACCTCTTGCAGCGAGTGGATATCTTCTTCCTGAAAAAGGGCCACGGTTGTTTCGGGTTGGTTGTGTTGGATGGTGGCGGTGGCTGTTTGATAGCCCACAGCCGAAGCGGAAAGGGTGTACTTACCAAATGGCACCTGATCGATTACAAATCGGCCATCTTCCGTGGTAACAGCCCCGAATGAGGTGCCAACCACCGCTACGTTGGCGAAAGCCGCGGGGCCTTCCGGGTGCGTGACCCGGCCGGTGATGCGGCCCGTTTGGGCAGATGTTGCCGAGCTGCCAAACATGACCAGCCAAACAACCAATAGGTAAGCGCCTTGGGTAAAACGGTTCGAAGCGGCAGTAACAAGTGTCATGCGAGCGGCAAAGCTATTAATTTTTAGAGTGGTCTAAAAAATATTTTAAAAAAGCCTAATTATTGAACGGAAAACCTGCAACAAAGTTGCGAATTGGTTCGCAGGGGGCCAGCGCGAGCAGCCATCGATAAAGGCGTGGAAAATTAAAAAGACCGCTCCCGACAGACGAACGAGAAACCTGCGTGTGGGCCGCCTTTGATGGCGGCCGTGCACTTGATTTCGCGAAACGGGCAGGGAAGCGGCCTTCTCTTGGTTGCTGGGGTGCGGGCCTATCGTCTGCGCGGCTTTTTGTAGCCGTAGGGGCAGTGGCGGCATTCGCTTTTGCAGCAGAACCCGCGCTTGCGATGATAGGCCTCGGTAAACACCATCAACCCGTGTTCTATGTAGTAGTCTTCGTTCTCCACCAAGGTCAGGGGCTTAGTGCCAAACGATGTCTGGTTTGTCATAACGTAGCGGTCACACCTATGTTTCCGTTTCGGCCCAGCGTGGTAAACCCGGCCGACTCCTCGAAGGATTGATTGAGCAAGTTACGCACTTCGGCAAAGAATTTTACGCGCTCGCTCTTCAAACGATACTCCAAATAAACGTCCAATAGCTGATATCGCCCCAACGTGACGGATTTTGTTGAGAATGTGTTGAGGTCGAAGAAGCGATCTGGCCGCTGGCTAAAGGTTTTCAGGTTGGCACTGATAAACAAACGGCTGTACGTGTACGAGGCAAACACACCGACCGTGTGCGCAGGCCTGCGCAGCAGGTTGCTGAACGTGGTGTCGCGGCCATCGGGTTGGCGCGTGGTTACGGTGCCCCGCACGTGGGCATAGTGGGCGCGCAGTTGCACCGCGTTTGAAAGGCGCAGGTCGCCTTCCATCTCAAATCCCCGGTCGTTTTGCCGGTCCATGTTCTCAAAACGGAAGTCGCTGCTGTACACGATCACGTTGGTAAGCCTCCGCTGGAAGTACACCGCGCGGACCGTAGCCTTTTTTCCTGAAAACCATTGCGCGCCTGCTTCTGCGCTTTGGCTTTGCTGCGGTTGCAGATCGCGGTTGGCACCGAAGGAACCAAAGAGTTCCGTCAGGGTGGGGGCCTTGAAGCCCGTGCCCCAGTTGGCAAAGAGCTTGACTTGGTCGTTGATCAGATACGAAGGGTTGAGGCTGTACGTGAACTTTCGGCCAAACTGCGAGTGATCGTTGTAGCGCGCACCCATTTCGGCTGAAAAGCCTGCCAGGTTTCGGACAAATACGGAAGCATAGGGACTGATAATGGTGGCGGAGGGGTTGGGCTCGGCCAGGGTCTGGTCGATCATCTTCAGGTATTGCACGTTGGCACCGGCCAATACTTGAAGCGACCGGAACAGGTCATAGTTGACATACACTTCGGCATGCTGAAACCGGCCGTCACCCGAAAAGGGAAATTGCGAAATGAAGTTTCGCTGAGTGCGGTCTTGTGCATAAAGCAACGTAATGGCACCTTGCCCGACCGTATACGTTCCTTTAAGCCCATAGTTAAACAACTGCGCCTCGTAGCGGGCGGAGGGGTCATCGGCAAAGGCACCTTGGTCATACTCGCCCCTGAATGCATGGTACCGAGCGTATGGCTGCAGCGATAATTTGGGCGTCAGGGCCAGGTTGAAATTTCCCTGGAAAGAATGTTGCTCGATGCCATCCCGGTCAAACCCGCGGTTGAGGGTATCACGGGCTTCGCTCACGCCCCGGCTTTTGATATACGTATAACCCAAGTTGTAGCCAAGGTAGTCGGTACTGCCCGTTGCGGTGGTGCTGCTCTTCACCGTTTCAAAGCTGCCGTAGGTGAGGGTTTGTGTCATCCCCGGTTTCGCCTTTTTTTTGGTGATGATGTTGATCACCCCGGCCATGGCGTCCGATCCATACAAGGTTGACTGGCTTCCTTTCAGGATTTCGATGCGCTCCACCTGCTCGAGCGAAAGCAAGCGTATGTCAAAGGCTGCGCCCGTGCCCGAAGGATCGTTGACCGGCACGCCATCCAGCAAGATAAGTGTATACTGGCCGGCCGCGCCTTGCAGAAAAATGGACTTGTCTTTGCCCGGGTTACTGTTGGCACCGGCCACCACCATGCCCACCTGTTCATTGAGCACCTGTGCCAGGTCTTTGCCGGTACTTCGTTGCAGTTGGGCTTCATCAATGACGAGCAGCACTTTGCCGGTTTCGCCCACGCTCTTGCTGAACTTTGCCGCGGTCACGGTCACTTCATCGAGCAGCCGTGCCGAGTCTTGTTGCTGGGCGTTGATTTTGTTTGGCGCCAGCCACCAAAAGGCAATCAGAGTCATTGCCCAGACTTTTTTCTCTTTTTTCATACGAAAAAGGGTAAGGGTTGAAAAAAGAGTAAAAGGCTGGAATGAAAAGACGGAACTCCCCGGGGTGTGCCGAGGGCGATCAGGATTCTCATTCGTTGCTTTTTACCCGAAGCATTGAATTGAACACGCACTCCGGCAGGTCTCCTGGCTTTTCCGGTTTTTGCCGCCTTCTCATTTCGCGCGCTGCGAAACAATGGCTGCGATGGGCAAAAACGCTTCTCCGGCAAATGCCAGAGACGAAATTACAGTAGCGGGAACTGCCCCCGATTTTCACGGGGTTCCCTTTTAATCGCTTGGGGTTGGAGCCCACAAGCAAACCGCAATGCAAGGGCAAATATAGACGATTGCAGCGAATAGATGCATGAAATTAATGCAACATTGTTGCAAAATAACTTGGATCGTTGTTCATTGCACGTAAATAGCTCGACTTGTTATGCTGCAAGCCTCCAACTTGAGTAAGTTCTATGGCCACACCGTGGCGCTTCATCCGCTCAACCTTACCGTACAACGCGGTGAGATATATTGTCTGTTGGGGGCCAATGGGGCAGGGAAAACCACAACCATCAATTTGTTCCTCAACTTTATACAGCCCACTGACGGCTCGGCCTTAGTGGCAGGTATTGATGTGGTGGCGCGTCCCGAAGAAAGCAAAGCCAAGCTGGCGTATATTCCTGAAAACCTTATGCTCTATCCCAACCTTAGCGGGCTGGAAAATGTAGATTACTTTTCGGCCCTGGCTCGCCAGCGGTATTCGCGTGATGAACTGACCGCTTTTCTCACGCAGGCGGGGTTGCAAGAAGAGGCGCATGACAAGCGCATCAGCACCTACTCAAAGGGTATGCGGCAAAAGGTGGGCATTGCCATTGCGCTGGCAAAAAAAGCCGAGGCGTTGTTGCTGGATGAACCCACCTCGGGGTTGGATCCCAAAGCCAGCAATGAGTTTTCAGAGCTGTTGAAAAAAATGAGTCAGCGGGGTGTAGCCACGTTGATGGCCACCCACGATCTGTTTCGTGCCAAGGAAACCGGCACGCACCTCGGCATCATGAAAGAGGGGCGTTTGGTGGAGCAACTCACCACAGATCAAATCAATCATACCGATTTAGAGAAGCTCTATTTAAAACATATGAATTGAACATGATACGCGCCATCCTTCGCAAAGAGTTGACCGAGAACGTTCGGGAGGGACGTTTTCGCGTGGTCATCCTCACGTTGTTGCTGGTTACCGTGGTATCGGTGCTGGTGAGCAAGCGCTACTACGAATCGGTGAACGAACAACATGAACGCGCCCGCGCCAACGCACGGCAGGAGTGGGTGGGGCAAGGCCAAAAGAATCCGCACTCAGCTGCGCACTACGGAACGTATGCGTTTAAGCCCAAGTATCCGTTGTCATTGATCGACAATGGCGTAGACAAATACGCAGGCGTTAGTATTTTTCTGGAAGCCCATAAGCGTAGCGATGCGCAGTACATGGCCGCACAAGATCAAACGGCTCTTTCGCGATTTGGCGACCTTACCCCGGATTTTATCCTGATGTTTCTCATTCCGTTAGTGATCATTTTGTTGGGATTTAATGCTTTCACCCGCGAACGTGAAAGCGGTACGTTGCGACTACTTAAAAGTCAGGGCGTGCCGGTTGGTCGGCTTTTGCTGGGCAAGTGGGTGGCGTTGTATCTGCCGATAGCCATCGTTACGCTGGTGCTTTTTGCCCTGGCCGCCATCTTGTTGTCCGGTATCCGCGACTATGGTGTTTTTGGGGTGGGTGCATGGTTACTGCTGTTGATGGTTTTTCTCGTGTACTATGCCGTATTCACCAACCTTACGTTGTTGGTATCGGCTGTCTCGCCCCGATCCAGTTTGTCGTTTGTTGCCTTGCTCGGCCTCTGGGTGCTTTCGTGTTTGGCGATGCCCAAAGCGTCTTCGGCCATGGCAGATTCGCTTTTCCCATATCCCACGCAATTGGAATTTGAGGAACAGATCGCCCGCGATAAACGCAGCGGTTTAAATGGCCATGATCCGTGGAATGCAGCTGCGAAAAAGTTGGAAGAGGAAACGTTAGCAAGGCACAACGTACAAACGGTAGCGGAGCTCCCCTTCAATTGGGATGGGTATTTCATGCAACAAGGCGAAGAACATGAGGCCGAGATTTATTTTAAACACTATCAGTCCCTGAAAGAGACGTACCAAAATCAGACGCGTGTTTACAAAACGCTGGCCGTACTGTCACCCTTCTTACCAACCCGCTTTTTGTCGATGGCCATTTGCCGCACCGATTACCATGCGCATTGGGACTTTGCCGATGCCGCAGAGAAATACCGGCTCATGCTCGTGGGCAAAATGAATGGCGATATGGTAGAGAACTCAAAGACGGGTGAATGGGATTATCTGGCCGATGAAAAATTGTGGGCTGCCGTGCCGGATTTTGACTACCAGCCATTATCCCAACGTACTGTTTTGGCACTCCAGCAAGGCAATCTGCTGACGCTGCTGGGTTGGTGGTTGGTGAGTGCCATGGCCGTTTATGTGGCAGTGAAAAAAATGTCCATCTTTTAGTGCTGGGCATGATAAAAAGTCTGATTTACGAGTGGAAAACCATTGCCCGCGAACGCTGGCTCTCGGTGTTGTTTTTATTGTTTTTCGGTTGCACGCTGTTTGCGGTGCGCAATGGCCGCGAGCACGTAGGCGATCGGGCGGCTGCGATTGACAAAGCACGCCATGAGCAGGAAGTGGCAGAAGAAGCCACACGCTTCGAAATTGATTCGATTGCCCGAGGGCTGAAACGTTATGAGCAATCGTGGCTGGACCCGCGCATGCTCAGCGTATATGGTCAGCGCATGGGGCGCGTGGTGGCGATGGATCCGCAGCCGTTGGCGTTTGTCTCAACGGGTCAAAGCGATTTATTTACGCATTATACAAAGCCCAAATTGTATGGCGAAGCCTATGCCCTCGGATTTTCCGAGCTATCCAACCCCGTGAAGTTGTTGTTTGGTTCCTTCGATCTTGCATTTGTATGCATTTACCTGTTACCACTGTTAGTTGTGGCATTTAGTTACAACGTTCTCTCGGCTGAGCGCGAGTCGGGTTCCCTGCGCCTGACGCTGGCCCAGCCCATTTCGGTGTTTGGTTGGTTGCTGCGCAAGTTTATGGTGCGTTTTGTGGCATTGGCGGCAGTGGTGGTGGGCAGCATGATGCTGGCGTTTTTGATGATGGGCCTTGGCCTGCCCCACGGGACGGTCAGGATGGTGGCCGTTATTCTATCCTATGCGTTTTTTTGGTTTGCGTTGTCTTTTTGGGTCAATGTGACGGGCAAGTCGTCCGGCAGCAATGCGGTCAAGCTGATGTCGGCATGGATCGTTGTGGTGTTGTTACTGCCGGCTATCATTGGGCAATTGGCTACCCAATTGTATCCCGTGCCGTCACGTATCAACATGATTCATCAATACCGCGTGGCCGAAGCAGAGGCTGATAAGCGTGCCAGTGAAATCCTCAAAACCTACTACCGCGATCACCCCGAACTGGCCCGGCAGGATAGCTCGCAGCCCAACCGCTATCAGTTCTGGATTGAATACTTCGCTTCGATTGATTTGATTAAAGAGGCGGTGATGCCCGTGGTCGACCGTTATAACCGACAGTTGGCGAGCCAGCAGGCTTGGGTGGATCAGTGGCGCTTTGCTTCACCCGCTATTTTATTGCAAGACGCCCTCACCGATCTGAGCGGCACCTCGGCCCGGCACTACAGCGACTTTCGCCAGCAAGTAATTGCCTATGCCGATGCGTGGCGTTCTTACTTTATGCCGCGTATGTTTCGCAACGAATGGATGACAACCGAGGCCCTGGATCAATTGCCGCGCCATACGTATCAAAGCCAACACGTCCGAAGCTCGTTTCTCATCGATCTCCTCGTGATGGTGCTGGCTGCTATCGGTGTTCTGGCGGCCGGTTGGGTCACGTTTCGAAGACTTTCTACCGAACAGTTATTGGCTGGCTGATATGATCAATCTTTTTATCCGGAAGGCCGCCATGCGGCAGATAGTGGTGGAAACGCCACAGCCGCTTGGTGATATCCGTTTGCCGGACGTGAACCTGACCGTTTGGAAACGTCCCGTGCAGGAAGATGTCGACCTGTTGGGTCGCTACATCATCCAACGGGGGCTCCCTGCGTTTCAGGAAAGCGTAGTTCCTGAAAATGCGGCTTCGTGCCTTCGAGCTTATTTGGATACCGTGCCGTTTTCGGCCTTGGCCAAACAACTTCTGCTGCAAGATGTGTTGGTCCTATTGGACGAAGCCTTTGCGCTGTCGATTGACAAACGAGTGAAACTGATTTTGAAAACAGTAGCCGATGATGCCTGCACAAAGTTTCATACCGATGGCTATGACTACCGCTTGTTATGCACGTATGTTGGTGAAGGAACTGAGTGGGTGCCCGATGCGTATGTCAATCGCGCAAAGCTGGTGAAGGGTACCAATGCAGAAATCGTTACGGATTCGTTGCAGGTGAAGCGGCTATCCGCCTTTGACGTGGCCGTATTGAAGGGAGAAGCCGCGCCCGCCAACCGCGGGAAAGGGATTGTTCATCGCTCGCCCCTGATCGAGGCGACCGGTGGCCATCGCTGGCTGCTTCGCGTGGATATATGAGGCGGGCGATCACAGTCGGTTGGTTGTTATACTCGCTGGGGTCTTTGCAGGCCCAGGAAACTTTTGACCCACCCGCAACCCCACCGGAAATACGAGTGGCACGCGCCTCGCAAAAAGTGGTGATCGATGGGCACATGGATGAACCCGCTTGGAGTGCTGCGGAGGTGATCACAGCCTTTGTTCAGTACGAGCCACGCCAGGGTGATGCGCCCTCGTTTCGAACTGAGTTTCGTATTTTATTTGATGATCGAAACATCTATGTCAGCGCAGTTTGTTACGATAGCCCTGGACGCAGAGGCGTTCGCGTGCCCAACATGCAACGCGATTTCAGCTTTGATGAAAACGACTTGGTCGGTTTTGCATTGGATGGCTTGCTGGACAAACGCAACGCCATGGTGTTTCAGACCAATCCGCACGGAGCACAGCGCGAGTTGTTGGTGAGCGATGGCAGCAGTTTCAATCGCGAGTGGATTTCGCTGTGGAGCGTGAACACCAAGATGCACGCGTGGGGTTGGACAGCGGAGTTTGCCATTCCGTAGAAATCGATCCGCTACCGCCCGGGCAGCGATCGCATGGGCATTATTCTGCTTCGCTGCCTGAGGCGACTCAACGAGAACGTCACCTTTCCACCCATTCCTCGTGTGTTTACGCCTTATCAGATGCCGTACCAAGCGGTATTGACGGGATTAGAGCCACCCGATAACAACGCAAGCTCTTCATGAGTGCCAACTACAGTGCGGGAGGGTATTTCAATGGAGAGATACGTGCCGCGCGGGCAGATCGCAAGCCGCGGGGTGGAATTTGATGTGACGGGAAACATCACCTCTGCCGTGGTGGCCATTGTCAACTACACATTTACCTATGCGAAAGTTACGGCCGATCCGAACCCCGACCTGGTGGGCTTTCCGAATTTTGGCACGCCTGCCCAT